>JBFXAS010000309.1:0-5486 GCA_050184075.1 Gemmatimonadales bacterium
GAGGGTGTCGACCTCGGGTGGGTTGTTGGTGAGGTAGATCTTGTGATGGGTGTGATCGAACCGCCAGCCCTTGTTCCCGCGCCAGAACCCGATCCGCCAGGCATAGTACCGGGCCGCGCGGCCCGGTCGGGTGGCCCAGCGCGCTGTGAAATGGATGTCGGGCTCGCCGGCCTGGCTGATCGTGATCGGGAGGGGAGCGCTCACGGCGGACCCGCCGAAAAGCTGCAGCTCGACCTGGGCCGAGGCGCGAGCCGGCGCGAGGGCGGCCAAACCGGTGGTGGACGCGAGGATGACGAGAGAACGAGGGGTCATTTGCGGGCGAATATAGTCGGGTCGGTCGCGCGTCTCGATGGGTCATGCGTAGCACGGAGGAACCGTCAGGGTGGGCTCGTCCTGCCGCGTTTGCCGGGGTCGGGGCCGATTCCTAAGTTCCATCCCATGAGGACCGCCTGTCGGATGCCGATCGCGATCGCCTTGGTCGTCGCTTGCAGTCCCGAGCCGCCGGCGCCGCCCGCTCCGGCCCCCGCCTCCACGGCCGGGTCGGAGGCCGTGTGGCGGCTTCCGGTCCTGCCGGACGATTCGATTCCCGACAACGCGCTTGGCGCGTCGATTCGACGGGGCCGGGCGCTGCTCACGGCGACCGGCGACAGCCTCCCGGCGCACGTCGGCAACGCGCTCCGCTGCACCAGCTGCCATCTGGACGCCGGCACCCGGGCGCTCTCCGCGCCGTGGGTGGGGGTCTACAGTCGGTTTCCCGAGTATCGCAGCCGGAACGCCCGGATCAACCTGATCGAGGAGCGGATCAACAACTGCTTCGAGCGCAGCATGAACGGCAGCGCGCTGCCCGAGGGCAGCCCCGAGCTCGCCGACATGGTCGCCTACTACGCCTTCCTCTCCCGCAACGTCGCGCCCCCGGGCCAGGTCGAAGGCCAGGGCTTCGCCCGGCTCACCCCGCTCGAGGGTGACAGCACCCGTGGGCGTCGGGTCTATGTCGCGCAGTGCGTCCGTTGTCACGGGGCCGACGGCGAGGGTCTCCCGAATCCGGACCCTAAGGGCGATCCCGCGCGCTATCCCCCGCTCTGGGGACCGCGGTCGTTCAACATCGGTGCGGGGATGTCGCGCCTCCGAACCGCGGCCGCCTTCATCCGCCACAACATGCCATTCGATCTGCCGGGCACCCTGACCGACCAGGAAGCGTTCGACGTGGCTCGCTACATGACGCTGCAGCCGAGACCCGACTTCGTCGGCAAGGAGGCAGACTGGCCTCTGGGCGACGCGCCGCCAGACGTCGCCTACCGGACCCGGGCGGCGAAGAACGAGCCCGGACCGCTCGCGCCGCTGCTTCCGGCCGCCGGGCCGGGCGGCTGACCGCTCCCGATCACCGGGCGAGCGGGTGGACATCCACAAAAGGCCCGAAGGAGTGCGACCATGAGCGAGGGGTTCGGTGGGGCGACGCCGAGGCGCGGCTTTCTGGGAAGGGCGGCTGGCGCGCTGGCGGCGGCGGTGGGGCTGGCCGCCGGGCGGCTCGAAGCGGCTGCGTCCGTGGCCGGGCAGCAGGAGCACGACAAGTGGCTCGAGCGGTTGACCGGCAAGCACCGTCAGCTGTTCGACTTCAACGCGCACAACGACGGCGTCGGCTTGATCCACATGCGGAACTTCATCGAGACCTACCGGTCGGTCTATGGAGCCAGGCCTGAAGAGATCAACGTGGTCGGCACCTTCTACGGCAGCACGACGCCGCTCGCCTGGAACGATCTGGTGTGGGAGAAGTACCAGGTCGGTGCGGCGCTCAATCTGCTGGACCCGCGCAGCAAGAACCCGATCACCCGGAACTGGTTCGCGTCCCCGCGCGAAGGCGACCCGGTCTTCCTGAACGGGGGCGATGGCCGACGCCAACATCGCCAGCCTCGTCGAGAAGGGGGCGACCTTTCTGATGTGCCGCAACGCGTTCGATCGGTGGAGCGCCAGGCTGGCGCAGGGCGCCGACGTCGCGGCGGTGCGGCAGGAGATCCTGGCGAATCTGCTGCCGGGCGTGGTGGTGGTGCCGGCGATGGTGATCGCGGTCGAGAAGGCGCAGCGGGCCGGGCTCACCTATATGCGCACCTGAGGCTCCGCGGGAAGCCGATCCGTTCCGCCGGGGTCGGCCCGGCCGCCTGATCACGTCCGATAGGGGGCGAGCAGTTCCCGCAGGTCCCGCTTCAGATGGCTCGCCGGCGGCCTTCCGTTCCCTTCGCTCAAGGAGAGCAGCACGCTGCCGGCCGAGAGGGCCAGCACCATCCGCGCGAGCCGCGTCGTGGCGGTGGGCGCGAGCTCGCCCCGCTCGACGGCCAGATCGAGATGGTCCCGGACCGCCCGCAGCTTGATCCGCCCGATGGCCCGGCTCAGACCGCGGAGCTCGGGATCGCGCTGGGTCTCCTGGACGCCCGAGAGAAAGAGGTTGGTGAGCGCCTGCGCGTCGACGCCGGCCATGCCCGCGTCGATCACGCGGAGCAGGGCGTCGATCGCCGAGCCGGTGGCGCTGGCGCGGACGGCCCGGAGCTGGGCGTTGGCGCGCGCCAAGTTCTGCTTGGCCATGGCCAGCAGCAGGCCCCGCCGCGAGCCGAAGCGCTGGGCCAGCCGGGGCCCCGAGAGGCCGACCTCCCGCGCGACGCTGGCGAGCGTCGGCAGGGTCCCGTCTCGGAGCACGATGCGCGCGGCTGCGGCGAGGATCTCGGCGTCGGTCTTGGTCGGTGGCCTGGGCACGGGCGTCCTGGTCGAGTGTGGGGAGCGCTTGCGATAAACTTACTATGTCGTAAGTTATTTTCCAGCGAATCGCGAGCTCGGAGGAGTCGCCCATGGCGCCCGTCGCCACGCTCAACGGGGTGGAGAAGAGCTACCGGCTCGGCCGACGCGAGGTCCCGGCGGTGCGGGGTGTGACCCTGTCGATCGAGCGCGGCAGCTTCCTCGCGCTGGCCGGCCCGTCGGGCTCCGGCAAGACCACGCTGCTCAATCTGCTGGGCGCGCTCGACCTGCCCTCGAGCGGGACGGTGGAGATCGGAGAGCGCAGCACCACCGGCCTCTCCGACGACGCCCTCGCCGACTTCCGCAACGCCCACCTCGGGTTCGTCTTCCAGACCTTCAACCTGATTCCGGTGCTGACCGCGCGGGAGAACGTCGAGTTTCCCCTCCTGCTGCTCGGCGTGGCCGACGCGGGCGAGCGCGCGCGCCGCGCCGAGGCGATGCTCGCGCAGGTGGGGCTCGCGGGTATGGCGGACCGCCGGCCCGCGGAGCTCTCCGGCGGCCAGCAGCAGCGGGTGGCGATCGCCCGGGCGCTGGTGAAGGGTCCCGCCCTGGTGTTGGCTGACGAGCCGACCGCCAATCTCGACAGCGACACGGCGGGCGAAGTGATGGCCCTGATGCGCACGATGAACCAGACCTCGGGCGCGACCTTCGTGTTCTCGACCCACGACCCCCTGGTGATGTCGCACGCGAGCCGCCTGGTGCGGCTTCGCGATGGGCGGATCGAGTCGGACGAGCGCAAGAACGGCGAGGACGGTGGCTGACCCCGTCGTGGGCCGACTGCCCGCGCTCGCGCTCGCGAGGCTCGCCCTCCGCAATCTCGCCAGGAACCGGCGTCGCACGGCGATCACCGCCTCGACGGTCGCGTTCTCCATCGTGCTGCTCCAGTTCCTGGTCGCGCTGCTCCGCGGGATCGAGGAACAATCGTTCGACAACCTGATCGGTTATCAGACCGGGCACGCCAAGGTGTTCGCCGCCGGGTATTTCGCCGAGCGCGAGGAGCTGCCGCTCGATCGCACCCTGGGCGACTTGGCGGCGCTGGCGGAGCGGGTGCGCGCGGTCGACGGCGTGGCCGCGGCGGCGCCGGAGCTCTCCTTCCAGGCGCGGCTCTCCGACGGCCGGGAGCAGATCCCCGCTTTGGGCGTCGGGCTCGCGCTCGGCGGCGCGGAGAGCGGGGTCTTTCGGCTGGACCGCGCGGTCACCTCGGGGCGGTATCTCGAGCCCGGCGACGAAGCGGTCCTGCTTGGCAACGGCCTCGCGGGTCTCTTCGGTCTCGGCCCGGGCGACTGGATCACCGTCCTGGTGGTGACCTCCGCGGGGGCGTACGAGGCGCTCGATCTGCCCGTCGTGGGTCTGGTCGGCACCGGGAATCCGGCCATCGATCGGGGCAGCGTGCTGGTTCCGCTCGCGCTCGCGCAGCGGATGCTGGGCCTCGACGGCCGGGCGACGGAGGTTGCGGTGCGCTTCGACGGCCGCCGCGAGGCTGCGGTGCTCGAGCGGCTCGCGACGGCGCTCGGCGAGGGCGGCTTCGAGGTGAGAGGCTGGCGCGAGCAGCAGGCGAACCTGATGGCGCTGGTCGAGAGCAAGCGCGCGGGCAGCGGGGTGATGGTCGCGATCTTCGTGTTGCTGGCGATGGTCGGGGTGACGAACACGATCCTGATGGCGGCGTACGAGCGGACCCGCGAAATCGGGATGCTCATGGCGATGGGGCTCCGCGCGAGCGGGGTCCGCCGCCTCTTTCTCACCGAAGGAGCGATGATCGGCTTGTCCGGCGCGGTGGTCGGCACCGCGCTGGCACTGCTGGTCGTCGCGGGGCTCTCCGGCGGAATCGACTTCCAGGCGCTCTACGGGGACGTCGATCTCGGCTATCCGGTCCGGGAGCGGGTCTACCCGGCCGTGGCGCCGGCGGCGCTGATCGGTGGGGTCCTGGCGACCGTGGTGCTCTCCGCCCTGGCCTCGGTCTATCCGGCCGTGCGGGCGGGTCGGGAGCGCCCGGTGGAGGCCCTTCGCCATGTCTGAGGTCCGCGGCCGGGTGCCACTACTCGGGCTCGCCTGGCGCAACGCCCGGCGCCACGGGCGCCGCACCCTGCTCTCCGCCTCCGCCATCGCGGTGGCGGTGGCGGCGTCGATCGTGGGGCTTGCGCTCGCGGGCGGGATGCTCGGCACGCTGCTGGATTCGTTCGCCCGACTGGAGACGGGGCACGTCAGGGTGCGCGCCGCCGGCTACGGCGAGCGCGAAGCCTTCCTGCCCGTACACCTCAACGTCTCCTCGGTCGAGCGCCGGGTCGCGGCGCTGCGCGCGGTGGATGGGGTGAAGGCGGTGCTGCCGCGGATCCGCGCCTCGGTGCTGGTGGACGGCGCCGAGAGCAACCGACCCGCGCTGCTGCTCGGCGTCGACATCGAGGCGGAGCGCGGCTATCTCGATCCGGCCGCGATCACCGGGAGCGGGATCACGCCGCGTCCCGGCGAGGCGGAGGCCCTGCTCGGCGTCGGCCTGGCCCGGCGGCTCGGGGTGGAAGTCGGCGACACGATCGTGCTGCTGGGTCAGACCGCCTACCGGTCGCTGGGCGGGATTCGTCTGGTCGTCGGCGGGCTGGCCGAGAGCGGCATCCCGAGATGGGACGACATCGTCACGGTATTGCCGCTGGATCAGGCGCAGCGGTTGCTCGACCTGAGCGATGGCGCCACCGAGATCGTGGTGCTGCTCC
>JBFXAS010000310.1:0-5471 GCA_050184075.1 Gemmatimonadales bacterium
CAGAAGCGGACGAAGCGCGCGGCCTTGGTGGAGCTGTTGATGTCGAGCACCCCGGCGAGCACCGCCGGCTGATTGGCCACCACGCCGACCGAGCGGCCGCCGAGGCGGGCAAAGCCGACCAGGATGTTGCCGCCGAAGCCCGGCATGATCTCGAAGAAGGCGCCGTGGTCGACCACCGCGCGGATCACCTCGTGCATGTCGTACGGGCTGCTGGCCGACTCGGGAATGACGTCGAGCAGCGACTCTTCGCGACGATCCTCGGGATCGTCCGAGGCCAGCTCAGGCGGATCGTCGACGTTGTTCGAGGGCAGATAGCCGAGCAGCTCGCGAATCGCGGCGAGGCACTCGGGCTCGCTCGAGTAGACCGCGTGGGCCACGCCCGAGGTCTCGCCGTGGACGTCGGCGCCGCCCAGCTGCTCGAAGCTGACCTCCTCGTGGGTGACCGTCTTGACCACGTTGGGGCCGGTCACGAAGAGATAGCTCACCCCTCGCACCATGAAGATGAAGTCGGTGATCGCGGGGCTGTACACCGCCCCCCCCGCGCAGGGACCGAGCACGGCAGAGATCTGCGGCACCACCCCGGAGGCCAGCGTATTGCGGAGGAAGATGTCGGCGTAGCCGCCAAGCGACGCGACCCCTTCCTGAATCCGGGCCCCGCCGGAATCGTTGAGCCCGATCACCGGCGCGCCGTTCCGCACCGCCAAATCCATCACCTTGCAGATCTTCTCGGCGAAGGTCTCCGACAGCGATCCGCCGAAGACCGTGAAGTCCTGGGAGAAGACGTAGACCAGACGGCCATCGACCCGGCCATACCCGGTGACCACCCCGTCGCCCAGAACCTGCTGATCGGCCAACCCGAAGTCGGTGGCGCGATGGACCACGAAGCGGTCGAGCTCGACGAAACTCCCTTCGTCGAGCAGGAGATCGAGACGCTCGCGGGCCGTGAGCTTGCCCTTCTTGTGCTGCTGCGCGATCCGGTCGGGCCCCCCGCCCTGCTCGGCGAGCGCGCGGCGTCGGTTGAGCTCTTCCAGCTGCTTTCGGGAGTTGGACATAGGGCGAGAATGTAATGCGATCCACCAGTTGCCGGAGCCGGTGCGCCGCGCCCCCGGGGGCCTGGCGATGCGGCGGCGGTGCCGGACCGGTCGAGCCGCTGGACGCCGGCGCATCCGCGCTGCCCGGTCGCCACTCGCGGATCAGCGCTTACCTTACCCGCGCAAGGGAGGTGTTCGCGTGGCCCACATCGCCTATCCGCCCGAAGACAGCCTCGATCCGAAGGACCGGGTCGCGGACCCGGACAACATCATCCAGATCCACCGGATCCACCCCAGGGTGATGCGGCAGCACTACGAGCTCTATGTCGAGCTGATGCGGGGTCCGGGGCCGCTCAGCCGGGTGCAGCGCGAGATGGTGGCGCTGGTCGTCTCGGCCACCAACGGGTGCCACTCTAGACTCCCCCATCACGGGGCGGGTCTCCGTAAGCTGCTGGCGGCCGGGATGGCGGATGCCGAGGCGGAGGCGCTGGTCGAGGCGCTCCGTCGGGACTACGGGCGCGCGCCGCTCGTCGGGACCGATCGGGCGTTGCTCGACTATGCCGACAAGCTCACCCGCACGCCGGGCGCGATGGGTCGTGAAGACGTCGAGCGGCTCCGGGCGCACGGCTTCGACGACCGGGCGATCCACGACCTGGCCGCCATCGTGGGCTACTTCGCGTTCGTGAACCGGATCGCCGACGGGCTGGGGGTGGAGCTGGAATGACGACGGGCGCGTCGAGTAGACTCGACGCGCCCGCGGTCCGTCGCTCACACGGTGCGGCTCACTCGGTCGGATCGTCCGGCGGCAGGACGATCGGCTCCTGCTTGGGCGGAGCGCCCGTTTCGTCCTCCGGATAGCCTTTGACCGCGACCACGATCCGATGATGGATCGGGTCGACCTCGATCACCTCGGCGTCGACCACCTGATGCTCCTGCACCACGTCGCCCGGATTGACGACGTTGTCGAACCCGAGCTGCGACATCGGCGCGAAGCCTTCGAGGTCGTTGCCGAGGTCCACCACGACGCCCTTGTCCATCATCCGAACGATCCGACCCTTGATGGCGGTCCCGACCGGATAGGTCTCGCCGATCGAGAGCCACGGATCCTCCTCGGCCTGCTTGAGCCCGAGCGAGATCCGCTTGTTGTCGGAATCGATGTTCAGGACCACGACGTCCACAGCGTCGCCCTTCTTGACCACCTCCGACGGGTGCTGGACCCGCTTGGTCCAGGACATGTCGGAGATGTGGATCAGGCCGTCGATGCCGGGCTCGATCTCGACGAAGGCGCCGAAGCTGGTGAGGTTGCGGACCTTGCCCTGGATCCGGGTGCCCACCGGGTACTTCTGCGGCAGCACCATCCACGGATCCTGCTCGGTCTGCTTCATGCCGAGGGAGATCTTCTCGTCCTGCTCGTCGACCTTCAGGACCACCGCCTCGATGGTCTCGCCGATGGAGACGATCTTCGACGGGTGGCGGACGTTCCGGGTCCAGCTCATCTCGGAGATGTGGACCAGACCCTCGATGCCGGGCTCGAGCTCCACGAAGGCGCCGTAGTTGGTGATCGAGACCACCTTGCCCTGCACTCGGGTGCCGACCGGGTACTTCTCGGCGATGTCCTTCCACGGATACGGCTGGAGCTGCTTCATGCCGAGCGAGATCCGCTCGCGCTGCCAGTCGATGTCGAGGATCTTGATCTCGGCCTCCTGGCCGATCTTCAGCAGCTCGCTCGGGTGAGAGACCCGTCCGTACGACATGTCGGTGATGTGGAGCAGTCCGTCCACGCCACCGAGGTCGATGAAGGCGCCGAAGTCGGTGATGTTCTTGACCACGCCCTTCCGGACCTGTCCCACCTCGAGCTCCTTCATCAGGTGCTCGCGCTTCGAGGCCCGCTCGTTTTCGAGGATCACCCGGCGGGAGACCACGATGTTCCGCCGGCGCTTGTTGAGCTTGATGATCTTGAACTCGTAGCTCTGGCCGAGCAGCTCGTCGATGTTCGGGACCCGGCGAAGCGCGATCTGGCTGCCGGGCAGGAACGCGTCGACCCCCATCACGCTCACCACCACGCCGCCCTTGATCTTCTTGCTGAGCGTGCCCTCGACCGGCTGATCGCTCTCGTACGCGACCCGGATCTTCTCCCAGACCCGCATGAAGTCGGCTTTCTTCTTCGAAAGCACGACGGCGCCTTCCTGATCTTCGAGGTGCTCGAGGAAGACTTCGACTTCGTCGCCTTCGTTCGGCCGCTCCTTGAACTCGTCGATCGCGACCGAGCCCTCCGACTTGAAGCCGACGTCGAGGATCACCGCGTTCTCGGTGACTCGGAGCACCTTCGACATCACGATCTCGCCCTCGGCGATCTGCGCCATGGTGCCCTCGTAGAGGGACAGCATGCTCTCGTACTCCTCGTCGGAGTACTGCTCGTCGTAGAGGTCGCTGCGAACCCGGAGGCCCGTGGGCGTCGCGAAGGGATCGGCGCGGTGAGAACGATGGGACTTGGTCATGGAAATATCCGGACGGTTTCGACCCGGCGGGGCGCCGGGGCTGGAAGGTGATCCCGCGCAACCAACCCGGCGAATCCGGGGTGGTCGAGAGCCGGGAAGTATAGCGCAGGACACCCTCCGGAATCAATTCGTCGGTCGGAGAGCGGGACCGGGCTCCGACCTCGCGCCTGGAGCGGAACTCGCTCTGGCGCCACGCCTTACGAGGCCCGGGCAAATTCGGTACTCTGGGGGAGCGCCGCTCCCCACCGTGTCCGCCCAGGCCGCAGGAGGCCGTCAATGTTCCGTTGCCCCGTTCGCCGGGTGCTCCCGATCGTCGCGCTGGCCTGGCTGGTTCCCCCGCGCGCCGGCGCTCAGGCGCCCCAGCACCTCACGCTCGAGCGCTATCTGGAGATGGAGTCCGTCTCCTCCCCCCAGATCTCGCCGGACGGCTCCCGAATCGCCTATACCCGGGGGTGGATCGACCGGGTGAACGACCGGCGGCAGTCGGCCCTTTGGATAATGAACGCCGACGGGTCGCACGCCCGCCATCTGATCGAGGGCGGCGGCGCCCGCTGGTCACCGGACGGCTCCAGGATCCTCTTCGTGAAGGAGGGGGAGCCGCGGGGCGCCCAGCTCTTCGTCCGCTGGATGGACGCCGAGGGCGCGGTGAGCCAGGTCACCCGCCTCGCGCACGGGCCGTCCAATGCCTCGTGGTCTCCGGACGGAAAGTGGATCGCCTTCACCAGCCAGGTCGACGACGTGGCCAGCTTCGCCGGGGTACAGCTGCCGGGACGCCCGGAAGGCGCCAAGTGGACGGGCGAGCCGAAGGTGGTGGAGCGGGCGGCGTATCGGCGGGACCGGACCGGCTACGTCGACACCGGCTGGACTCACCTCTTCGTGGTGCCGGCGGACGGCGGCACGGCGCGTCAGCTGACCTCGGGACCCTGGAACGACAACGGCGTCGAGTGGAGCCCCGACGGCACCGAGATCTACTTCACCTCCTACCGCGCCGAGGACGCCGATCGGCCCGCGAACTGGCAGGAGTCGGAGCTCTACGCGGTCCGGGTGGCCGATGGCGAGATCCGCCGGCTGACCGATCGGCGCGGCCCCGACGGCGGCCCGGTGCCCTCGCCGGACGGCGAGCTGATCGCCTACATCGCCGGGGAGGAGCACCACGACACCTACCGGAACCAGCAGATCTGGGTGATGAACCGCGACGGTTCGTCGCCGCGGAAGATCTCGGGCGACTACGATCGCCAGTCCGGCGGGATGCAGTGGGCGCCGGACGGCAGCGGGCTCTACTTCGACGTGAGCCGCGAGGGCTATCGCGGCCTGCACTTCGTCTCGTTGCAGGGCGGCGTTCGGCAGCTGACCAGCGGCAAGCAGCTGCTCGACCTCTCGACCTTCACCCGGGAGGGCGTCGCGGTCGGTACCGTCGCCAGCGCCACCGAGCCCGGCGACATCTACCGCTTCGCTCTCGCCGCGCCCGAGAAGGTCACCCGGCTCACCGCGGTGAATGCCGACGCGCTCGCGGGGGTGACGCTGGGCGAGGTGGAGGAGCTCTGGTATCAGTCGGGCGAGCTCAAGGTCCAGGGCTGGATCGTCAAGCCACCGAACTTCGACCCCTCGCGGAAGTACCCGCTGATCCTGGCCATCCACGGCGGCCCGCACGCGATGTACAACGGCGGCTTCAGCTTCGAGTTCCAGGACCACGCGGCGAACGACTTCGTGGTCCTCTACACCAACCCGCGCGGCTCGACCGGCTACGGCACGGCGTTCGCGAACGCGATCAACCACGACTACCCCGGCGCCGACATGCCCGACCTGATGAAGGGCGTCGACGAGGTGATCGCCAAGGGCTACGTCGACCCCGACAACCTCTTCGTCTACGGCTGTTCGGGCGGCGGCATCCTCACCACTTACATCGTGGGCAACACCAACCGCTTCCGAGCGGCCTCGGCCA
>JBFXAS010000311.1:0-5454 GCA_050184075.1 Gemmatimonadales bacterium
TCGTGAACGGGGTGGCCATCCTCGAGATCTGCTTCGCGAGCCCGAAGGGTGGCCGTGCCACCGGTCTCCTCCTCGTTCCAGCCGGGCCGGGCCCCTTCCCCGGCGTCGTCGTCCAGAATGGCGCCCCGGGTCGGGTCGACAGCAGATTGATCGCGGTGCTCAGGACCCACGTGATGGCCAACGCGATGGCGGTGGCGCAGGCGGGCGCGGTGGCGATCGCGCTCGAAGCTCCGTGGGCGCGGCGGCTCGAGCCGCCGGTCACCTTCACGACTCAGGACAGCGTCGACCAGGTGCACCTGATCGTGGATCTGCAGCGGGCGGTCGACGTGCTCCTGGCCCGCTCGGACGTCGACCCCGCCAGGCTCGGCTACGTGGGCCGGAGCTACGGGGGCGCGATGGGCGCGCTCCTCGCCGGCGTCGAGCGGCGGATCCGGGCCTACGTGCTCCAGGTGGGAGACGGCGGCCTGGTGTCGCACTTCACGTTAGGCGAGGTCGGGGCAGCCCCGCCCCCGGGCATCGACCCGGCCGCGTGGGAGCGGTGGCTCCGCGCGATGCGCCCGCTCGAGCCGATCCGGTTCGTGGGGCGCGCCCGGCCGGCCGCGCTCCTGCTCCAGTCGGCGCGCCAGGACCAGGCGGTCAGCACGGCGGCGGCCATCGCGCTCCACGAGGCCGCGAGCGAGCCCAAGACGGTCACCTGGTACGGCACCGGCCACGGCTTGAGCCCCGAGGCGACCGGCGAGATGCTCGCCTGGCTGGGCCGGGAGATCGGCCTCCGCCGCTTCTGAACCGGCGTCGGCATTGAGAGGCCGCGGCGGGGCCTGTGCGCCACCGCACTGCGGCGCAGCCGGTCCGGCGATAGCCTTGGAGCGCCATGCGTCGCTCTCCCTGCTTCCTCGGAGCACTGCTCGCGGCTCTGCTCGGCGCCCCCGCGGAGGCGCTGGGCCAGCACGGCCTCCGGTTGGGGGCAGCAGGTCAGTACGTCGACCAGAACGGCCCCCTCGGCGGCTTCTCCGGGTTGGGCCTCGTGCTGTCCGCCTCGGTCGGACTCGCACGCTGGGTGGGCGTCCGGGCCGAGGGCGATTTCGCGGCGCTTCGAGCCGGCGACCAGATCGCCATCTGCATTCCGGTCACCGGCGGCTGCCTCGCCCAGCCCAGCGCCCACTCACTGCTCGGCCTGACCGGCGCGGTCGAGGTCCGCGTCCCCTTCCCCGTGGTGGCGCCGTTCCTGGCCGCCGGGCCGACGTACCGCCGCGCGATCGGGAGCAAGCTGCCGGGCGGAAGCCGTCGGGCTTGGGTCGAGCCGAGCGTGGAGGCGGGCGCGCGCGTCGCGCTGGGCGGCGTCGAGTGGTCGCTCTCGGCCCGATGGCGGCGGGGCGATCGGTGGCTGGACGGCGACCCGTATTCCGAGCTGGGGTTGCTGGTGGGGCTTCGCTTCTAGCGACCGGCCGAGCCGCGCGCGCGGCGCGTCTGGCCGTCTGCTCGATGGCCGCTTCCGCTCGAGCCCGATCCCGCTATCATCGGGTGGCACCCGATCCACCCCCGACCCACCAGGCTCGACGGACGGATCGCCAGACCGAGCCCCTCCTCCCATGCCACTCAGCGTCCTGCTGGTCGCGATGCTCGCGAGTCGACCGTTGACCACCGATACCACGCCGACCGTCTCCGAGAAGATCAGCTTCGTCGCCGGCGGGCGCACGATTCCGGGCACCCTGGTCCGTCCCGAGAAGGGCACCGGCCCCGGTCTGTTGCTGCTCGCGGGCAGCGGGCCGACCGATCGGGACTGGAACAGCCCGCTGCTGCCCGGCACGAACGGCAGCGGGCGGCTCCTTGCGGAGGCTCTCGCCGCGCGCGGCGTGACGGTGCTCCGCTTCGACAAGGCGTTCAGCGGTCAGAACCCCGGCCTCCCGATCGCCGAGCTGACCCTCGACACCTACCGGGACGAGGCGAGCGCGGCGCTCGACGTCCTGCGCGCCCGTCCCGAGGTCGACCCGGCACTCGTCTTCGTCGCGGGCCACAGCGAAGGCGGTATTCATGCCACCCGCCTGGCCGAGGCCCGTGGCGAGCAGATCCGGGGAGTGATCCTGATCTCGGCACCGGGCCGGTCGATGCGCGAGCTGCTCGAGGTGCAGATCGAGCACAATATCCTGGGGGGCGCCAAGCTGACGGCGGCCCAGATGGAGGCGCAGATGGCCCCGATCCGCGACGCGCTGCGCGCTTTCGTCGGCGGGGAGGAGGTCGACCCGACATCGGCTTCGTCGGACCCGCAGATCGTGGGAATCCTGACGGCCTTGATGGCGCCCCCGGTTGCCCGGATCGGACGCGCGCTGGTGGCCTTCGAGCCCGCGCAGGCGGCTGCCACGATCGCACCACCCGTGCTGGTGCTGCAGGGCGGAAAGGACGTGCAGGTCGATCCGGTCGAGGACGCGGAGCGGCTGGCGGCCGTCCGCCGCTCCGCGGGCAAGCCGGTCGACCACCACCTGAGCCCGCTGGCGGATCACGTGCTGAAGCGGGAGACGCGGTCGCTCGAGGAGCTCCGCGCGAGCCAGCAGCTGCTCCTCACCGGCTACAACTCGGCGGACCGAAGCCTCGACGGCGACCTGGTCGACGCACTCGTCCGGTGGATCGGCGATCGTCGGCCGTCCCGTTAGGCCTACCTGGCGCTGCTCGCCATGCGCTCGCTCACTCGCCACGCTGCTGGCGGCCGGCGGGCTGAGCCAGTGCGCGGCACCGTCTTCGACTCCAACGCCCCGCGTGCCGGCGGGGATCGTGCTGCAGGAGCGCGACTCTTACTTCGAGGTGACCGGCGAGACGGCCGAGGAGCTCCACGCGGCCCTGTTAGAGCGGGGGCCCACGATCGAGGGCGTGCCGCTCTTCGCGTGCACCGAATGGGCGGTTCGTTGGCGGCTCGAGCAGGCGCCGGCCCGCGGCGAGTGCCGGCTCCGACGCCTGGAGGTCGAGCTGGTGGTCAACACGGTCCTGCCCCGGTGGCCCGGAGAAGCCAGGGCCCCCACCGCGCTCCGATCCCAATGGGCGGCCTTCGTCGCGGCGCTCCGGATCCACGAGCGGGGACACCGAGACCTCGGAGCGCGCGCGGCGAGCGAGGCGCTCGCCGCCCTGCGCTCCTGGCGGTCGGCTCGATGCGGCAGCCTGGCCGAGGCCGATGCCGCGGCCCAGCGCGCGGTGGGTCGCTATCGGGTCCGGACGATCGAGTACGATCGGGAAACCCGCTACGGCAGGACCCAGGGCGTGGCGTGGCCGCCGCCGGGATGACCTCGGGGTCAGACACGCCGGCCATGGCGGCACGCGTCCGGGCGGACGCCGCTCGCTCGACCGCCCCCGGGGTCAACCGTTAGCGTCGTCGCCGGTCACGAAGTTACGGGGGCCCGCGCCGAAGATCGTCCGATCGGAGCGCACCACCGCGATCGTGACCACCGCGTAGATGACGGTGACCAGGCACTTGGTGACCTGGGTGGCGTCGGGCAGCACCGCCGTGGCGTTGAGCACCGAGTGGAACAGGATCCCCAGCAGAATCGAGCGGTCGCACCGGTAGTAGAGCCAGTTGGCCAGCACGGCCACCGGGATGACGCTCAAGAAGAAGTTGACCAGATAGAGCGGGTTCTCCATCTGGGCGAGCTCGTGGTGATAGGTCCCCTCGAGCAGGGTCAGCGGCGCGTGCCAAAGCGACCAGAGGACGCCGAAGATCAGGGAGGTCTTGAGCGGGCCGGCTCCGGCCCGAATGCTGTCGACCCCGTAGCCGCGCCAGCCCAGCTCCTCGATGATCGGGGCGATCACCAGGGCGAGCACGATCATCCCGACCAACCCCTCGTCGCTCGAGAGCCGGAGCTGATCGCTCGACTCGCCGATCAGGAGCGAGAGCGAGAGCGCCGCGGCCATCAAGGCGAGCGGCAGCGCGACGGCCACCGCCAGGTAGCGGGGCTGGATTCTCCGAGCCTGGAGCAGACGGGCGGCGAAGTCGCGCTTGAGCGCCCGGTTGCCCGAGCCGAAGACCATGAGGAGCGTCACCACGAAGGGCATCAGCAAGCCGAGGGTGGTGAGCGTGCCGGCCGCCCCGGCGTACCGTTCGTTCGACTGGAGCGCGTAGGCGAGCAGCCACGATCCCCAGGTGGCCACCAGGGTGAGGCCGAAGAAGCGGACTGGACGGTACTGATAGCGATTGGTGGTGCTCACCTTGCCTCCGGTGGTGGATGCTCTCGAGTCGGTTTACTTCGGCGTCCGGCGGGCCCGGGTCCTCTGGGCGGCCGGCCGTGGCGATCCGGGCCACATCATCGCGGCCAGTCGGGCGACGATGGGCGACAGGTCATCGGGTGGCGGGGCCTCCGGATCGAAGAGACGGATCCAGAGCAAGCAGACCGCGTCGAGGACCGCCTCGTCGTCGGCGCCCCAGGCGCGGAGCAGCGTCCGGAACTCGCGGTCGGGGAACACGATCAGCTTGCGGATCAGCTCGTCCATCAGGGAGCCCATCAGGTAGATCGCGAGCAGGCGCGCCTCGGCGTCGCCGGGGCGGGCCGCCTCCATGCTGGCGGCCACCCGGCGATGCCAGTCGCGGGTGGTCCGCTCGACCAGTCTGGCGAAATCGGCCTCCTGGTCGCCGAGCTGGAAGAGGCAGCGGATCAGCCCCGCGTTGGCGCGGCAGAGGTCGAGCCAGCGCCGCTGGGCCATCCGGATCGACTCGAAGGACCGGCCCACCGCCTCGAGGGGGGCGAAGCGGTCGACGAACTCGCTCAGATAGGTGGAGAGCGCGGCCAGGGAGGCCTCGCGCTTGTCCTTGAAATAGACGTAGAAGGAGCCGTCGGCCAGGCCGGCGGCCGCGGTGATGTCGGCCACCCGCATCGCGTGGTAGCCCCTGGCCTCGAGCATCTCGGCGGTGGCGAGGGTGAGGCGGGCGCGGGTCCGCTCGCCCTTCTGGGCCGGGGGATCGTCCTCCAGCCGGCGGCGGAGGTAATCGACGAAGCCGAGCGAGGCGCTCGCGGCTTTGCGCTTGGGGCTTCGGCTGGACATCGCTGGGCCTCGACACCTCGCCGGTCAGCGGAAAATATGAGGTCATATTCAATTCGGTGCAACCCCGGCGCCCGGCCGGTGAGCCCTGCCCCCCTCCGCCGCGGGGGGTGGCGCCAATCCGGCCCCGCGCTCGATCCCGGGAGACCTCCCGGATAGCTTGAGGGATGGAGGTCGGCGGATGCTGACGCTGCTCAAGCTGCTGCAACGACTCTTCCGGACCCTGCATTCGGACGGCTCGCCCGCGCAGATCGCCGCGGGGGTCGCCCTCGGCGCGGCGCTCGGGCTCACCCCGCTCGCCAACCTCCACAATCTGCTGATCTTCGGACTGCTGATCGTGCTCAACGTGTCGATCGCGGCCGGTCTCTTCGCACTGCTGGTCTTCGCCCCGGTGGGATTTCTGCTCGACCCGCTCTTCGACCGGGTCGGGCGGACCCT
>JBFXAS010000312.1:0-5424 GCA_050184075.1 Gemmatimonadales bacterium
CGGGATGGTCCGGGGTCAAGCAGGTGCTGCCGCTCACCGACAGCGACTTCGCCTATGGCGCGCGGGCATTCTATCGCCCGTTCGACGGTTACTACTCGGTCATCAAGGCGCTCTGCTTCGGCGGGGCGATCGGTCTGATCTCCTGCTACATGGGCTTCAACACCAAGCAGGGCGCGGAGGGCGTGGGCCGATCGACCACCGCGGCGGTGGTGGCGAGCTCGGTCGTGATCCTGCTCCTCAACGCGCTCCTCGCCAAGATCCTGCTCAACTGATGATCGAGCTTCGCGGGGTGAAGAAGCGATTCGGTGAGCAGGTCGTCCTCGACGGGGTCGACTTCAGCGTCGGCGACGGCGAGACCGTCGCGCTGCTGGGCCAGTCCGGCACCGGCAAGAGCGTGCTGCTCAAGCACATCAACGGCCTGATCCATCCCGACGAGGGGATCATCATGGTCGACGGTCTCAACGTCGCGACCTTGAAGCGCGCGGCGCTGGCCGAGCTCCGAATGCGGATCGGGTACGTCTTCCAGAACGGGGCGCTGTTCGACTCGCTCGACGTCTTCGAGAACGTCCGACTCGGCGTGAGCGACGAGACCAAGTACAAGGACCTGAGCTATTGTCAGGCGCGGGTGCTGGAATGTCTCCGGTTGGTCAATCTCGAGCCCGAGGTGGCCCGGAAGTTCCCGGCGCAGCTCTCCGGCGGCATGCGCAAGCGGGTCGGGATCGCCCGCGCCATCGCCGGCGAGCCGACCTACGTGCTCTACGACGAGCCAACCTCCGGGCTCGATCCGGTCAATTCGGACATCATCGACAGTCTGGTCAAGCGGCTCTCCGCCGAGCTCAGCGTCACCAGCGTGATGGTCACCCACGACGTGCGCGGCGCCTTTCGGGTGGCCGATCGGATGGCGCTCCTGTCGGGCGGGAAGATCGTGCTCCAGGGCACGCCGGAGGAGTTTCACGAGTCGGAGCTGGAGTCGGTGCGGTCGTTCCTGAAGCGTGATTTCGAAACCCCCGAAGCAGCGTGAGCGCCCATGGATCTGCATCATAAGCAGGAGGTGACCGTCGGGGCGCTGGTGCTGCTCGCCGTCGCGCTCTTTCTCGCCGGCACCATGTGGCTCGGCGGGCGCAGCTTCAGCAACGCGCCCGAGCTCCAGATCGTCTTTCCCGACGCCGGGCTGCTCAAGCGCGGCTCGCCCGTGCGGGTCTCGGGCGTCGAGCTCGGGCAGGTGGAGTCGATCCGCTTCGAGGGCGTGGGCAGGGTCCTGGTCGGGATCAGCCTCGAGGAGATCGTCGAGCCCAAGATCGACGCGTCGGCGCGGCTCGCCAGCGTCGGGCTCGTGGGCGACGCCATCATCGCCTTCAATCCCGGCACCGCCGCCGAGCCGCTGCCGGAGGGGCGGGTGATCCAGGGCGTGGTCGATCAGGGCCTCACCGAGCTCGGCACCGATCTCGGCGCCCAGGCCAAGAGCCTGATGGGCAGCGTCGGCGAGTTCGCCAGTCCCGAGCTCGCCGCCGAGCTCAAGGCGACGCTCCAGAGCGTCCAGCGCACCCTCGACCTCATCGCCAACACGAGATCGGGCCCGACCGGCGAGGTGGTCGAGACCATGAACCGCCTCCAGCGGCTGACCGAGCGCCTCGACTCGACGGTGCTCGCCGCCGATCTGCCGGCGACCCTCCGACGGAGCGACAGCCTCATGGGCGAGCTCCGGTCGACCACCGCCGAGTTCGGCGTGACGGCCGGTCGCCTCGACACCGTGCTCCAGCGGCTCAACTCGGGCGAGGGCACGCTGGGCAAGCTGATGACGGACTCGCTGCTCTACGGCGACGTCCGCCGCTTGCTGGGCTCGCTCCAGCGACTGGTCGACACCCTGCGCGCCCGGCCCGGGATGCTGACCATCCAAGTCAAGGTGTTCTGACCCCGGTGCTCTCCGTCACGTTCCTGGGGACGGGAGCGGCGTGTCCCACCGTCGAGCGCAACGTGAGCGGTCTCGCGGTCGCCCGCGAGGGCGAGACGCTGCTCTTCGACTGTGGCGAAGGCACCCAGCGCCAGATGATGCGCTACGGGGTCGGCTTCAGCTTCACCGAGATCTTCTTCTCGCACTACCATTCCGATCACCTCCTCGGGGTGATCGGTCTCTTCCGAACCATGGGGTTGCTCGACCGGCAGGCGGGCGTCACGCTCTACGGCCCGCGGCCGGCGCAGAGGATCCTGAGCCACGCCCTCGGCGTGGGGGTGGAGCGGACCAAGTTCCCGTTCGAGATCGTCGAGGTCCGGCCCGGCGAACGACTGGGCCGCAAGGACTACGACCTCGAGGTGTTCGCCACCGATCACCGGGCGGACACGGTCGGTTACGCATTGGTCGAACATCAGCGGCTGGGCCGCTTCGATCC
Source organism: Gemmatimonadales bacterium (assembly GCA_050184075.1). Taxonomy (GTDB): domain Bacteria; phylum Gemmatimonadota; class Gemmatimonadetes; order Gemmatimonadales; family GWC2-71-9; genus SHZU01. Next base: position 2,388 of record JBFXAS010000312.1, read on the forward strand.
CGAGCGGGCCCGGGAGCTGGGCATTCCGGAGGGCCCGCTCTGGGGACGGCTCCACCGTGGCGAGGCCGTGACGCTTCCCGATGGGCGCCGGCTCGACCCGGAGACGATCGTGGGGCCGCCCCGCCCCGGCCGGAAGCTGGTCTACACGGGTGACACCCGGCCCTGTCCCTCGGTGCGCGCGGCGGCAGAGGGCGCCGACCTGCTGATCCACGAGGCGACCTTCGGGATCGACGAGCGCGCCCGCGCCGTCGAGACTGGACATTCGACCGCGCTCGACGCCGCCACCGTGGCCCGCGACGCCGGGGTGCGGCGCCTGGTCCTCACCCACATCAGCGCCCGCTACTCATGGGACGCGCCCGAGCTGCTCGCCGAGGCCAAGGGCATCTTCGCGGAGGTGACGGTCGCCAAGGACGGGATGCAGGTCGAGGTCCCGTTTCGCGACGCCGTGCCCGCGCCATCGCCCGAATGAGCCGCAGGCACCGCCTCGCTCGCCCGGGGTGAGCGCGGTGACGCCCGCTTCGATCCGCCGTCGCCAGAGCGCGAGCTCCTCGGCGCCCTCCAGTCGAGATCCGTCGAAGCCCCCTTCCCAGAGAGCGCCCGCGCGGGAAAGCCCCCTGGCCACCGCGGCGCGACTGACCGCCCCCTTGAGCCATCCCATCGATCGGGCGATCAGCGACGCTCGCGGTCCGGGCGCGAGATGGAGCAGCAGGCGGACCCGGTCGGGCAGGATCGCGAGCGAGTCGGTGGTCACCTCGGGGAAGCGAAGACCGATGACGTCCCAGGCCTCGGCGACGAGGGCCCCGATCGGACCGAGCGCGACGGAGCCGAGCGGCGCGGCGACGAAGATCGGGATCCGGTTGGCCGACCAGAGGGTGACGCCCCAGACCCCACCGGCGCGATCGAGGCGCGGCGCTCGCGAGAGATCGATGATGGCGCTGGCGCGCATCGGCTCGCCTCCGGTCGGCGGACGCGCCAAAGCTCGGGTCTGCCGTCCTGGCGGCGGTAACCATTTCGCGGCGGGGTGTGGCGAAACCGTCGCAGGGCGCCGCCGCGCCGGTCGTCGAGTCCAATTCGCGATGGGGCGAGACGCAACCGTTGCAGGGCGCCGCCGCGCCGGTCGCTGAGTCTGGTGGGCTCCGCTCGGAGTGGCCGCTACGCGGTGGGAGGGTAGCGGCGACAATACGCGTCGACGTCGAACTTCTTCCGCTGGGTGTCGAGGCTCATGTAGCGGACGGTGCCGAAGATCGGGCGGCGGTAGAAGGGCCGGTCGAAGCGCCCGAAGCACCAGAGGATCCCGCCATAGGAATTCGGGTCGCGCCCGTCGAGCGCGTACTTGTGGTTCAGGTGCTCGAGCACCCGGAGCGCCTCCGCCGCATCAGGCGTCCACTTGAGCACCGACTTGCCCCAGAGCATCCGCAGGTAGTTGTGGAGCTCGCCGTCCTGGCGCAGCGAGCGCTGGCAGGCATTCCAGAGCTCGCTCTCGGTCTCGGCCCGCTCGAGCGTTAGGTCGTCGTAGAGCGCGGGGCGGGGATCGGTGGCGTGGTCGTCGAGCTCGCGGCGCGCCCAGTCGGGGATCGCGTCGAGCGTCCGGTGCCTGGGGTTCCAGTAGCAGAGATTGTGGGCCAGCTCGCGCCACACCAGCGCCTCGTCCCGGAACTTGACCCAGTCCGCCGCGGGGCCGGCGGCTTGGGCGGCGAGCAGCACGTCCTGGATCGAGATGTTGCCGAAGTGGAGATAGGGGCTCAGCCGACTGGTCGCGTCGACGTTGGGGTCGTTCCGCCGCTCGGCGTAGCCCGGCAAACCGTGCTGCACGAACCAGGCGAGCCTTGCCCGGGCCTGCCGGGTGCCGCCGCGGATCGTGGGCGACGGCCTGACCGACTGATCGACCGCGCATTGCCGGACCAGGTCGGCGATCCCGTCGGGATGGTCGGGCACCCCGACCGGCTCGAACGGCAGCTCGACGGGCTCACGGCTCTCGGGCTCGGGGTTCGGGATCGGATGGAGATAGTGGGGCAGCAGACCTTCGAGCACCGGCCGGATGGCGCGGGCGGTCTTGTACTCGGTCTCCAGGCGGCGGAGCGGGACCACGGTCGCGGAGTCGATCGCGATCACGGGCGTCTCGGTCTTTCGTCTGAGCGCGCGCAGCTGCCGTGGCTGGATGAAGGTCGGGAAGAAGTCGGTCACCACCAGCGCCGCCCGATCGGCCAGCGCGACCAGCGGCGAGCGAGCGCCACGATCGGCCCGCGCGGCCGCGGTTTCCAGGTAGAAGCCGTACTGAATCCCGCGTCTTCCGAATTCCCGCTGCAGATCGGCGACCGATTCGAGGATGAAGGTGTGGATCCGGGCGCTGGCCCACGGGTAGTCGTCGCGGAGCCCCTGATAGACCACGACTGGAAGGCCCCGGCGGTTGGCCTCCTCGACCGCGAAATTGAGCGCCGGGTTCTCGGTGGCTCGGAGCGTAACTCCCTGCATCCAATAGAGAACCAGCTCGCCGGCCGGATTCGGACCGGGCTCTTGGGCCGAGTGGAGTCGGAGGTCGTCCGTCATGGAGGCGGAAAGATAAGGGCCCGTGGTGGCGACGGCCCGACCTTTGCGATGGTGTGAGGAGTTGGACCGCAGGGCTCCTTGTCGGAGGTGTTGCGGAGCGGTGGGTCGGAGGATGGCCGCGGGCTATAGGACTTAGTGCCCCCGCTGCCGTTCCCGCCTCACCGCTTCGGCGTTTGGTCCCGTTGGTGGCCCCGGAGTGTCCTCCTTATTCGTTGTTTGACAACGAGATAGCTCGGATCGAGGCGGCCGGGATTCGGTTGACGGGGCGGGGGTGGCTGGCTACCTTTGTCCGCCGTCGGGGGGCTGTAGCTCAGTTGGGAGAGCGCTGCAATCGCACTGCAGAGGTCAGGGGTTCGACTCCCCTCAGCTCCACTGTCGGTCCGAGGGTGCCGGGTTAGATTCGGTGGGCCGGCGCACAGACATTGCCCCGTGGTGTAACTGGCAACACGTCTGACTCTGGATCAGAAGAGTCCTGGTTCGATCCCAGGCG
>JBFXAS010000313.1:0-5408 GCA_050184075.1 Gemmatimonadales bacterium
CCCTCGGCCCAGCGCACGGCGGTCGTCACCCGGGGAGCGCGCGACGTCGACACGATTCCGATCCTCAGCGTCGACGCGCGGCGGCCGGACGGCGGCTTGATCACCGAGACGGGCAACTCCGAGTGGGCTCCGGCGCTCGATCTCAGCCTGCGGCCGACCGCCGCGAAGGCCGACAGCTTTCGGGTCCGGTTCGCCGACGGCGCGGCGACCTACGATCGGACGATTTCGCGGGGGACTTACACCGAGGGGCCGCTCGTCGCGAGCGTCAACCTGGTTCCCTGGGACTCCGGGCGCGGTGTCGACCTGTTCTTCTCCGTGCGGTGTGACGAGCGGCTGCATCGGAAGAAGAAGGGCTAGCCCGCTCCCGCCGCCCGGGAAAGGATCTCCTCGACCACGGCCGACTTGGCGTCGGCGTAGTGCTGCACGTGCGTCCAGCTCCGTGCCGCGAGCGCCCGCTTGGTCTCCTCGTAGAACCGGCGGTCTGCCGGATGCGACCGGAGCCGATCGCGGAAGCTCACCATGCGGCGGAGCTCGCCGCAGCCCACGCTGAACACGTGCAGGTTGGCCTTCCTACCGGGTCCCTTGAGCAGCCGATGCTCGTGCCACTCGGGCTCGCGAATCCGGAGAGTGAACCCGCAGCGCTCGAGCGCCGGGACGTACGACGCCTCGTCGGTCGAGTCGGCCACGGTCATGACGAGGTCGATGACCGGCTTGGCGGTGAGTCCGGGAACGGAGGTCGAGCCCACGTGCTCGAGCTCGAGCGCGCGATCGCCGAGGGCGTCCCGAATCACCGCGCGGAGACGCTCGTAGTCCGCCGGCCACGCGGGATCGTACGGCGCCAGGTGCACGGGGGCGTTGTGGGGCGCCCGCTCGCCGATGGTCACGGAGTCGAGGTAGTCGTCGGTCGTTTCGGACATCCGGTGCTCGTGGATTGCGGCTCACCGATCGGCGCCACGAGCGGCCGAGCCGTCCTGAAGGCCGTCGGTCGGTCTCGTCGTCCGTCAGCGCGCGGTCGGTGCCGTCAGGTTGGCCGCGCCACCCAGCTCCAGGAAGATGATCGGCAGCTCCTCCGGCAGCACCGCGAGCCGATCGGACGCGAGGAACGCCGTGATGCCCGCTGGCGTCAGCGTCTCGGCCGAGAGAGCGGCGATTCCCGCACGGAAGCCGTCCGGATCGAAGCCCGCCGCCGCAAAGCGATCGCTCCGGGGCGCGGCGCCCCGGACCAGGGCGTCGATGTCGGCCTCGCTCAGCCGCTCCGGGATCCCGAGCGCGGCGTTGAAGTCCTCGACCAGCATCAGCCCCTGCACGTACGACACCTTCCAGGCCCACGAGCGCGGTGCCGGCGCTCGCCGAATGCCCGCGCGCTCCCGCGCGATCCAGCCCTTGATCAGGTTGATCAGGAGCGTCGCCTCACGATACCGGCCGCCCTGCACGTCGTCCGGGAGCGACCAGTGATTCATGAAGACGGCCACCGCGAGGTCCAGCCCGGGATAGGCCACGAACTGATTGGTCCAGCCCCACATGTGCGCGCCACCGTGGCCGAACGCGCGATCGGGTTTGCCCCAGTTGGTGAGATGCCACACCAGGCCGATCCCCACCGCGGGGAATTCGCTGGCGCTCCCGGTCTCCTGGTAGGGTGTCAGCATCGCGTCCACCGTCGCCGGGGCGAGCAGCCGGTAGCCGCCGTAGCTCCCGCCGTTCAGCATCGCGAGCAGGAGGCGGATGTGGTCTCTCGGGATCGTGACCACGGTCCCGGCCGGATGATCCTCGAAGTAGATGGTCGGCGTCGGCACCCGCACCGTACCGATGCCCGCGTAGCCCCGCGACATCCGGGCCCAGATCTCCGGACGAATGTGCGCCGAGTCCTGGATCGGCGGGTATTGGGTCGACGTCATGCCCAGCGGGTCGATGACGTGCCGCTGGACGTACTCCGAGAACGACAGCCCGTCCGGATTAGTCAGCTGCACCAGCAGCCCGAGCGTCGCGATGCCCAGGTTCGAGTACTGGTACTTCTCGCCCGCCCGAGCGCTCCAGGTCGGCGAGAGCGCGCCGCCGTAGAAATCGTTCCGCTCCCGACCGTAGGCCTCGCGAACGTGCTCCGCGAGCGGCGTCGGGTTGCGGCGCACGCTCCAGGCGCCGTTCGGCGCGAGCCCGCTCCGGTGGGTCAGCAGATCGCGCACGGTCACCTCGCGCCCGCCGAGCGGATTGACGATCCGCCAGCCGTCGAGGTAGCGGTTGACCGGCGCGTCGAGCGCCAGGGCCCCGCGCTCCACCAGCTGCATCACCGCCGTCGCCGTGTAGGTCTTGCCCATCGATCCCGAGTGGGTCACCGTCTCCGCCGTCATCGGGATCCGCCGCTCGAGATCGGCGAAGCCGAAGCCGGCCTCCCAGATCACCTCGCCGCGTCGCGCGATCGCGAGATTGAGACCGGGAGCGCCGGTCAGCCGAAGGATCTCCGGGATGTCCGCCTCGAGCAGCTCGATCAGCCGCTGCTCCGACGGTGTGCGCTCGGACTGGCTCGCCGCCGGCGTCGCGGGCGCGGTGAGCATCGCGAGCCCCACCAGCACGAGCGCCCCGACCCCAGCGGCGCGGCTCGTCGGTCGAGCATCGCCCGCGGTCGTCAGCGGTCCCGGGTCGACCGCGGAGCGAGCGCCCCCAGGCGCCGACGGGACGCGCTCCGAGATCGGCGGCGGGGGACGTCGAAGCCGGATGGCCAGAGTCGGCTGCCTCGTTGGGATGACCAGCACGCGTTTGGTGCTCCCCGCTGGGGAATCGAACGACCGATCGAATATGGGTTGCCGCGACCGACCTCGCCACGCCGCCGCCGAGTCCGGGGCTCGTGTCCGTGGCGTCGCCAACGTCAGGGGCCATATTCCGTCGGCCGGCCTCAACCCGAACCTGGCGCCCCGCCAACCGCAAGTGGAGGAACGAGCGATGGACGACCTGAAAGCGACCGCCCGTGCCACGGGCTTCTGGTACCTCGCCCTCGCCGTCACCGGGGTGTTCGGCTTCCTGGTCGTTCGTCCGATGATCTACGTCCCGGGCGACCCCGCCGGGACCGCGCGGAACCTGATCGACCGGGCGGCGCTGGCCCGGGTCGGCGTCGCCCTCGAGCTCGGCCTCGTCGCCAGCCAGGCCCTCGTCGCGGTGTGGTTCTACAAGCTGTTCCGCTCGCTCCACGCCGTCGCGGCCGGCGCCCTCGCGGCGTTCGGGTTGGTCAACGCGGTCGCGCTGCTCGCGAGCGCGGCGGCGATGGCCGCAGCCATTCAGGTCTCGGGCGATCCCGGTCTCGCGCCCGGCGGCGACGTCGCGGCCACGGTGCAGCTCCTCTACCTCGTGAGCGGCAAGCTGTGGAGCGTCGCCGCGGTGTTCTTCGGTCTCTGGCTGATCCCGATGGGCTACGTCGCGGCGAGCTCGCGCCGGATGCCCAAGGCGCTCGGCTGGGTGCTCATGGCCGGCGGCGGGGGCTACGTCCTGAGCGCCCTGCTGGTCGAGGGTCTCGCGGGAGCGCCGAGCTGGCTCGTGGAAGGGCTCACCATCCCGGCCTCGATCGGGGAGTTCTGGATGATCGGCTACCTGCTCGCCGTCGGGATCCGTCCCTCGGCCGAGACCAACGCTTGACAGAGCCCCACCCGCGCCGCTGATCTTCGAGCTCCTCCCACCGGAGTCGACTCATGGCCCTGAGGGTCATCGGCATCGCGCTGGCCGCCCTCGTCTCGCTGGCCGCCATCGGGCGGGCCCAATCGCCCGAGGACCCGGTCGAGAAGGCGGACGCCTGGCTCAAAGAGCAGCTGGCGGCGCGGAAGATCCCCGGCCTGGCCGTCACCGTGATCCGGGATGGCGCGGTGCTCTTCGAGCGCGCCTACGGGCTGGCCAACGTCGAGCTCGTGGTCCCGGTCACGACCCGCACCCGCTTCGTGATCGCCTCGACCACCAAGGCGTGGGCCGCGACCGCGATCCTGATGCTGGTAGGGCAGGGCAAGCTGGGGCTCGACCAGCCGATCGGCGAGCTGCTCCCCCACCTCCCGCGATCCTGGCGCGGGGTGCCGGTGCGGCGGCTCCTGTCACACACCTCGGGTCTTCCCGATGTGATGCTGAGTGCCAATACCGGCGAGCTGCTCTCCGGCGATCGAGACTCCGCCCTGACGATCGCCGGCGGCAAGCCGCTCGACTTCCCGGTCGGCACCGCGTGGTCGTACAACCAGACCAACTACACCCTGCTCGGCATGATCATCGACCGGGTGACCGGTTCCTCGTTCATGCCGTGGATCCTCGAGCACCTCGCCAGTCCGCTCGGCCTCACGAGCCCCGTCTTCGGCGATTCGCGCGCCGTGGTGCCCGGACGCGCCACCATGTACACCCGCTGGGCACTGGAGGCCCAGGGTCCGCCCAAGCCACTCGATTCGCTCCGGGTCGCCTCCTATCTCTACCAGCCCTGGATCCACATGGCGGCGGGCCTCAACATGACGGCCACCGACCTCGCGCGCTTCGGTGACGCTGTCCGGGCCGGCCGGCTGATCTCGCCGGCGCTCCGCGACACCATGTGGACCGCGATCGCTCTGGCGGACGGCGAGACCTTTCGCTTCGGCGGCACGGCGGGGATGGGACTCGGCTGGATCGTCGACGACGACCCGAAGGGCAAAGTGGTCGGCATGGATGGCGGCGCCGCCGCCTCGCTCCGGGTCTACCCGGCCAAGCGGCTGAGCGCGGCCGTGCTCACCAACCTGCAGGGCGCCGGCCCCGACGAGTTGGCGCAAGGGGTGGCCGCCTTCTTCGAGTGATTCGGATCGTTCGCGGCGCTCAGTGGCGGAACACCGCCGCGACCAACTCGCCCCCCGGTACCCGTTCGGGTTCCACCACGTAGACGGCGGCCCCGGTCTGGAGCGACCGCACCGCGGCCACGTCCAGCAGGTCCTCGTCGCCGGGCCGCCGCTCGCCTCCGATCTCGACCTCGCGCGAGGCGGCGTCGAATCGACCCCAGCGCTGCTTCCCCGCGGCCACGAAGAGCGTCTCCACCCGCCCGTCGGCCGCGGCGCGGATCACCGTGCCGAGCTCGTTCGAGGTCCGGCCGGTGCCCGCGAGCGTCCCGTAGCGCTCCACCGCCTCGAGCTGCTCGGCCACGAACCGCGGCTCCACCAGCCGCCAGGCCTCGGCGGCCAGCGCGTCGGCGCTCCGCTGATCCGGGTTGCCCAGGACCGCGTGCTCGAGCACGTCGGGATGGCGGGTGACCGACCGGTAGACCGACACGATTCGGTCGACTCCCGCCAGCACCAGCGGCGCCCGCTCCCGTGGCAGCAGCGCCGTCACGCCCACGTCCACCTGCCGGAGAAAGGCGGTGATCTCGGCCAGCTCGTCGTCTCTCGGCGCGCCCTGCCCCTGGAAGATCGCGGCGCGCCGTCCGCCGTTGC
>JBFXAS010000314.1:0-5377 GCA_050184075.1 Gemmatimonadales bacterium
CCTCGATCTCAGCAACTCGGAATCGCCACAGTTCACCGGCCGTGCGGTCGCAGCGTTGGCCGCCGATCCGAATATCCTCGCACTGACGGGGTCAGTTGTCGTTGCGGCAGCCTGCGCGGAGAGGTACGGGTTCGTAGACGTCGACGGGCGACGACCGAAAGCCTTGACGATTGAGAACGTGTGAACGCGAAGCACGGGCCGCCCAACAAGCCGATGAAGCTGACGGTCGCCTTCGGCGCCCGCAGCTTATCGGCGGGGCGTTGGGCCGCAGTCCGACCCTCCGCTCCCGCAATGCCCCGCAGGCCGCGTTGCCGACGCTCAGTCGGCCGGCGTAGCTTCCGGAAGCCAGACGCCCGGAGCGCCGATGTCGACCGCCCCTCTCAGGCAGCGCGTCCTGAACGCCCTGGATACCCTGCCGGCCGATGCCACGATCGAGGATGCAATCGAGCGCCTCGCCTTCATCGCCAAGATCGAACGCGGACTCGCCCAGGCGGAGGCCGGCCGGCTGATTCCCCACGACGAGATCGCCAAGCGCTACGCCCGGTGACGGCGATCGTCTGGACCGATCAGACGGCCGAGGACCTGGCGGCCATCTACGCCTACATCGCCCAAGACTCCGAGCACTACGCGCTCCCGACGGTCCGCGAGCCCATCGCTGCCCCGGAACGCCTGGCGCAGTTTCCCGAAAAGTGGTCGCATCGTTCCGGAGCTCGGCCGGCGCGAGATTCGCGAAGGCCTGTGGCGGAGCTATCGGCTCGCCTGCCAGTTAGCCGCTGCGGCCGACCAGGTCCAGATCCTCACGGTGTTTCGAGGCGAGCGGATGTTTCATCCGTCGGTCGTCCCGGGGCCGCCGCCCGCTCGCTGACCGCAGCCCAACCCAGTATCTGGACTCCTCCATTTGTGCAACTGTTCACCGACAGCGGAGGTCGACTGCAGTCGTATCTCCGGCCCGCAAGGTGGACCCTTGGTGGTCCTGGCCACGATGGAAACTCGCGCGTGGGGTGCCAATCGCTTGAGCGGTCCTGGAAGACCACCTGGGTTGTCGGCGCGTCCCCACGCCGGTCCGATCGGTTCGCCATCGTCGTGAGCAGCGGTGCAGCCCGAGGGAGTGACCTCCGCTATTCTGCGGCCTCACGCCGGGCGAAGGGCCGTTGATCGCGCCAGACCCGCCAGCAGACGCGGGCCAGTTTGTTCGCGAGCGCGACGGCCGTGAGGTTGTAGCGGCGCGGACTCCCGCCCAACGCTTGGCGCTCCGCGCCAGCGCGGTTGCTTCTGGTCGTGACCGCCGGCACCGACGCACCGCTCGATCCGCTCCCGAACAACCCGCCGCCAGGCTTCGGGCGGAGCAGCCGTGGCGGGCAAGAAACCCGACCCGGTTCGGGCCGCGTAGGGAAGGCATCGCATGACGGTCGTGCCCCAGGAGCAGGACCACGGAGGGAGCAATGTCGTTGAAGCACGCGGTGTCCTGCACCGCCATCGGGCTCGGCTTGGCCGCGTGGTCGGGGGGCGGGCCACGTACGGCGCCGGTCTACTACTCCTCGCCGGCGTGGTCACCGGACGGCCAGACCATCGCATTCGAGTCGAATCGGGAGGGCGAGGCCGCGGTCTACACGATCCGCCGCGACGGCTCCGGTCTCACTCGACTGACGCCCGCCGGAGAGCTCGGGGAGCAGCCGAACTGGCGGCCCGATGGTCGGAGGATCGTCTACGCGTCGACTCGAGACGGCGCGACGCTGCTGTGTCTGATGACGCCCGAGGGGACCGAGCGGACCCCCTTGGCGAACACGGCGAACGGGTTTCTCCCGGCGTTCTCCGCCGACGGGGCCTGGCTGCTGTTCGCGGCCCAGGAGCGACGACCGTCGAGCCAATACCAGGTGATCGTGATGCATCCCGACGGCTCGTCACGCCACGTGCTCGGCGACACCACCAAGAGCAACGAAGGTCCGGCGTGGAGCGGCGACGGCCGCCGGGTCCTGTTCACCGAGGTGCCGCTCCTCGAACGGGGGCCGAACGAGGCGCCACGGGACTTCATCCGACGCCGCAATGGCGCAGCGCGAATGCTGAGCGTCGCCCCCGATGGATCGGATTCACGAGCGGTGGATCCGACCGACGCGGAGCGGATGACCCGAGATCGCGAGCTCTCCCCGGACGGGCGCTGGCAGGTAGTGGTGAAGGAAGTCCGCGGAGTGAGCGGGCTCTACCTCCGGGAGGTGGCGGTCGGGGTCGAGCGGCTGCTCGACGCCGGGCCCCGATCGCGTTGACTGCCTGAGCCCCCTCGCGGCCCATCCGGTTCTCCGGGGCCAGGTCACTCCTCCGTTGCTGGAGTCGTGGCCGCGCCCCATGTTTGTCATGAGGTCGCGCGGCTCGATCATAAACGGGATTCAACCGCCCGCGCGTGCGTGCCGCGTGGGGAGGTGAAGTGGCATGGCCAAGCTGGTATTCGGAATGAACCAGTCCCTGGACGGGTACGTCGACCATATGGCGTTTGCACCAAGCCCCACGCTCTTCCGCCACTTCATCCGGGAGGCTCAGGGCCAGGCGGGCAGCGTCTACGGCCGCAAAATGTACGAGATCATGCGTTACTGGGACGACGAGCATCCTGAATGGGATGCCGGGGAACAGGCGTTCGCGGCGGCATGGCGGGACCAGCCCAAGTGGGTCGTCTCGCGCTCGTTGAGCTCAGTCGGCCCCAACGCCAGACGCCTCGAGGGTGAGCTCGAGGGCGCGATCCGCCAACTGAAGGCCGAGCGCGACGGGGAGATCGAAGTTGCCGGCCCGAGCTTGGCACAGAGCCTTACCGAGCTCGACCTGATCGATGAGTATCGAATCTATCTGCACCCGGTCGTGCTTGGTCACGGCAAACCGTATTTCGCCGGCGCCCGGCCGCCGCTCCGCCTGATCGCGAGTGACCGGATTGGCGAGGACGTGATCAGGTTGTGCTACGTTCCTGCGTAGTCTCGCGACCCGCCAGTGAGAGAGGCCGTTGGCCTCGGACGGCGGGTTGCACTTCGGAGACGAGCTCACGATGCCAGACTCTCTGACATGGACTTGAGTCAGGTCTCCGGAATCGTCGAGATCGCGGGCGAGCGATTCCCCGTCGTGGACGCGGGAGCCGGCCCGCCGGTGCTGATGCTGCACGGCTTCCCCGACTCCCGATTCCTGTGGCGGCAGCAGGTGCCCGCGCTCACGGGCGCCGGCTACCGGGTCATCGCGCCCGACCTGCGCGGTCTCGGCGAAGCGCCGCGGCCGAGCGCGATCCGGCCCTACCGGATGCCGCTCCTGGCCGGCGACGTGCTCGGCCTGCTCGATCAGCTCGGGCTGGACCGGGTGCACCTGGTCGGCCACGACTGGGGCGCCGCGTTGAGCTGGCGGCTGGCCGGATCCTTCCCCGACCGGGTGGATCGACTGGTGGCGCTCTCGGTCGGGGCGCCGTCCAGCCCGGGCTGGCAGACGATCGCGCAGCGGGAGCGGTCCTGGTACTTCGACTTCTTCTGCAAGCGAGGCGTCGCGGAGAAGGCGCTCATGGCGGACGACTGGAAGCTCTTCCGGGAGTGGAGCCGCGGGCAGGGCGACCAGGTACGATACCTCGCGGACCTCGCGCGGCCCGGCGCGCTCACGGCGGCGCTCAACTGGTATCGCGGGGCGTTTCTGCCGCCGGAACCCGGCGAGGAACCGGTGCCTCCGCTGCCCGCCTGGGATCGGGTCCGGTGCCCGACGCTGGCCGTCTGGGGTGAGAGCGATCCATTCCTGCTGGAGCCGCAGATCGCGACGTCGGCCGGCATCGTCGACGCGCCCTGGCGGTACGAGCGGGTCGAGGGCGCGGGGCACTGGCTGATGCTCGACCAGCCCGATCGGGTGAACGAGCTGCTGCTCGAGTTCCTCGGCGGTTGGACGCCGTCACGGGCCACCGCCGAGCTCGGGTGACAGGGTAGCTCCCCGCTCCAAGGTCATGCCGCTCGGGCGCCAGCTCGAGGCGGCGGGCAAGCACCACGGCGGTCGCGACCTCGAGGAGACCGCGGGGCGCGGGGCGGGGTCAGGACTCGAGCGCGCGGGCGAGCCGGCGGCCGAAGAACGCCAGGGTGATTCCGCCACCCGCGCCGATGGCGGCGTGCAGCAGCCAGAACTCCACCGCGCTCATCCGCTCGTAGAACCCGCCGATCCAGCCGATCAGCACGTTGGCGACGAAGAGGGTCATGAAGCTGAAGCCCATCAGGGTGGCGTTGACCTTGGCGGGCGCGGCGCGGGAGACGAGGGCGAGGAGGGTCGGCCAGTAGTAGAGGAAGGAGATCCCCAGCACGAAGGAGTAGAGCACCGGCCAGACGGGATGGACGAGCGACGAGCCGGCCAGGAGGATGCCCGCCACCAGGAGCAGGTTGCTAACGACGCTCAGCCAGGCGCCGACGCCGATCTTGGCCAGGTCTCCCGGCTCGCCGCCCCGGCGGGCCTGACGGCGCCACAGTCCGAACACCAGCGGGACGCCGAGGATGGCGAAGAGCGAGTTGCTCGCCTGATACCAGGGGATCGGCACCTCGAAGCCGAGCACGGTCGGGGCGACCTGCCGCTGGATCCAGATCGGATTGACGTTGAAGAGCTGGAAATAGGCGACGGAGTGGAACACGGTCACGGCCATGACCGCGGCGAGGGCGAGGATGCGCCGGCGGTCCGCGGCGGTGAGCGGCTCGCGGGCCCGTCGCTCGCGCTCGACCCGTGCGGGGAGGTGGCGATAGCCGATCAGGTAGGTGACCAGCCCGGCGAGCATGAAGATCGCTGCGATGCCGAAGCCCCAGTGCCAGCCGTAGCGCTGGGCCAGCAGGCCGGCGAGGAGAGGGCCCAGGACGGAGCCGATGTTGATCGCCGTGCTGAAGATGATGAAGCCGTGGCTCCGGCGGGCTTCGTCCTCGAGCGGGTAGAGGCTTCCGACTTGCGCGGTGATGTTGCCCTTGAGGAAGCCGGAGCCGATCACCAGCAGGAGCAGGGCGACGAGGAAGGACTCGTCGAAGGTCATGGCGAGGTGACCTGCGCTCATCGCGAGCGCGCCGATCACCACGGCGGCGCGCTGGCCGATCCAGCGGTCGGCGATCGCCCCGCCGAGCAGGGGCGTGAAGTAGACGAAGCCGGCGTAGAGGCCGAAGGTCTGGGCGGCGAGCGCCTGGGTCGAGAGCGGGCCGAAGATCGCCTCGAGCGCGGCGCGCCAGGCGGGGAATCCCAGCACCTGCTCGACGTGGCCGGGCAGGAGCAGCTGGTTGACCAGGTAGAGGGCCAGGAGCCCGGTCATCCCGTAGTAGGAGAACCGCTCCCATCCCTCGGTGAAGGCGAGGTAGAAGAGTCCGCGCGGGTGGCCCATGAAGCCGCGGTCGGTTGGGGTCGCTCGGGTCAC
>JBFXAS010000315.1:0-5357 GCA_050184075.1 Gemmatimonadales bacterium
GCAGCCGGATCACCAACCCGGCCTGGGCGCGATCCGAAAGCTCGAGCCGCTCCCGGGCGACCCGTTTGCGAAAGTTGTCGAAGTCCGCCGCCAACCTGAGATGCTGGTCGCGGGCGGCGTCCAACTGCTCCGTCAGTCGGTGGACGGCGCTCTGGCTCGGCTCGGAGGGAACGCCCGAGGCACCTGCCCCTCCGTCGGCCGCGCTGGCTGATTCGACCCCTGCCTCGGGGGCGACCTCGGGCTGCTCGAGCGGCGCATCCTCTTCGAACGGACGATCTTCAGTCACTGAGACGGCTCCATTCAGTCATTCTGGCAGCAAAGCGCCACACCGCCTGCCTTCAGGCAGCCGGCGCGGCCCCTAACAAATCAAATCCAGATCGCCAGGCTCGCAACCGCTGTACCGGGGATCGCTGTCAAACTGGCGGCTGGGCTGGACGGCCGTCGCCCCCGGTTGCTCGGGCGGCCGCCATGAAGCGCCGGGCCCGCTCCCGAGCCGGCCCCGCCGACCAGGGTCCCACCCCGCCCCGCACTAGCGGGGCGGCCGCAGCCGCCGCCAGACGCCGTGCAGGGCAAACTGGGCTGCCCGGGCCCGCACTTCCTCGCGCGAGCCCGGAAACACGACCCGCTGAGCGTCCACCCGCCCCGCCACGTGAAAGCCGAACCAGACCGTCCCGACCGGCTTCTCGCTCGATCCGCCGGCCGGGCCCGCGATCCCGGTGATCGAGACGGCGGCTCCGGCGCCGGTCTTCGCGACCAGGCCGGTCACCATCGCCAGCGAGACGGCTTCGCTGACCGCGCCGTGCTCGGCGATGGTCGCCTCGGGCACGGCCAGCTCGGCCAGCTTGATCGCGTTGGCGTACGCGATCACCCCACCCAGAAACACGTCCGAGCTGCCCGGCACCGCCGTGATTCGCTCGCCCACCGCGCCACCGGTGCAGGACTCCGCCACGGCCAGCGTCAGGCCCCGCTCACGCAGCCGATCGATCAGCACCCGAGCCAGGTCGACGTCGTCGGTTCCGTAGCCATGATCGGCCACCTCCTCCCGGATCAGCGCGACGGCGGCCTCGAGCCGCGAGGCGGCGTCGGCTTCGGGAAGGTCCCAGGCGGTGATCCTGAGATCGACTCCCTCGAGCCCGGGAAGGTAGGCGACCGTGAGCGGCGCGATCGCGGGCTCGAGCGGCGCGATCCGCTCGCCGAGCGAAGACTCCGGAATGCTGGTCGTGCGGACGGTGCGCGAGACGATCACCCCCACCGCCGAGCCGCCGGCGCGACGCGCTCGCAACCGGGGGATCACCTCGTCGACCATCAGCCCCCGCATCTCCTTCGGCACGCCGGGCAGCATCACCACCTCGCCACGGGGGCCGGAGAGCCAGATCCCAGGCGCGGTCCCCCGTCGATTGGGAAGGACGGTCGCTCCTCGCGGCACTTCCGCCTGACACCGGTTCGATTCGGCGGGGACCCGTCCGAAGCGGGCAAAGCGCTCCACCAGCGCGTCCCAGAGCGGCTGCTGGAACTCGAGCGGCGCCTCGAAGAGCTCGGCGACCGTCCGCTTGGTGATGTCGTCCCGGGTCGGGCCGAGCCCGCCGGTCACGATCACCAGACCCGAGCGCTCGAGCGCCCCGGCGACGGCGTCGCGAATCGCCTCCGCCTGATCGCCGACGGCGGTGCGCCGCGCCACTCGCACCCCGATCTCGGCCAGCCGCTGGCCGGCGAAGGCGCCGTTGGTGTCGGTGGTGAAGCCGAGCAGGAGCTCGGTGCCGATCGTGACCAGCTCGACGTCCATACGCGGAGAAGGGCTCGCGGGCTACGGCGCTCGGAAGAGCGACCGGTAGCGATAGAGATAGACCAGGAACGAATAGACCGTGAGCACGGTCGCGATGCCCAGCGTGACCGAGACGAACGACCCGTGGAGCTCGCGCCAGAAGACCCAGAATCCGTTCTCGTGCAGCCTCAAGGGCGCCCAGGCGTCCCGGAAGGCGAACCAGAGGATCGTGCCACCGACGAAGATGTTCTGCATCACCGTCTTGAGCTTGCCGGGGCCTTGCGCGGCGATCACCACGCCCCGGCGCTTGGCCCACCAGCGGAACACCGTCATGGCGAGCTCGCGGCCGATCAGCACCACGCAGACCCAGAGCGGCACGCTCCGCCAGACCGGGATGTCGTAGAGGTCGGCCCGGGCCCGGGAGACGTAGTAGATCGGCACCACGGTGGCGAGCAGCAGCAGCTTGTCGGCGATCGGGTCGAGCACCTTGCCGACGTCGGTCACCAGGTTGTTGCGCCGCGCGAGCCGGCCGTCGATCACGTCGGACACGGCCGCCATGATGAAGATCACGAACGCCAGCAGCTTCGGACCGTAGCCTTCGATGAACGGCAGGAACGCGATCACCGGGGTGAGCGCGATTCGTCCGATAGTGAGGATATTGGGAAGGGTCCAGAGCCCGGCCGACCGCGCGCTCCGCACCGGCGCCCGAGGCGCATCGCCCTCTGGATGGGCTCCGGCGCTCACCCCAACGTCTTCAGCACGAGCTTGCTGATCGCGCGGAGGGTGTCGAACACGCCGTCACCGGTGGTCGCGACGGCCTCGAAGTACGGCGCCCGCTCGATCCAGGTGCCGTCGACCTGCTCTACCAGATACTGGCCGGGGCGATCGGGGTCGGCCACGGCTTTCTGCCGCGCCGCCTCCTCGACCGGCCAGCCCGGATTGAGGTTCTCCTGGAGCTCGTCGATCGGGGCGG
Source organism: Gemmatimonadales bacterium (assembly GCA_050184075.1). GTDB lineage: Bacteria > Gemmatimonadota > Gemmatimonadetes > Gemmatimonadales > GWC2-71-9 > SHZU01. Next base: position 2,736 of record JBFXAS010000315.1, read on the forward strand.
CGTTGGGGAGGTCGCGCTTGTTGTATTGGACCGCGAACGGGATCCGGGTGAGATCGTAGCCGTGCTGGAGCAGGTTGTCGTAGAGGTTCTGCATCGACTCGACATTGGCTTCCATCCGCTCGATCTGGCTGTCGGCCACGAACACCACCCCGTCGACCCCCTTGAGGATCAGCTTGCGCGAGGCGTTGTAGTAGACCTGGCCGGGCACGGTGTAGAGATGGAACCGGGTCTTGAAGCCGCGGATGGTCCCCAGGTCGACCGGCAGGAAATCGAAGAAGAGGGTCCGCTCCGTCTCGGTCGCGAGCGAGATCATCTTGCCCTTGGCCGCCGGCGCCACCTTCTCGTAGATGTACTCGAGATTGGTGGTCTTCCCGCCCAGCCCGGGGCCATAGTAGACCAGCTTGCAGTTGATCTCGCGCGAGGCGTAGTTGATGAGCGACATCCGCCCCTGTCCTCACCCGAAGAGTTTGTCGATCTCGTCTTCCGCATCGCCGACAAAGCCGGCCTCGACGCGGGGCGCGGGACGATCCCGCCGTTCGAACATCTCGGTGAACAGCTCGCTCAACGACTCGACCACTCCGCGCACCCGCAGCTTCACCAGACCGAGCGTGGTGCGATTGTCGAACAGTACCACCAGGATCACTCGCCGGGCCACGTCCGCCAGATAGAGCGACTCCCTGTCGCCCTGATGGAAGAGCGCCCCGAACTCCTTCTCGCCGAGCATCCGCGCCAGCTGGTCGTTGGCGCTGAAGTCGGCGGCCGTGAGCGAGGCGAACGCCACCGGATCGAAGTTCGGCTCTTCGCCGTGGGTGGCCAGCATCTGCCCGGTGCGATCCACGATCAGCGCCGTCCGGGCGTCGGCCTCCCGGAGCAGCTGATCGAGCACGAGCTGGATTCGGGAAGCGTCCTCCTCGCCGAACGACCAGCTGGCCGCGCCGCTCACCAGGTGCTTTCCCCGCTCGCCATGGTCCGCTCCATCCGCTTGAGAAGCCGGGCCGCCCGATTCCGGAGAGTGGACGACGCCTCCCAGGCCAGGTAGTCCGAGAGCGCCTGGAACACCTCGGGGCCGTCCTGGCCCGCCAAATAGCTCAACGCCGCCATCCGGCGCAGTCGGTTCGAGCTGAACAGGTCGGCCTTGTGCCGCTCCAGGTGCCGCCCCGCCAGCGTCCAGCCGGCCGCGAGCCCCGCGAGCGCTGCCAGGGAGAAGATCAGCGCTTTGCCGGGCCTCACGAGACCTCCTGCCGAGCCTCCAGCGCGTGACTCAACGTGACGCTGTCGATGTACTCGAGGTCGCCCCCGACCGGCAAACCGCGGGCCAGTCGGCTGACCCGCACCCCCGCCCCGGTGAGAAGCTGTTGGATCAATGTAGCGGTGGCCTCCCCTTCGAGCGAAGGGTTCGTGGCCAGAATCACCTCGCGCACTTCGCCCCCGGCGAGGCGCTTGCGGAGGAGCTCCAGACGAAGCCGCTCCGGACCGACCCCCTCGATCGGCGAGAGCCGCCCGCCCAGCACCAGATACCGGCCCCGGAAGCCAGTCGCTCGCTCGACCACGAGCACCGCGGCCGGTTCCTCCACCACGCAGAGCAGCCCCGTGTCACGCCGGGAATCCGCGCAGATCTCGCAGCGCTCGCCCTCGCAGAAGTTCCCGCAGTCGGGGCACTCCCGGATCCGGTCGGCGACCACCGTGAGCGCGGACGCGAGCTGGGCGATCCGATCTCTGGGCTGTTGGAGAAGGTGAAAGGCGAGTCGTTGCGCGGTCTTTCGTCCGATCCCGGGGAGCCTGGCCAACTCGCCGATCAGCGCTTCGATGGCGCCGAGCGGCTTCATAGACCGAGCGGAAACGGCATGCCCGGGACCTTCCTGGCCTCGGCCTGGGCGGCCTCGCCGGCCCGGCGTTGCGCCTCAGCTATGGCGGAAAGAATCAGGTCGGCAAGCAACTCCGGATCCCGACCCTCGAAGGCCTCAGGGTCGATCACGAGCTCGCGCACCAGGCCCCGGCCGTCGGTCTTGACCCGAACCAGCCCTCCGCCGGCGGCCGCCTCGACTGATCGCCCGGCAAGATCTGCCTGCAATTGCTGCAGGCGACCCTGCATCTGCTGGCCCAACTGTAGAAACTGACTCAGGTCCGCCATTCTGTCCCGTCCCGTGCTACTCCGCGATTTCCAAATCTAATGCGTCCGCTGCGGCGTCGAGGGCCGGGTCCTGCCCTCGGAGCTCCCGCAGGCGCTCGTTCTTCAAATCCTTGTCAGACAACCGCTTAGGCCTCTGCGCCTGGGGGGCTGCCGCCCCGACCTCCCTGAGATCCACCGCAACCGGCTTGCCGACCGCTCCGGAGAGCAGGGTCTCGATCGCTTTGAGCTGCCTGCTGGCGCCCTCGGCGAGGTGGGCTTGGCCGTCGGCGACCGTCAACCCCACCGTGCCGCCCTCCACGAAGGTCGGAGTCAGAGCCTCCAGCACGGCCCCGAGCAGCGGACTCTGGTGCCGCCCCCGGGCGACGACGTCCGGCCAGGCATCGAGCAGCCCCTGGGTGCTGAGCGTGTCGACGATCGGAGCGGTGTCGGCCGGACGCTCGGGGACGCTCGGCGGCACTTCAGCCGCGCTCCGCGACGCCTCCGCTCTCGTC
>JBFXAS010000316.1:0-5342 GCA_050184075.1 Gemmatimonadales bacterium
GCTCGAAGGCGAGCACCGCGCCGAACCCCCGCATCTGCGCCTTGGCGTTGGCGTGGGCCGGATGCGAGGCGAGCCCCGGATATTTGACGGAACGGATCCGGGCGTCCTCCTCGAGCGCGCGCGCGACGACGAGGGCATTCGCGTTCTGCGCCTTGACCCGAAGCGCGAGGGTCTTCATTCCCCGAATCAGCAGGTAGGCCGCCGCCGGGGCCAGGGCCGCGCCGGTGATCTCCCGATAGTGGTGGATCTGCTCGATCAGGTCGCGCCGGCCGGTGACCACGCCACCCAGCGCGTCTTCGTGCCCGCCAAGGAACTTGGTGGCGCTGTGCAGCACCAGATCGGCGCCGAGCTCGAGCGGGCGGGTGTTGATCGGCGTGGAGAAGGTGTTGTCCACCACCACCAGCGCGCCCTGTCGCGTCGCGGCCGCCGCGAGCCGGGCGATGTCCAGCACCTTGAGCGTCGGATTGGTGGGCGTTTCGAGATAGACCAGCCGGCAACCCTTGGCGATCTCCGCCTCGATGGCCGCGTGGTCTTCGGTGTCGACCAGCGTGGCCTCGATCCCGATCCGCGGCAGGAAGTGGAGGAAGAGCTGGTTGGTCCCGCCGTAGGAGTCCTTCACCGAGACAACCCGATCGCCGGGTCGGAGCAGCCCGAAGAGCACGCCCGACACCGCCGCCATGCCGGAGGCGAACGCGGTGGCCGCGTCGGCGCCCTCGAGCAACCGCACCTTGTCCTCGAAGACGGCCACCGTCGGGTTGGAGTTGCGGCTGTAGATGTGCCCCGGCTCCCGCTTCAGGGCCACGTCGAGCCAGGCTTCGACGTCGGGATGCCCGAAGGAAGTGCTCTGCACCAGGGGCACCTGGGTCGCGGTGTTCCAGGTGGAGCGATCGAGCTCGCCGCCCCAGACGGCGAGAGTGGCGGGGCCGGGCGTGGCGGTCATCGAGAGCAGTCTCCGGGTCAAAGGGAGACGGAAGATACTCGGGGCCCGGTCGCGCGAAACGGCCCCAGCGACCGCGCGTTCCGGTTATTCGGGCAGCGATGGATCTCCGCAGTGTGGTGGCGCTCGCGACGCGCTTCGCGTCAGAGCCTCACCGTCACTGAGGAGGTTCCTCCATGCCGCGCCGCCTTCTACGCTTCGCCACCGGACTCGCGCTCGCTCTGGCCGGGTGCTCCGCGGACGACCATCCCCTCACCGCCCCGGATCCCGAAAGGCGCAATCCTCCACCGGACCAACCGGCGCCCGCCGTCAGCCAGGCGCGCAACGAGCGGCTGGCGGAATGGCTCGCGGCGGCCTTGCGCGACCCGGCGTTCCGCCGCTCGCTCAAGCTCTCGCTCGATCGGTCGCCGTATCGCGAGCACAAGCTCCACCTGCAGGGTCTGCTCGCGGCCGACGGCGGGGCCGAGCGCGCTCGGGTGGCCGCGCTGGCGGGCGCCGACGAGTCGGTCCTCACCCGGGATCTCGCCGAGGCGAGCGCACTGGAGCTCTACTTTCCGGTGCCCGGGCATCGGGAGCGGTGGTCGGGAGACGAGCACCTGCTGGTCGCGACCGCGCTTCGCGACGGCGACGCACCGGTGGCGTTCGACCTGCGCGGTGGCCGCCACCTGCTCGACCCCGAGGTTCCGCCGACCACGCCCGTGTTGCTGGTCGAGCCGGCCGAGCTCGACTTCGGGAGCCCCGCGAGTCGGATCACCTGCCTCTACGACTGCGACACCAATCCCGGCGGCGGATCGGGCACCGTGAGCAACGGGCCCTCCGGCCTCTATCTGACCCGCACCGCCTTCACCGGAACCTTCGAGAGCTGGTTCAAGGGCAGTCCCGAATTCGAAGTCCACATGCTGGGCCAGGAAGGCACCAGCCAGCGGATGATCTCCTACCAGTGCGCGGGGGAGCATGCCGGCGGCGCGTACGCGTTCGACCAGAACTCGACCACCTGGATCGGCAACGTCCTGCTCTTCAGCGACGCGCAGCTCGCCGCCTACAAGCAGCAGCATCCCAACGTGAACCTCCGGATCATGGTGCTCGAGGACGACGACGGGGCCTGCCAGATCCGCACGGACTCGACCCGGGTGAGCAACCTCTTCAAGGCGGTCGACGCGGCGTACAGCTCCTACACCGCCGGTACCGACACGCAGCTCACCTCGCTCCAGCGCGCCTGGCGCCGCGCCTCGGGACTGATCAAGGTGATCTCGGCGGCGACGAGCTGGATCCTCACGCCCGACGATCCGGTCGGCAACGCGGTGGAGGACCCGACGGCGGCGGGTGGATTCTTCGTGGGCGGCAACTGGATCGTCCGCGGGGACAACAACGTCGCGAACGGCGCACTCAGACTCGAGATGCGCTGACGAACGGCGCCCCCGTCGGATTCGCGGCCCGATCCCGGGGCGCGACATCGGCCTCCCGAGTCCACTCGGGCGGCCGATGGTCGTGTGGGGCTCTCCGGCGACCGACGGACCCCAGCAGCCGAGCCGACCCGCGCCGCTGATCGCCCACCCCGAGTGCAGCCCCGAGGTGGTCGAGGCCGCGGTCCAGGTCTCATCCAGGGCCGGCGCGCGCGAGCCGGCCACCCCGGGCGATCAGCCACCAGGTTGCCGGCAGCGCGAGCAGGATCACGACGACGGTGCGCACGTCGGTGCCGGCCCACGGATTGACGGTGGCGCCCAAGGCCTTGCTCCAGAGATTGGAGCCGCCGTGGATCAGCACGCCGGGGAGCGCGCTCCCGCCGGTCGCCAGGTACCCCCAGGTCGACAGCAGCGACAGCGCGACGCAGAGGGCCAGGAACCAGAGCTGGCCGCCGGCGAATCCGGCGCTCAGCCCGCCGGCGAGCACAGTGGGCAGCTCGCGCGGCAGATGCCACGCCCACCAGCCGAGCCCGAGCGCGAGGCTCGCTCCGATCGGCGAGCCCAGGATCTCGAGCAGCCGCGGGAGCGCGAATCCGCGCCAGCCGAGCTCCTCGAGGGTGCCACCCTCGTCGATCAGATGACCGATCGCGAGCGCCGCCGCGATCCCGAGCGGGGTTCCCCCGAGCGCCTCGCGGCTCCCCGCGACCACCGGGTCCGTGCCGACCCGGGCCCCCCACCAGAGGTACCACCCGACGACGGCCGCCGAGCCGCCGAGGATCACCAGATACGCGCGCGCCACGCCGCCTCGGAGCGGCGCCGGCCCGGCCGGGGCGAGCCGGCGGAGGAGCGAGCGCACCCCGGCGAAGCCGCCGATCGCGCCGCTGACCGCGATCGCGGCAAGCGACGGCGCCGCCGCGAAGACCAGGATCAGCCAGGCGGTGGGTTCTTCGAGCGCATAGCGCGCGATCGTGACGAGGTTGGGGGCGGCGGATTCGCGGGCCAGGAAGGCGATCAGCCCGCCCTGCACGTCGGGCAACCGCAGCCCGAGCGCGGCCGCCATGATGGCGGCCGGGATGGCGAAGGCGAGGAGGTAGAAGGCGAGGAGCTGGCGAGCCGGCTTGGGGCTCACGCTCTGGCTGGCGCCCGCGCCCCGCACTCGGGACAGAAGTTGCCCGTCGCGGGCAGGGCGGTGCCACAGTCGCTGCAATACGCTCCGCCCGCGACCCGACGCCCACAATCCGAGCAGAACGTCGCGTCCGCCTCGGGTCGGGGACCGCACTGGGGGCACACCACTCCCTCGGTGCCGCCGGCGATCGCGGCGGTCCGAGCGGCGACGAGACGCTCGGCTTCGTCCTGGGCGGGGTCCTCGCCCGCCTCGCGGAGGGCCTCGACCGCCTCGTCGACAAAGCGCTGCCGCATCAGGTCGTAGTCTTCGTCGGAGACCTTCCCGGTGGCGCGATCGAACTCGAGCTCCTTGATCGCGAGCAGGGCCTGTCCGCGGCGCGTCTCCTCGACCGGTACGATGTCGTCGGCGCCGGCCGGGACGGGCGCCGCCCCCCGCTCCGCCGGCGCCCGGACCAGCGGCCCCACCACCATCCAAAGCACCAACGCGCCAAGCAGGGCGGCGGCGAGCAGCTCGAGGGTCACGACTCGAGCTCGCGCAAGGCGCGCTCGACCTGGGCCATCTCCTGGTCGGTCACACGGGAAGCCTCGGGGCGCTCGACCGGGCCGGCGGCCGGCGCCGGTGCCGGCTCGGGGCGATCGCGACGGAGCAGGACCCAGGCGAGGATCGCCCCCGCGACCAGGACCAGCGAGCCGGGCAGCAGGTAGCCCACGGCGCCGAAGCCCTTGGCCTTCGGCGCCATCAGGATGCTCTCCCCGTACTTGGCGACAAAGGCTTCGATCGCCTGATCGGGGGTGGTGCCGGCCTCGAGGAGCTGCACCAGCTCCCGATGGAGCTCGGGCGAGTAGGTGCAGGTGAAGTCGGTGGTGCGACAGGTGAAGACGTCGAGTCCGCAGCCGCAGGTGCAGCGGAGCTTGTACTCGATCGCGCGGACGGTCTCGTCGTTGTCCATCGCCCGAACTTCGGGTCGGGCTCCGCCCGCCCAGCTCGGCGCCATCAACGGATCGGCCGGCCCCCGGGCCGAGTCCTGCTGGGCCCGCAACCCCGGCAGCACCAGCCCTGCGGCGGCCAGTCGGCCCGCATCCCGCAAGAAATCGCGACGCTTCAACCCGCTATCCTCCCGGGCGCGCCGGCGCGCGCCGGCGGCCCCTGCCTAACGTCGTGCCTCAGGCGGGCACCGCCTGCTCCGCCTGCCCCGCGGGGCTCGGCGTCCGAACCGGCACCGGCACGGGCGCCGGGCCACCGGGCCAGAGGGTGATCAGCCCGCCGAACACGAGCAGCCCCCCCGCGAACCAGACCCACCAGACCAGCGGGTTCACGGTCACCGCGAAGCTGGCCCGCTCGGTGCCGTCCACCGTCCCCGCGAAAACGACGTAGAGATCCTCTCGCAGCCCGCCGAGGATGCCCACTTCCGTCGACGGCTGGAAGGTGGGGTTCTTGAAGCTGTCGATGTGCTGCCGCTTCTCGGAAAAGACCCGCCCCAGCGACTTCCCGTTCCGGGTGACCTCGAGGCTGGCCGCCGTGACCAGCCGATTGAGGGCCTCGTACTGGGAGATGCCCATGTGGGTCAGCTGGTAGGTGTCGCCGTAGGGGCTCTGGATCTCGACGCTCTCGCCGACGCTCAGGGTGGCTTCCTTGGTGACCTTGAACGCGCCACCCGTGAAGCCGACGAAATAGACCACGATCGCGACGTGGACCAGATAGCCGCCGTAGCGCCGCCGATTCCGCCCGATCAGCCGCACGAACCCCACCAGGGGCCCTTCCTGATAGAGCCGACCCCGGGCGCGAATGCCCCGATAGAACTCCTGGACCACGGTCCCGACCACGAACCCCGAGAGCCCGAGCGCCATCAGGGCGTAGCCGTCGCGCATGCCAAGCC
>JBFXAS010000317.1:0-5340 GCA_050184075.1 Gemmatimonadales bacterium
GCATCGCCATCCCGTCGGGGCGGCCGTAGACCGGGGTGGCGCGCCGGGCGGCCATCAGCTCGGCCAGGGTCTCCCCGACCTCCTCGACCTGCTTGTCCGGGTCTCCGGCCTTGGGGCGGAGGATCGGGACCAGCCAGTGGACGTCCGGGTGGGCCAGGTTCAGGACCTTGAGGCAGCTCGGGCACTTCCCGCAGGGCTCGGCGCCACCCGCCCGGCAGAGCGCCAGCTGGGCGAGCCAGAGCGCGAGCCGCTGCTTGCCCACTCCCGGCTCTCCCACCAGGAGCACGACCTGCGGGAGCCGGTTGGCTCTCAGGGCGGTGGCGAGGTCTCGCCGCAGGTCGGCGTGGCCGAAGAGCGGGTGAATCGGCATGGCGAGAAAGCTAGCGAGTCGGCGGGCGGTTTGACACCGGCAGGAACTTCCCAAGTATGTGTATACAAAGGACTTAGTGATCTAGATCGCAATTCCGATGTCCGGAATCGGGACTCGGGCTGGAGCTGAAATCTGGCTCGGAGCAAGGACTTTTCAGCGGGCCCGGCCAGCGCAACTCTGGGCACCAGGTCAATCCGTTGTCCCGAAATGGGTTAGGCCTCAACAACTGGGCGGAAATGAGGCGGGCCGCCGAGAACTGGTCAGTCGGGCTTGGGAGGGGGTCCGGCCCCTTTCGGTGGGGGCGGTGGATGCCTACATTGACCGGCCTTGAGGGACGGTCCCGAGTAGCTCAGTTGGTAGAGCAGCTGACTGTTAATCAGCGGGTCGCAGGTTCGAGTCCTGCCTCGGGAGCTTCGAAGGACGAGCCGTGTCGGTCGGGCTCCGTGAACCAGCGTTCGCGGGGCCTTTTTCGTGTGCGTTCGGTCGCCACTGCTTGCGGCAGGGTACTTTGTATTATAAAGTAGAAGCCATGGAACTCGAGGCTTCGCCGGACACCGCGCTCGGCCGCACCTTCTTCACCCCGCTCTATCGGCCGGCCGGGGCCAGAGAGGTCTTCCGCTGGTGGGAGGCCAGGCGCCCGCTCTTCAACCTCTGCATCGGCGTCACGGGGTTGGTGTCGATCGGAGTGGTGAACGCCCTGCTCCTGCTCTCGGGCCGCTCGCTCGGCTTTCCGCTGATCGGGGTGCTGGCCTTCGGCCTGCTCGCCAATCTGTGCTACACTGCGGGGCCGATCGTGGACCTGCTCTTCCGCCGCCACCTCGGCACCCGCGGGGCCGCCGTCGCGCCGGTGATGCTGCGTTACGGCTTCGTCTTCTCGATCGGGCTGAGTCTGCTCCCGATTCCGGTCGCCACGATCGGGTTCCTGCTCTCGATTCTCTCCTAAAGCGGTCAGCCGCGGACGCCGAGCCCGGAAGAAACGGGCGCCGGGCTGGCGAACCGGCAGGTATCCGCGGCTCCGCTTCCGGGCCGACCGCCTGGGAGCCCCGATCGGCGAACGCCCTGGGCCGCAGCCGGCCGAGGCAGCCTCGCGCCGGGATGACCGGATCCGTGAGCGGCCTCGGTCGCGCGCTCGCTCGGGCCGAGCCGGTTCGCGGCAGCAGGGCGGGGACTCTTGCGGGGTCCTCCGTTCCACCCTAAAATGTTCACCTGAACACTTCAGGGTAAGCCATGGCCCGCTCGCTCGATCTCCTCCAGGGAACGCTCGATCCCCTCGTGCTCAAGGCCCTCTCCTGGGGCCCCCGCCACGGCTACGCCGTCGCCTCCTGGCTCCGGGAGACCACCGGCGACCGGATCACCATCGAAGACGGGGCCCTCTACACCTCGCTGCACCGGATGGAGCACCGCGGCTGGCTCACGGCGTCGTGGGGCGTCACCGAAAACAACCGGAAAGCCAAGTACTACACCCTCACGGCGCGGGGGCGTTCGGAGCTCGCCCTGGCCGAGGGGCGTTGGGCGCAATACGCCGAGGCCGTGTCGCTGGTGCTGGGGGCAAAGCGATGAGCGAGCGGCCGAAGCGTGACCAGTTCGAGCTCGACGATCGCCCCCGACCCGTGCAGGACGAGGTCGACGACGAGCTGACCTTTCACGTCGACGCGCAGATCGAGGACCTGGTCCGCCAGGGCCACAGTCGCCGGACCGCCGAGGCCGAGGCGCGGCGCCGCTTCGGCAATCTGGGAGCGCACCGGGATCGACTGCTGCGGCTCGACGCGCGCCACCGGCTCCGGGTCCGCCGGCTGGGCTGGCTCTCCGATCTCGGGCGCGACCTCCGCTACGCGCTGCGGGGGCTCCGCCGCTCGCCCGGCTTCGTGCTCGGGGTGGTGACGATCCTCGGTCTCGGGATCGGGGCGAACGTCGCGATCTTCCGGTTGATCGACGCGACGCTGCTCAACCCGGTGCCGGGAGTGCGGGCGCCGGGCAAGCTCTACGAATTCTCCGTGACCAGTCTGCCGTATCCGAGGGTGCAACGCTTCGCGAGCGAGATCGCCGGCCTCGAGGTCGCCGGCTACCGGGTTCGCACCCTGGCGGTCAGCGCGGGCGCCGAGGCGGCGCGGCCGGAGCAGGTGGCGCTGGTGACGGGCGGCTACTTCACGACGTTAGGCGCGACCCCGGCGCTCGGCCGCGTGCTCGGACCGGGCGACGACGCCGACCCGACGGCCGCGGTCGCCGTGATCAGCCACGACTTCTGGCGCCGCGCGCTCGGCGGGCGCGCCGACGTCCTGGGCCAGTCGATTCGGGTGAGCGGCTCGTCGCTCACCGTGGTCGGCGTGGCCGAGCCGAGGTTCCGCGGCCTGCGGGTGTTCGAGACACCGGAGGTCTGGGTCCCGGCCCATGCCTGGCCGCTGGTGCGACCGAGCTCGATGGCTCGGCTCGACATCGACCGGGAAGGCTGGGGCTGGATGACCGCATTCGGCAGGCTCCAGTCGGGCGCGCCGCTGGAGCGAGTGAGTCAGGCCGCGCAGCGGATCAACGCGGAGGCCGACGAGGCCAGGGGCGTTCCGGATCGCTACCGGCAGGCGATCGCGCTTCGCCCCGCGGCCGGCGCGGCGATCGGCGGCGGGACGGAAGCGCTGCCCCGGGTCTTCGCGCTCCTGATGGGTGCGGTGGGTCTCCTGCTGCTCCTGGCGAGCGCCAACGTGGCGACGCTGCTGCTGGCCCGCTCGCACGGGCGACTTCGAGAGCTGGCGGTGCGCTCGGCGCTCGGCGGTGGTCGCGGCAGACTGGTCCGGATGCTGCTCTCCGAGGCGGCCGTCCTCGCCGGGCTCGCGGCCGTTGTCGGGCTCGTGGTCTATCGTGGAGTAGCCGATCTGCTCGCGGCGGTCGCGCTCCCGGGCGGGGTGCGGCTGGGCGCCGCGGGGCTCGGCACGAACGGCGCGAGTCTCTTCGCGCTGGCCGCCGCCGCGGCGGCGACGGCGTTCCTGATCGGGCTCGCGCCTTCGCTTCGGGTCACCTCGCGGGCGCTCTCCGCGGGCGGGTTCGGTCTGGGGCAGCGCGGCACCGCCCGCCGCTCGCGGCTCAGGGCGACGTTGATCGCGGTGCAGGTCGGGATCGCGGTGGTGCTGCTCCTCGGCGCGGCGCTCTTTGGCCGTGGGCTCCGGCGGGCGCTCTCGATCGATCAGGGTTTCGAGTCCTCGACCCTCTCGGCGGTCTCGATCGAGCTCGGCCTGGCCCGGTACCAACCAGAGCGGGCGCTGGTCCTGCTCCGGCAGATCGAGAGGGAGGCGCAGGCCCTGCCGGGCGTCGAAGCGGCGGCCTGGACGCTCACCGCGCCGCTGGTGGAGGGAGACGGTGGGGAGGTGGAGACCTTTTCGATCCAGGGGCACGAGGCCGACCCGACCGGCAATCCCGCGGTCGAGGTGAATCTGGTGACCGAGGGCTTCTGGCGGACCTTCGGCCTCGAGCCGGCGTCGGGCCGGCTGACCGAGCAGCGGGACGGCGTGGTCGGCGCGCCGGTCGCGGTGGTCAGCGACGGGTTCGTCTCGCGGTATCTCCCGGGCGAGGTGCCACTCGCGGCGCAGATCGTCTTCGGCGGAAGCTCGGCGGTGCCGATCGTCGGGGTGGTGCCGTCGATCACCTACCACGAGCTCGGCGAGGCTCCGCGAGCGGTTGTCTATCTGCCGCTCAGCGAGGCGGCCGGGGCGATGCTGCTCGGCCAGCTGACGCTGGTCGTGAAGGGCGGCGGGTCGCAGGTGGCCACGGCCGTGGTGGAGCGGATCAAGGATCTCGACCCGGCCGTCGCGGCGAGCGAGCTCGGGCCCTATCCCGAGCTCACCGCGCGACTGCTCTTGCCACAGCGGCTCGGCTTCGGTCTCCTGCTCAGCTTCGGCGCGCTCGCGCTGGTGGTCGCGGGGATCGGGGTCTTCAGCATGATGAGCAACCTGGTCGTGGCGCGGACCCAGGAGTTCGGGGTGCGAAGCGCGCTGGGCGCGTCGCGTCGCTCGCTGGTGGCGTTGGCGCTCCGGGAGCAGGTGATGCCGGTCGGCGTGGGGTTGGTGGTGGGAGCGGCGGCCGGAATCGTGTTGGGCCGGCTCGCGTCGGGGCTGCTCTTTGGTGTGCCGGCCACCGACCCCCGCGCGCTGGTGACGGCAGTTGCCGGGTTGGGGCTGGTGGCCGCGGGTGCGGCGCTCTACCCGGCCTGGAAGGGCAGCCGTTTGGATCCGGTAGCGGCGATCAGGAGCGAGTAGGGCGCGCTCAACCGGCCGAGGCGAGCGCGGCGGACACCGCTTCGCGCAGCTCGAGGTTGGAGAACGGCTTGGCCAGCACGACCGCGGCGCCGAACTTCTGGGCCACAGTGAGGTATTCGTTGGCGTTGACGCGCCCGCCGCCGGAGATCGCGATGATGGGCAGGGACGGCGCGAACTTCCGGATCTCCTGAATCAACTCCAGCCCGTCGGTATCGGGCATGATCAGGTCGGTGATGACCAGCTCGGGTGGCTCGGCCCGGCAGAGCTGCAGCGCGGCCCGCCCGTCGCCGACGGCGGTCACCTGATGACCCATTCGGGACAGCATCGCCTGTACCGTCGACCGACTGAGATCGTCGTCGTCTACCAAGAGCACTCGAGACATTGCTCCCCCAAGATAGTCCCGATGGGGCCGCTGGCGCATTCAGGGCCAAATGGCCCTAGTGGCCAGCTCCAGCCGCGGCGAACTCGGCCGATAACAGCGGGAATGACGGTCGCCACGCCCCCGCTCCAGTGGAAACTCCTGGTCACTCCCCTCGGCGGGCTCGAGGAGCCGGAGGACCTGGGGCTGGTCAGGCTGGACGGCCGTGAAGTCGGAGCCTTCCTGGTCGCTCCTGGGGCGCATGGAAAGCCCGGGCTCGAGATTCGGCGGCGGGTCGAGCAGGCGCTCCCCGGCGACCCCGCCGACCTCTATCTCCGCTTGCATCGGAAGCTCGCGGGTAGCGCCGGCGC
>JBFXAS010000318.1:0-5330 GCA_050184075.1 Gemmatimonadales bacterium
CCAGGTTGACGCTCGCGACGAGCGGCCCCTCGGTGTAAGTCCCCCGCGAAATCGTCCGATCGTAGGTCGCCGCGCCGTCGGCGAACCGGACCCGAAAGCTGTCGGCCTACGCGGCGGTCGGCCGCAGGCTGAGATCGAGCGCCGGAGCCCACTCGGAGTTGCCCGTCTCGGTGATGAAGCCGCGGTCCGGCCGCCGCGCGGCGACGCAGAGGATCGGAATCGTGTCGACGTCGAGCGCTCCCCGGGTGACGACCGCCGTGCCCTGGGCCGAGGGTCGGGCTGGCTGCTGAGCGTCCGCGAGCGTCGGGAGACCGAGCGAGACGAAGAGCATCACGGCGGCGGCGCGGGCTTCCGAAGGCATGGTCAGCGGTCCCGGTTGGTGGTGGTGAACGTGCCTTCGACGGTGCCGGTCTGGTCCGCGGTGCCACGCCGCCCGGAGAAGCTGAACCGTCCCGAGACGGCGCTCGCGGACGACTCGGTGATGGTGAGGGTTCCGCTCACCGACTGCAAGTCGTAATCGGTCCCCTCCATGTTGACGGTGGCGACGTACTCGCCCGCGGGCGGCGACATGTCGGACGCGATGGCGTCGACGATCTTGTAAGTACCCGGTTCGGGTCGACCCGCGCCCTCGGTGATCCAGAGCATGCCCTCCCCTCCCCCGGGCGTGGTGAAGGTCATGGACCAACCCACGCCGGCCTTGCCGTCGGAGACGGCAAACCCCGAGATCTCTCGCTCCGACCCGGTCGAGACGCTCGCGGTGAAGCGCCCGGTTCGGCCGGGGTCCTGGCCCGGCGGCGCGCCGCCGCAGCCCGGCAGGAGCGTGGTCAGCACGAGCAGGATCGGATCGATGGAGCTGCGCATCGGGGCCCTCCGGGCCAGGGTTCGATCATCGCCCCGCGGGGGCGCCACCTAGAGAGACGAGAAGTCGGCCGGATGGGGGCCATTTCTTCGGGTGCCAGGTCGGCCGGCCGGCTCCCCGCCAGCCGCAGCGGATTACTTTTGGCCATGGCCGACCCGGTCATCACCGTCTCGCAGCTCGAGAAGCGCTACGGCTCGACGATCGCCGTGGCGGACGTGTCGCTGGAGGTGGCCCGCGGCGAGATCTTCGGGTTGATCGGGCCGAACGGCGCCGGCAAGACCACCACGATGGAGTGCGTCGAAGGTCTCCGCACCCCGGATCGCGGCACGATCTCCGTGCTGGGCCTCGACCCGCGACGCGACGCGAGCGCGCTTCAGCGGCGGATCGGGGTGCAGCATCAGGAGGCCCACCTCCAGAAGCGGATCAAGGTCTGGGAGGCCATTGACCTCTGGTCCACCCTCTACCCGAGCGTGGTCGATACCGACCAGCTGCTGGCCCAGCTCGGGCTCGAGGCCAAGCGAAACGCCTGGTTCATGACCCTCTCCGGTGGGCAGAAGCAACGGCTCTTCGTGGCGCTGGCGCTGATCCATGACCCCGAGGTGGTCTTTCTCGACGAGCTGACCACGGGACTCGACCCGCAGGCTCGCCGGGCCATCTGGGAGCTGGTCCGCGGCATCCGCGATCGCGGCAAGACGGTGTTCCTCACCACCCACCTGATGGAGGAGGCGGAGCGGCTCTGCGACCGGGTCGGGATCATCGAGCACGGGCGGGTGATCGCCATGGGCAGGCCGGTGGAGCTGGTCGATCGCCACTGTCCGGAGCGGCTGGCGATCTTCACCACCGAGGCGCCCGACGCGGCCGAGCGCTTCGCCGGGCTCCCGACGCTCCGGGCCGTCACGAGCGAGGGGCGCACCCACACCCTGCGAGGCGAAGGCGAGGGCTTCGTCACCGACGTGATCAACCGGATCGCGGCGAGCGGGATCCGGGTCTCCGGCTTCCGCACCGAGACGCCGAGCCTCGAGGACGTCTTCCTCAAGCTCACCGGCCACGGGATTCGGGGCTAGCGATGCTCACAGGCTTCTGGAAGCTCACCTGGGTGGAGACCAAGATCTTCCTGCGCGAGCCAATGGGCGTGTTCGGCACGCTCGGCATCCCGGTGCTGCTGTTCATCGTGATGGGCAAGATCGTAGCGAGCGAGTCGGGCGGCTCGGCCGTGCCGGCCGGCGCTCCCTTCAACGTGGCGATCCTGGGCGCGCTGATCATCGCGGTGAGCGCGGTCCAGTCGCTGGTGGCGATCATCGCGATCTACCGGGAGGGCGGGATCCTCAAGCGGCTCCGCGCCACCCCGCTCTCGCCGGTGACCATCCTGAGCGCCCAGGTCTTCCTCAAGCTGGTGCTGACGGTGGTCGGGCTCGCCCTGCTGGTGTTGGCCGGGCGCAGGGTCCTCCCCGGGGCGCTCGAGGTTCCACTCCCGAGCTTCACCGTGGCGCTGCTGCTCGGCACGGCCAGCATCCTCTGCGTCGGGTTCATCATCGCGAGCCTGGTGCCCACCGCCCGGTTCGCCCAGCCGCTGAGCGCCGCGCTGCTCTACCCGATGGTGGTCCTCTCCGGGCTCTTTTTCCCGATCGCGGCGCTGCCGCCGGCGCTCCGGGCCGTGGTGTACGCGCTGCCCACCACCCACGCCGTGGCACTGATGCAGGGGATCTGGGACGGCCAGGGCTGGATCGCGCTCTCCGGCGAAGTCCTCGCCCTGGCGGCGATCGCGGCGGTGTCGCTGCTGATCTCCAGCCGGGTCTTCCGCTGGGAATAACGCCGGTCGGGTGGCCGGCCCGCCGGCTCGTCACCGGCCCGGTGGCCGAGCGGCCCGGCGCGCGGTACCATCGAAGAGCGGCCGGACGTCGCTTCGGTCCGCGCCACGATCGTCCTCGTCCGACCCTCACGAGGAGGTCATCCGATGCCGGAGGCTCCCGAACGCTATCGCCACCCCTCGGGGCACGTCCTGATTCGCGAACCGGAGTACGTGCTGGTCGGCCTCCACCGACCGATGGCGGCTCAGGGGTTCGCCAAGCTGCTGAGCGCTCTGGGCCCGACCGTCGAGCCGCTCAGGAGCCCGATCGCGCCGTCGGACCCGGACGACGAGCAACCCGCGCCGATCGAGCTGCTCAGCACGACGCCTCGGCGCCACTGGGTCAGGGCCGAGCCGTCGTTCGGCGACCCCGAGCGGGCCGGACTGGCGCGCCTGGTCGGGCTCAACCTGGACTTCGTGGGCGCCGCCTATCGCTTGCCGGGCTCCCTCGGGCTCGCGGGCGTGGTCTGCCCGGTGCCCAATCTGGTGGCGGTGCGGATCCGCCCGGGCGAGGAGGCGGCCTGGGAGGCTCGGGTGGCGGCGGGCCAATGGCCGCTCGAAGAGTCGACCGGTCAATCGGCGCTCACCGGCGGAGCGCTCAGAGTCTACCGACTGCGGAGCTACGACCTCGGCACGGCGATCGACCTCCGGGACGCGCTCGAACGGCAGCACGGCGACCTGGTTGCGTCGGCGCACCTCGAGCATCTTCCGCTGGTCCGCCCGACCGCGTTCATCCCCAACGAGGCGAGCGGGAGCTACTACGCCTCGCAGTGGCACCTCACCGCCGTCGGCGCCGAAGCGGCGTGGGACCTCTCGCAGGGCGATCCGAAGGTGTTCGTCTGCGTGATCGATGACGGGGTGCGCCTCGACCACCCCGACCTGCAACCCAACCTCCCGAGCCACGGCGTCGACATCGGCGATCCGACGGCGGACGCGGACGTGGCGGACCCGTCGCTCGAGTTCCACGGCACCCAGGTGGCGGGCGCGGCGGCGGCGCGGCTCGACAACGGGACGGGAATCGCGGCGCTGGCCGGCCGGTGCTCGATCTACCCGATCAAGTGCGATCTGAGCGACCTCCATTGCGCGCTCGCGATCGAGCACGCGGCGCTCTTCGCCAGCGCGGCGCCCGGCAGGCGGGGCGTGATCAACCTGAGCTTTGGCTGGGCCGAGTCAGAGCTGCCCCTGATCGACGTGCCGCTGATCGACACGAGCATCGTGACCGCCCACTCGAAGAACTGCCTGATCGTGGCCGCGGTCGGCAACGGCGGATCCGCCGATCCGACCCACAACTTCTACCCGAGCCGGCACCCCCGGGTGATGGCGTGCGGCGCGATGGACAAGGCCGACACCCGCTGGCAGGACTTCTTCGGCGAGTCGCACTACGGGACCGACGCCCACGCCGGGGAGACGACCGGGGTCTCGGTGGTGGCGCCGGGCGTGGGGATCTGGAGCACCGTGGTCGGCAGCAACGACTACGGGATCTTCTCGATGACCTCGTCGTCGACGCCGCAGGTGGCCGCGCTCGCCGCGCTGCTGGTCGCGAAGTACGGACTCTCCGCCGACGAGACGCGGGAGGTGATCGAGCGGACCGCGGTCAAGGTGAACGCGACGGGAGCGGGGGCCTACAGCTATCTCGACGATCCGGCCTTTCCGAACGGGCGCCGGCACAAGGAGGTCGGCTACGGCCGGATCGACGCGCGCCAGGCGCTCGATTTCGCTGACGTGATGATCCGCGACTGGGCCCAGGACGACGGCGTCGAGCCCTCGTCGCCGCCGAACGGCGTCTTCTGGGCCACCTCCGACATCGTGGTCCGGCCCACGGACGACGGCGTCTTCCTGCCGGATCAGCCGCTCGAGGCGTCCCGCGTGACGCGGGGACAGGACAACTGGCTCTACGTCCGGGTCCAGAACCGCGGCCCGGCCGACGCGCGGGCGATCGTAGTCTCGGTCAGGATCGTGGCCTGGGCCGGTGTGGCGTTCGGCTATCCGCTCGATTGGACGCTCTCCGACGCGACCCACCTCGCGCCCGACGCGGTCACCCCGTCAGGGCCGGCCGCACAACCCTTCAAGGCGAGTCAGCTCGCGGCCGGACAGGAACTGATCGCCAAGTTCCGAATCACGGCCGCGCAGGTCGACCAGGCCTGGGGCTGGCAACAGGGCAACCAGTGGCACCCCTGCATCCTGGCTGCGGTCTCGACCGCGAACGACTACGCCTGGCAGACGGTGAGCACGAGCAATCCGGGTCTGCTCACCCGACGGAACAACCTGGCGCAGCGCAACGTCTCGGTGATCGAGCTAGCGGCCGGCAGCTCCTCCGCGCTGCCGGTCGTGCTCGGCCATGGGATCGACGACGGGCAGGTCGACCACCTGGTGATCGCGGCCTCCGGGCGCTCACGCTCGTGGCGGCTCGAGCTCGAGCTGGAGCCGGGCCGCGACGCGTTCCCGGCCGCGCTCGCGGAGGCCGGCCTGGGGACGGGCCGCGTCGGCAGGGTGATCTCGGATCTGGGCCGAGTGGCGCGGGGCGATGACGGTCGGCGAGTCGTGCGGCTGGAGCATCGGGTCACCCGGGTCCGACTCGAGCGTCCGCCTCGGGGCACTTGCCTGGTGGCGCTCCGCGCAACGGCC
>JBFXAS010000319.1:0-5324 GCA_050184075.1 Gemmatimonadales bacterium
GCCGCGGCGGCCGATCCGACCTCCGGCCGTCGCTTCCGACTGAGCACCCCCGCCGACACCAGGGTGAGCACCAGACCAACCGGCAGGGGCTCGAGGAAGGTGTAGGCGATGTTGACCAGCGGGTTCCGATAGCTCTCCCGAAACTCGGCCAGCTCCCGCTCCCGGGTCGCGAGCTGCTCCTCGGTCGCGCCGGCCGCCCGCGCCTTGTCGAGGGTGTAGGCCGCGTACTTCTCGCCGAAGTCGGGCGCCAGCTTGTAGTAGATGACCTCCCAAGTCGCGACGTAGCAGGCCGTGGCCACCAGCGTGATCAGCAGCCCGACCGAGAACGCCCGGCCGAAGGAGATCCGGCCGCCGGCCACGTTGTCGCGATAGGACTTGACCCCTAAGAACACCAGGAGAAACGCCAGCACCATCGTGGTGTAGCCGAGCAGGGCGGCGTTCTCGAAGCCGATCCGATCCTGAAACGGCAGGGAGAGCAGCATCATCGCCGAGAGGATGCCCCCGGCGATCAGTCCAAAGGTCAGCACGATCTTGCGCATCGACGGCTCCAGAGGGCTCGAGGAGGGTCGATCCTAGCGCCCGACCCCGCTCCGCGCGTCACCCGAAGGTATGATTTTTCCCACAATCGTACGAAAGTGGGATGCCGGAGCGTCCCGACGCCCGATTCGGCCTCAAGCGATCAGTCTGAGCGACTTGCCCAGCTGCACGGCCTGGGTCCGGCGGCGGGCGCCCAGCTTGTCGAACAGCCGGCTCGAGTGGGTCTTGACCGTGTTCTCGCTGACGTGGACCCGTTCCGCGATCTCCCGGTTGCTCAGCCCCTCGGCGATCAGCTCCAGGATCTCGAGCTCGCGCGGGGTGATGCCCAGCGCCGCGAGCTTGTCCTCATCCCGCTCGAAGCTGGCCGGCCCCGGCACGGGCACCGGGACGGCGACTTCCCGGACCAGCACCTCGCGGCGCCGCCGGGTGATCCGTTGGCCGAGCCAGATCCCGAAGCCGGCGAAGAGCGCCGCGACCAGGGCGCCATAGATCTCCACCGAGTGCTCCACCACCAGCCAGCGGTACTCGATCAGCTTGAGCCCGGCGATCAGGACCCCGCCGACCAGGCCGAAGAGCAGCACGTGCTTCCGCATCCTGGATTCTACCAGGCAACGGGGAGTGGAGCGAAGCGCGGACCGAGCCGGTAACTTCCGGGATCGCCAACCGGCCGGAGGACCCGTGCGCGCGACCGCTCGATCGGCAGGACTCGTCGTCTCTGGCGGCCTTTGGCTCGCGCTCGCCGTGCCCGCCACGTCCGCCCATTCCCAGCCCGGCGTACCACGCGACGACCCCGACAGTTGGAAGGTGGCCGGCACCGCCAAGGTGCTCTGCTCGGCGCTCTTCGTCTCGGGCCGCGGCCCGGACGAGGCCCGCCGCCACGTCGCGCAATACTTCCTCGGCCCCAAGCTCGATTCGATCACCCGATTCGAGGTCGACCGCACGCGGCAGCTGGTCCGGCTCACGGTGGCCGACCGGATCACCCGGGAGGCCAAGCGCTATGGCGACCAGGGCTGCGTGATCCACCAACCCGGCGTCGACAGCGTCTTCTTCACCCCGGTACCGGTGCGCTCGTCGCTGCCCGACGCCGCCTCGCTCCTCTGGCCGATGGGCGACCACCTGCCCGACACGCCGTTGCCGAGCGACGTCGACACGACCGCGCTCCGCGAGGCCGTCGACGCCGCCTTCGCCGATCCCGAGGGGCTCACCGCGGCGTTCGTGGTGGTGCATCGCGGTCGGATCGTCGCGGAGCGCTACGCCAACGGCGCCGATCGCGAGATGCAGCTCGAGAGCTGGTCGATGGGCAAGAGCATCACGGGCACGTTGATCGGTGTGCTGATCCAGCAGGGCGCGTTCCGGCTCGAAGATCCGGCGCCCGTGCCCGCCTGGCACCGGGACCCGAACGACCCGCGCGGCACGATCCGGATCATGGACCTGATGCGGATGTCGAGCGGGCTCCGCTTCAGCCGCGGGAGCCCGGAGGACATTCCGGGCTATCACGATCACGACCTGATCTACACCGGGGCGATCGACGCCTTCGAGTTCTCGATCTCTCGCCCGCTCCAGTTCGAGCCCAACACCAAGGGCCGCTACCGGAACGTCGATCCGCTCACCCTGGGCTATCTGATTCGCGAGGCGGTCCGGCAGCGTGGCGAGGAGTATCTCACCTTCCCGCAGCGGGCCCTCTTCGACAAGATCGGGATCCGCCGGCAGGTGTTGGAGACCGATCCGTACGGCAACTTCCTGCTCACCGGCTACGACTACGGCACGGCCCGCAACTGGGCCCGGCTCGGGATGCTCTACCTCGCCGACGGCGTCTGGATGGGCGAGCGGATCCTGCCCGAGGGCTTCGTCGACTTCGTCCGGGCGCCGGCCCCGGCCTGGCCCGACTCGGCCTACGGTGGGATGGTCTGGCTCAACCGGCGGGGCCAGTGGCCGTTGCCGCGAGACGCCTACGCGTTCCGCGGCGCGGGGGGCCAGGAGACCTACGTGGTGCCGTCTCGCGAGCTGGTGATCGCGCGCATGGGCCACTTCCCCGGATCGGGGCCCGGCATCGCCGCGCTCCATGCTGCGCAGGCGATCCTGATGCGGGCGATTCCGGAGCGCCGTCGCTAGCTGCCGTGGGCGCCCCCGCGCGGCGAAGGCGCCGAGAATCCGGCGCAGGAACGGCGGACAGAGCGGACTCGCCGCCAACCGGGAGCGGTCGATGGGGCAGCCGACTCGGACCGTCGCGAGCCGGCCGTCGGCGTGAGCAAACTCGAGCGGCTTCCGGTGACGTCCGCCCCGGTCAGAAACCGGATCTCCCATTCGGCCGTAAGCGCTGGCGAGTGCCTACCACGCCTGAGAGATCAATGACGCGTCCAGCTCCAGAACGCCGTCCCGCCGTCCTGCTGCCAGCCTGCGGTCACGCCGGACTCCGCCGCCCCTTGCCGATAGATCCGTTTCGGCCAGCCGAAGACGGTGCGTCCCGACCATCCGTCTCCCGGCGTGTGATCCGGACCATCGCCGCCGTGGTGACGGCGACGGCCCTGTCCGCCGGGGCCGTCGCCCAGACAGGTCCCGGCGAGTCGGCGGTCCGCGACTGGGCCCGGCGGAGCGCGACCCCGCTCACCGGAGATTCGGTCGCGGCGGTTCGCGCGCTGATGGGGCTCGCCTCGGACGCGAAGGTGATCGGGATCGGCGAGAGCGTGCACAACGTGCACGAGTTCCTCACCATCCGCTTCCTCCTGCTCCGGCACCTGGTCGAGAGCGGGCGGGTGTCGGCACTGGCGCTGGAATCGGGAATGCCCGAGGGCCTCGACCTCGACGCCTACGTCACCGGCCGGGCGCCCACGGTCGACTATGCGACCGCGATCACCTACGGCTTCGGCAGCTACCCCGAGGTGCGCGCGGCGTTCGAGTGGCTCCGCCAATGGAACCTGTCGCACCCGTCGCGGCCACCCGTGCGGGTCGTGGGGATCGACCTCCCAGCGGCGGCGGGCAGCATGGTGCCCGCGCTCGACCGGCTGACCGCCTACTTCGAGCGGGTCGACCCGGCCGAAGGGGAGACGGTGCGCGTCGGGCTCCGGCCTTTGGCCGAGCGGGCGAGCGGGCCCTTTTGGCAACCCGCGATCCAGCGCTACCTCGCGCTCGCGGCACCGGCCCGAGACTCGCTCCGCCGGCTCTCGGCCGGATTGGAGGAGGGGATCCGGGCCAAGGAGCGCGCCTATCGCGCGGCCTCGTCCGACGGGGAATACCGTTTGGCGCTCCGGATGGCGATCGTCGCCGGGCAGACCGAAGAGATGTTGCGGCTGGGCGCGCTCGAGGCGAGCAATCCACGCGACCGCGCGATGGCCGCGAACGCGCTCTGGGCCCTGGAGCACGCTGGCGCGGGCGCCATGATGATCTGGGCGCACAATGCCCACGTGCAGACCGCGCGCATCGCCGGCCCGCCGGTTCCCGTGCCAGGCGGCGTGCCGAACCTCGGCCTCGTGCTGCGCGACGCGCTGGGCACGCGCTACGTGGCGCTCGGCTTCTCCTATGGCGGCCCGTCGCTCGACAGCGCCACCGCGCCCGTCGCGGGCAGCGTCGATGCCATGCTGGCGACGGTCTCGAGCGCCGCGTTCGTGCTCCCGCTCGCGGGCGCGTCGCGCGAAGCGAGCGCGTGGCTCGGGCAACCTCACCCGATGCGCTTCCAGGCCGGCCACCTGGAGCTTCGGCCGAGCGAGGCGTTCACCGCGGTGATCCACGTCCCGCGAGCCACCCCGTCGGAAGCGGTGCGTTGATCGATCTCGGGTGGCCGGCCAATGACCCCCGCCACGCCGAAGCGACCCCACCACCGATCGCGAGTCAGCCCCGAAGCGGGGCTCGATCGACGGGAAGGTTCCGAATCCGGACGCCGGTAGCCTGGTGCACCGCGTTGAGCACGGCCGGCGCCACCGCCGGCACCGGGGGCTCGCCCATCCCGAAGGGGCGGAGCGTGCTCTCGACGACGTGGGTCTCCACCGCCGGCATCTGATCGATCCGGAGCACGGGGTACTCCGAGAACGAGCCGCCCTGCGCGCGCCCCCGCTCGAACCGGACCCCGGGCCCGAAGAGCGCGCTGAGCGCCCACGCGACCCCGCCTTCGAACTGCTGCGCGATGCCGAGCCGGTTGATCGGCTGCCCGCAATCCACCGCGCTCACGATCCGATGGACCCGGATGTCGCCTTCCGCGCCCACCGACACCTCGGCCACCTGGGCTACCATGGTGCCCCGGCGGTAGGGATTGCAGGCGAGACCGCGCCCGACTCGACGACCGGGACCGAAGTCGGGCAGCGGGCCACCCCAATCGCCGCGTTGGGCCACCAGCTCCAGGACCCGCCGCAGCCGGTCGCCGTTCGGGATCTCCGTCTCGCCCCGCCGCACCAGGCCGGGTGAGGGAATCAGCTCAAGCCGGAGCGCCAGCGGATCGCGTCCGGTCTCGCGGGCGATCTCGTCGAGGAACGACTCCCGCGCGAGCACCGCCGCCGGATAGGTGACCGAGCGCCACGCTCCCGTCTTGACCGGCGACTCCAGCAGGGCCAGCTCGACCTCCAGGTCCGGCACCTCGTACGGGGTGTCGAAGCCGCCCCACGGATCGCCGCCGGCCGGCGGATCGTACTCGGGGTCGTAGGCCCCGAACATCGAGAGGTGGAAGTCGGCCACCCGATGGCGCCACGCCGCGAACCGCCCGGACGCATCGAGACCGGCCTCGAGGTGGTTCAGCTGTGCCGGGGTGAACATGTCATGCCGGAAGTCGTCCTCACGCGACCCGAGCACCTGCACCGGTC
>JBFXAS010000320.1:0-5247 GCA_050184075.1 Gemmatimonadales bacterium
TCTCCCTGACGGCCGGGACCTTCAAGTCGATCGGGAAGCTGCTCGGTCTGGTCGACGATGCAAGCGGGCCAGAGGCCCCGGCGGGCCCCGGGCGGGCCGTGCCGCCCACGCCCACGAGCGGATTCGGCCAGCCCGACCAGTTCCGGCGCGGCTCGGCGTTCACCAACAACCAGTCGTTCACCCGGGGCGCCCGCGGCTTCAACACCTCGGTCAACTTCACCATGAACCGGGTGCGGCCGACGGTGGCGAATCCGAGCCCGACGACGCAGACCAACATCGACGTCAACACCAGTTTCTCGCCGACCCGGCTCTGGCAGCTCAACTGGAGCACCCAGTACAACGGGGCGGAGGGTCGCTTCGAGGCGCAGCGGCTCAACCTGACCCGGGATCTGCACGACTGGCGGGCCACCTTCTCGTTCATGCGCTCGCCGAACGGCAACTTCTCCTTCAGCTTCCTGGTCACCCTGATCGATCTGCCCGACATCAAGTTCGACTACCGCCAGACCACCCTCCAGCCCTGAGCCCCGATGGCACCCGAGTCCCCACTGGTCCTGGATGGAGCCTCCCTCACCCTGGCCGACGTGGTGCGCGTGAGCCGCGCGGCCGAGCCTCGGATCGCGGTGGCGCGGGAGGCGCTCGTGGCGCTCGGGGCGAGTCGCGCAGTGATCGACCGGGCGGTGGCCCGGGGCGAGGCGATGTACGGGATCAACACCGGGTTCGGCAAGCTGGCCAACGTGCGGGTGGCGCCCACCGCGCTCGATCGGCTGCAGCTCAACCTGATTCGCAGCCACGCCGCGGGGGTCGGCGATCCGCTGCCGACGGACGTGGTGCGCGCGATGATGCTGCTCCGCGCCAACGTGCTGGTCCGGCCGACCAGCGGGGTGCGCCCGGAGCTGGTCGAGGCGCTGGTGGCGATGTTCAACGCGGGGCTGGTGCCGGACGTGCCGGAGCAGGGGAGCGTGGGCGCAAGCGGCGATCTTGCCCCGCTCGCCCACCTGGCGCTGGTGCTGATCGGCGAGGGGCAGGTGCGCGGCGCCGACGGCGAGCTGGAGCCCGGGGGCGAGGCCCTGGCCCGGGCCGGCCTGACGCCCTTTCGAGTCGGACCCAAGGAAGGGGTCTCCTTCATCAACGGCACCCAGGCGCAGACGGCAATGCTGGCGCTCCTGGTGCACGACGCCTGGGTGGTCTGGCGCAGCTCGGTGGCGGCGGCCGCGCTCAGCCTGGAGGCGCTCCGAGGCACGCCCACGCCTCTCGATCCGAGGATCCACGCCGCCCGCCCCCATCCGGGGCAGGTCCATGCGGCCGCGCTGATGCGCTCGCTACTCGAAGCGAGCGAGATCCGGGAGTCGCATCGGGAGAACGACCCCCGGGTGCAGGACGCCTACAGCCTCCGGTGCGGGCCCCAGGTGCTCGGGGCGGTGGCCGACGCGATCCGCTTCGCGGAGTCGGTCGTAGCGACCGAGCTCAACGCGTCCACCGACAATCCGCTGGTCTTCGACGGCGAGGTGCTGTCCGGAGGCAACTTTCACGGGCAGCCGGTGGCGCAGGCGCTGGACATCCTGGCGATCACCCTGACGACCCTGCAGGCGCTGGCCGAGCGGCGGATCGAGCGCCTGGTCAACCCGGATCTCTCGCAGGGATTGCCGGCGTTCCTGACGAAGGATCCGGGGCTCGCCTCCGGATTCATGATGGTGCAGATCACCGCCGCGGCCCTGGTGGCCGAATCACGCGCCATAGCGCATCCCGCGAGCATCGGCTCGATTCCCACCGACGCCAACCAGGAGGACTTCGTTCCGATGGGCATGGCGGCGGCGTACAAGGCCAGACGGATCCTCCGGAATGCGGCCCGGGTGGTGGCCGCGGAATTGCTCTGCGGGGCCCAGGGCCTCGAGTTCCATCGTCCGCTCAGGGCCGGGCAGGGGGTGGAGTGGCTCTACCAGCAGGTGCGCGGCGGACGTTTCGGGGTGGCCGTCCTGGACGAGGACCGGCCCCCGAGTCCCGATCTCGCCCGGCTGGAGGCGGGTGTGCTGGCCCAGGCTTTCGATCCAGCGGCGCGCCCCGCGTAGTGCGGACCGCTCCTGGCCGGTCGAACCAGCCGGTGGCTTGCTCGGGCCCCGTGAAGGGGCCTATCTTCCGACCTGTCAAGGTGTTGTCATCTTCCCCCGAGCTCCCCGAGCCGCCAGTCGAATGAACCTCGACAAGCTCAAAGAGTCGGCGCGCAAGTACGAGCAGAGCGGCCAGTGGCGCCCTGCTATCGACGTGTACAAGAAAGCGCTCCGGGAGTTCGAGGAGGCGGGGGAAGGGGTCCCCGATCCCTCGCTCTACAACCGGATCGGCGACTTGGAGATGAAGGACGGCGAGTCCGGCGCCGCGATCCGGGCCTACGAGCAGGCCGCCGACCTGTACACCGAGCAGGGCTTCTTCAACAACGCCATCGCGCTTTGCGGCAAGATCCTGCGGATCAACCAGGGTCGGGCCTCGACCTACCTCCGGCTGGCGCAGCTCAACGCTCGGAAGAACTTCGCCAGCGACGCGAAGAAGAATCTCGCCGAGTATCTCGAGCGGATGCACGCGCTCTCGCATCAGGAGGAGGCGATCGGCGCCGTGAAGGTCTTCGCCGACCAGTTCTCCTCCAATCCGGACGTCCGCACCGCGCTGATCGAGCTGCTGCGCACCGACGCCTTCGGTCCCGACGGATCCGCCGGCCTCGAGCGGATCGCCGAAGAGCTCGAAGGCGCGAGCCAGGCGGGAGCGCGCCGACCGCGTGAGCGCGCCGCCCAGGGCGAGGACGTTGTCGCGCCACCGCCGCGTTTGGGCAGCGGCGATCTGGTCTTCATCGATGTGAACGCGGAGGGGCCGACCTCCGTGGCGGACGACCCGATCGACGGCCTGGAGCTCACCCACGCGGAGCTGGAGGAGGAGGACGCCTGGCGCCGCGACACCGCCACCATCGACGGGATGGAGATCATCGCGCCCTCGATCGGCGGCGACGAGGACGACGGCGCCGACGCGGGAGCGGTCGAGGAGCTGGACGACATCGACGCGTTTCCGAGTGTCGAAGGCGGGCTCGAGGTCGACGGCATGGACCTGGTGGACTCCCGTCTCGACCCGAACGGGCGCGAGTCCGGCGCCTATCTGCCGGTCGCCGAGACCTACGAGACCCTCGACGAGGCGGTGCACGCGGACCCGATGGAGTCGGCCGAAGAGCTGGTCTACCTCAACGTCGACACCGAGGAGCCGGAGCCCGAAGCGCCGAGCCAGGATCCCGGGCTCGTGGCGTGCGACCGGGCCCGGGTGCTGATGGAGGTGGGCGATCGGGAGGGAGCCGTGGCCGCGCTCGACGCGGCGATCGAGTACTTCGACCAAGCGGCCCGGTTCGACGAGGCGCTCGAGACGATCGATCAACTGCTCGCCCTCGAGCCCGACGCGATCTTCCGCTATCAGAAGCGGGTCGAGATCGCCTACCGGTCGGGACGTCGCGACGTGATGTTGGCCTCCTACCTCAAGCTCGCCGACGCGCTTCGCGCCGGTGGCGGCGTCGACCACGCGCTGACGGTCTACAAGCGGGTGCTCGAGCACGACCCGGGGAACGACCTCGCCCGCGCCGCGATCGCGACGCTCACCGCTCCCGAACGACGACCCGAGCCCGCGCAGAGCTTCGTCGACCTCGGATCGCTGATCCTCGACGACCAGCAGGTGCGCGACACCCGGATTCGGGTCGAGCAGGACACCCCCGTCGAGGACGAGGACCAGGCCTTCCACGAGGCACTGAGCCAGTTCAAGCGGGGGATCGAGGAGAACATCGACTCGGAGGACTTCCAGGCCCACTACGACCTGGGCATCGCCTTCAAGGAGATGGGGCTCCTGGACGAGGCCATCGCCCAGTTCCAGAAGGCGCTCCGCGCGCCGGAAGGGCGGCTCAAGACCTCCGAGCAGCTCGGGATCGCGTTCTTCGAGAAGAGCCGCTTCGCGATCGCCGAGGCCGTGCTTCGCCGGGCGGTGGAGAGCCTGTCCGGAGGCGACGAAGAAAAGATCGGCTTGATCTACTGGCTCGGGCGCGCCGTCGAGGCGCAGCGGCGCAGCGACGAAGCGATCCGCTGCTTCGAGCGGGTGCTCGCGGTCGACATCCGGTTCCTCGACGTGGGCGACCGGGTCCAGCGGCTCACGGCGGACCCTGAGTGATCTCCGAGGCCGTGCCGGTGCGTCTGGGCGATCTCCAGGCGCCGATCCTGGACGAGCTCGAGCAGGTTCGGGCCCGAATCGGCACGCTGCTCGAGGCCGACTTCGGCCTGATCGCGGAGGTCAACTCTCATCTCCGCCGGATGCAGGGGAAGATGTTCCGGCCCACCCTGCTGCTCCTGGTCCGCCGCGCCCTCGGCCATCGCGACGAGCGTGGCGTCGCGCTCGCCGCGGTGGTCGAGCTGATCCACCTCGCCACCCTGATTCACGACGACTCGGTCGACCACTCGGTGCTCCGCCGCGGGATGCCGACGATCAACTCGCTCTTCAGCCATCAGGTGTCGGTCATCATGGGCGACTACCTGTACTCGCGGGCGGTGATCGAGCTGGTCAGACTGGCCGACCTGGCGCCCCTCGAAGTGATGAGCCGGGTGACCAACGAGATGACCATCGGCGAGATGCGGCAGCTCCTGGCCCACGATCCGCTCACCTTCTCCGAAGAGAGCTACGACCTGCTGATCCGGGCCAAGACGGCGTCGCTGCTGTCCGGGGCGTGCGAGTGCGGGGCGCTCGGCGCCGCTCCCGAGCAGGTGCGCGCGATGGCCGGCTTCGGCAACGCGCTCGGCATGGCGTTCCAGATCGTCGACGACCTGCTCGACTTCACCGAAGACGAGCTGGTGACCGGCAAGCCCACCGGGCACGACCTGAAGGAGCACAAGGTGACCCTGCCGCTGATCCACGCCCTGCCGCGGCTCAACGCGGAGCAGCGCCGGGACGTCGATCGGCTGATGGCCACGGCCGAGCCCGACGCGGAGCAGATCGCCGCCGTGATCGACCACATCCGGGGCGCGGGCGGTCTCGACTACGCGCGAGACCGGGCCCAACGCCATGGCGAGGACGCCCTGGAGCGGCTGGCCTTCCTGCCTCCGAGCCCCGAGCGCGAGCTGCTCCGGGCCAGCGTCAGCTTCGTGCTCGACCGGCGGTCCTGATGGCCGGCCCCCGTCGCCCCAGGTTTTACGTGACCGTGCTGGTCACCGGCTTCCTCCTGGGCGGCTTTCTCAACGCCTT
>JBFXAS010000321.1:0-5197 GCA_050184075.1 Gemmatimonadales bacterium
GTCCAGACGATCGAGTCGCCGCGCACCAGGGCGATCGAGATCGAGGGGATCCCGCGGTTGTTCATCTCCTTCTCGATCAACTCCGTGAGCACGGTGCGGGTCTTCTCGGCATCGAACCGCCCTTGCTGCGCCGAGACGGTCGGGCTCGCGATCGGTACCAGCGCCAGCAACAGGAGCGTCGCCTGCTTCATCGTGCCCTCGGGAGGTGGAAGCCTGCTCAAAATACCGGCATCGGGCGGCAGGGCTACCGCGAGCCCCGGCCCGCGAGTCGCCGCAGGATCCGCTCGCGCACCACCGCCCAGGCTCGGCTGGTCGGCGCGATCGGCTCGAAATGGCCCGCGTCGGGCACGACGACCAGCTCGACGACGTCGCCCAGCTGCCGCGCCTTCTGGAGGTAGGCTTCCCGGGGCCACGCCGGCATGATCCCGTCGAGCTCGCCGACCAGGATCGTGTGGGGAACGCCGAGGGGCAGGAGCTCGATCGGGGCGGCCTGGGCGTGACGCTCCGGCACCTCGGCCGGCGTGCCGCCCACCACCAGCGTGGCGCCCCGGCCGCAGGCGCCGCCGATCCGCGCCGCGGCCTCGCCCAAGTCCATCACCGGCCCCAACGCCACAGCGCCCGCAAGGGCGAGCGGCGCGGAACGCGCCAACGGGCTCGTCGCCGGGAGCCTGCCTCGCGCCGCCAGCCAGAGCGCGAGATGGCCGCCCGCCGAGTGGCCGACCGCCACGACTCGGGTGGTGTCGATCGGATAGCGGCGGGCGAGGATGCGCAGCAGATCGGTGGCATCGGCGACGTCCAGGAAGGTGCCCGGCCAGCCGCCACCTGGCTCCTCGGCGGTGCGGTACTCCACGTTCCAGGTGGCCACCCCCACCGCGCGGAGCGCGTCGGCGAGGGGCGCCGTGTTCCCCGCCGAAGCGAACATCCGCTGCCAGCAACCACCGTGGACCACGACCGCCACGGGAAAGGGGCCGCGACCAGGCGGCAAGCGCAGCTCTCCGAATTGACGGGCATCGGAGCCGTAGGCGATCACCGTGTCGGGGGCGTGCGACGGGAGCGAGTCGACCTGTCTCGGTCCGATCAGCGAGGGGCAGCCCTCCGGACGGATGGTGTAGACGCCACCCTCGAGCCGCCACCGGCCCGCTTCCCGGACCAGCCGGAAGCCGTCGTGCCCGCAGTGGGAGAGCCGGTCTCCGATCTCGAATCGATAGGGGCCCCAGACGATGGCAAGGTCGCCGTCGACCCGCACCACCGCGTCGAGCAGCCGTTCGACGAGCGGCTCGGTGGCCCGGGTGAGGATGGCGTGATCCTGAGTGGCCGGTCGGCTTCCGAGCACGACCTGCTCGCCGCGGTAGGCCGCCGTGTTCCAGGCGGCCCTCGGCGAGAAGATCCGGGTGAGCGCCGCCGTGTCTCGAGTGCGGAGCGAGGCGAAGAACTCGTCCACCACCCCCAGCACGGCGGTGCGGTCCGACGCCGATGGCGGGCGGAGCGGCTCCCTGGCGGACTCGCCGGCGACGAGGCTCTCGCACCCGTCGGCCCGGACGGTGTAGCCGCTGGCCACGATCCGCCAGCGGCCCTCGCGGCGCACCAGATCGAGCGCCTGGTATCCGCAGGCCGGACCGGCGGCGCTCCCGGAGCGGTAGAGCGCCCAGACCAGCGCGACATCGCCATCCTGCCAGACCTCGGTCGCCAGGAGCCGGTGGTCGGGCCCCTCGGCCGACCTGGCGATCCGCGCGACCCCGACCGCGGCCGTCTCGCTCACGACGGTGGCGCGGCCCCGGTCGTAGACGATCGCCGCGGACACGCCCGTGGGTTCGACCGCAGCGGCCATCCCGGCCGAGTCGCGCGCCCGGGCGTCGGCGAGGAAGCGCTCGACGGTGCCCAGAATGGCCGCGCGATCCGGAGCCGCCTGGGCCGCAATCGCTCCCGCGGCGCCGAGCGTCAGTGCCGCGACTGCGACGGCGCCGCGGAGATCGCGGAAGCGGCGGAGGTCGCGGAAGCCGCGGAAGCCGCGGAAGCCGCGGAAGCCGCGGAAGCCGCGGATCGTAACCGGTGAGCGGAGGCGCATCGAGCCAATCTACCGCCTCCGGCGCACCGCGACATTGAGGCTCAACGGTTTCCGAGGTGGAATCGAGGGGGAGGCCGGCTTCGCGACGGGCCTGCGCTACCCGTCGGAGATCAAGGGTCAGGGCGCGCCGGGAGCGGCTACCGAACCACGGCGCTGCGCGTTACTCTTCTACGGCTTCGAAATCCCACAAACCAGGCACGACCGGTGGACCCTGGCGGCCTCCGCCCTGTGCGGTGCCTTGCGCCTGAAGGGGCGCCCCCTCGGCGCCGTCGTCGAGGCCTCCGTCCGCCGAAGGGCGAACGGGTCAACGGAGGAAGCCTTCCCCCGATGGGATCCGACAGGATGAGCGACATGTCACGACGGTTGATACTCTGGGTGAGCGCGGCGCTGGTGGTGGCGGGCGTTTCGGCTTGCAGCCGCCCGCCGGTACAGGGCCTGGCGCGGGGCGAGGCGCTGTTCGACACCTGCCTCCCGTGCCACGGCGCGGACGGCGGAGGCAACCAGGCCCTGGGCGCGCCGGCCATTGCCGGCCTTCCACAGTGGTACGTCGAGGCCCAGCTCGCCGCCTTCCAGGCCGGACATCGCGGCTACGACGCGTACGATACGGTCGGGATTCGGATGAAGACCATGGCGCGGGCACTCGACCTGGAGGGCGACATCCCTTCGGTCGCCGAGTACGTCGCGAGCCTGTCACCGGTGCGGCCGGCGGGGGTCCTGACGGGCGACGCGCAGGCGGGCCAGGCCGCCTGGGCCGTTTGCGCGGCGTGTCACGGGGCGGACGGTGCGGGCAACCAGTCGCTGCGTGCCCCCCCGCTCACGGGCCAGGCGGATTGGTACGTCGCCCGGCAGCTTCAGAAGTTCCGGGCCGGCACCCGGGGCACCGGGCCCGGCGATGCCTGGGGGGCCGTCATGCGGCCCAACGCGCTGCCACTCGACGACGCGGCGATCAGCAACCTGACCGCCTACCTCCAGACCCTCAGGTGAGGTCGATCCGACACCATGGGCGCTCCACACCATCCGACTCCCCTCGCAGCCGACGACGCCGCGCTGGCCCCGCCGCCAGACGAGCAGAATCCGGCGCTGATCGACGCGCGCAAGACCTTCGTCGCGTCGATGATCGGCATCGCGCTGTTCACGGCCGCGGTCGTGGCGTTCATCCTTTGATCTCAGCGGAGCCCGATCAATGGCCCAATTGATCCCCGAGGCGTCGTCGTTCGCCGGCTCGATCGACGGCCTGATTCTGCTCGTGACGGCGCTGGCCGGTCTGTTCCTGGTGGTGTCCGAGGCATACTTCTTCTGGCTGCTCTTTCGGTTCCGAGCCCGCCCGGGGGTCAAGTCACGCTATCTCGACGGCAGCGAGAAGGACCTCAAGAAGTGGACGATCTCCGTCCCGCACAGCCTGATGCTGGTCTGCGACGTCTTCATCATCGTGTTCGCCATCCGGGTCTGGGTCAACGTGAAACAGGAGCTCCCGGAGGCAGGGGCGGTCGTCCGCGTGATCGGCCAGCAATGGGGTTGGATCTTCCAGCACCCCGGAGCGGACAACCGACTCGACACCGCGGACGACATCCTGACGACCGACCACCTGTACGTCGAGAACGAGCGGACCTATCACTTCCAGCTTCAGTCGCGCGACGTGCTCCACAATTTCTCGGTGCCGGTCTTCCGCCTGAAACAGGACGCCGTCCCCGGGCGGACGATCACCGGATGGTTCAAGCCCACCCAGATCGGCACCTTCGACATCCAATGCGCCGAGATCTGCGGCATCGGCCATGGGGTGATGTTCGGGCAGATCCACGTACAGGACCAGGCCGCGCATTCGACGTGGGTCGCCGCCAACACTCCCGCCGCCGCGCGCTAGAAGAGGACGACGCCAGATGGCCACCACCCTCGACGCCCACGCCGCCTCGGGACACGCTCACGCCGACCACGGGCCCCAGGGCATCCTGAAGTACCTCTGGTCCACCGACCACAAGATCATCGCCCAGCAGTACCTCTGGACGGGGATCGCGATGGCGGTGATCGGCGGCTTCATGGCGTACGTTTTCCGGATGCAGCTCGCCTTCCCCGGACAGCCGGTTCCCGGGTTCGGCGTGGTGTCACCGGGCGAGTACAACGCCCTGGTGACGAACCACGGGAGCATCATGATCTTCTGGGTGGCGATGCCGGTGCTCATCGCCGCCTTTGGGAACTACCTGATCCCGCTGATGATCGGCGCGGACGACATGGTGTTCCCCAGGATCAACCGGCTCTCCTACCAGGTCTTCCTGGTGAGCGCCATCCTGATCCTGGCCTCGCTGGTGGTGGAAGGAGGCGGTTTCGGCGGCGCCTGGACGGCCTACCCGCCGCTCTCGACCCACGCCGAGTACAACCTCACCCGGTTGGGTTCGACCCTCTGGATCCTGGCCGTGGCGCTCGAATTCGTGGCGTTCCTCCTGGGCGGCATCAACTTCATCACCACGCTGATGAATTCGCGGGCGCCCGGCATGAAGGCCTACGACATCCCGATCGTCTGCTGGATGATCGTGATCGCGAGCATCCTGTTCATGCTCTCGGTGGGCCCGCTCATCGCGGGTGCCGTGATGCTCCTCTTTGACCAGACGATCGGCACCGGGTTCTTCAACCCGGCCATGGGCGGCGACCCCATCCTGTGGCAGCACCTCTTCTGGTTCTTCGGGCATCCCGAGGTGTACGTGGTGCTGCTGCCGTCGATCGGCGTGGTGATCGAGATCGTGGCCACGTTCGCGCGGAAGAAGCTTTTCGGCTACCGACTGCTGCTCTATACCGCGGTGATCACGGGCGTGCTCAGCTTCTTCGTCTGGGCCCACCACCAGTTCATCGCGGGCATCGATCCGCGAATGGCGAACGTCTTCACGGTGACGACGCTCCTGATCACGATTCCGATCGCCGAGATGTTCTTCGTGATCTTCGCCACCCTCTATGGCGGGTCGATCCGATTCACCACGCCGATGCTGTGGGCGCTGGCTTTCATCGCGACGTTCATCATCGGCGGCATGACCGGCATCTATCTCGGTGCGAGTGGCTCGGACATCTACCTGCACGACACCTACTTCGTGCTGGCGCATTTCCACGACACGTTCTTCCCGATCACCATCATCGGCGGCGTCGCGG
>JBFXAS010000322.1:0-5126 GCA_050184075.1 Gemmatimonadales bacterium
GTCGAAGGCTCGGTCGTGGTCGCCCACGGGCACGCGGAGCTGCTCTCGGGCTCCCGGATCGACGGCGACCTGATCCTCTATCGGAGCACCGTCTCCCGAGAGCCCGGCGCCACCATCGGGGGTCAAACCCACACCGAGCCCGGGCTCACCTTCGGCCGGCGCTTCCTGATCTTTACCTGGATCGGCTTCACCATGGCGCTCACCCTGGCGGCCGCGATCTTCGCCGGGATCGGCGGGCGGCTGCTCGATCGCGCCGTGCGCGCGCTCTCGGAGCGTCCCGGCGCCTCGCTGGCCGGCGCCGCCCTTGTCTACATCGGCCTTCCGTTCGTCGCCTTCTTCGCCCTGGTCACCCTGATCGGCTCGGTGCTCGGCGTCGGGATCCTCGCCGTGCTGATGCCCGCCCTCTGGGTGCTGGGGTACCTGGTGGCGAGCGCCTGGCTGGGCCGCCGGCTGCTCCCGCTGCTCAAGGCGGACGAGCCGCCCGAGCGCCCCTACGCCGCGGCCACCCTCGGCCTGATCGCCGCCCAGGTGATCGGGCTGGTCCCGCTGGTCGGCGGGCTGGTCGTGATGGTCGCCGGCTGTCTGGGCGCGGGCACGCTGGCCCACCTGGCCTGGATCGAGTGGCGAAGGCCGACTCGCGAGGCCGCGATGGCCGAAGGGGTCGGCGGTTGAACGACGGGCGTTGGCGAAGGCCGGCCAGCGAAGCGGCGATGGCCGAAAAGGGTCGGCGGCTGAACGGCGGGCGTCAGCCTGGCCAAGGCCGACCAGCGAAGCCGGCATGGCCGAAGCGGCCGGAGGCTCAGGGAGACGTCAGCGACGCAGGAGCAGCACCATCAGGATCATCACCAGCGCCGCCAGCACGATCACGGCGATGGTGAGCATCCGCTCGCGATCGGAGGGCCCGCGCGAGGCGCGGATCGGAGCCGAGGCGCGGGCCGGCGGATCGGGCGGGACCACCGGCTGGGGTTGGGGCTCGGGCTCGGCCGGCGCCACTTCCGTCACGCCGAGCGGCGTGGGGCGCGAGGCGGGGGTCGAGCGGCGAATCACCGGGAGCGGTCGCATCGGCGTTGCCGTGATGGTGCTGTCGAGACCGATCCCGACCTGCGTCTCGCCCAGCTCCATTCCGCCCGAGCTTTCCCTGAGCCGAAGCCGCACCAGCTCGCGGCTCGAGCGCTCCAGCGCGAAGTAGACTACCCCGCCGCCTTCGGCCTGCGGCATCACGCCGAGCACCTCGTAATGCTCCTCGGTGACCTTGCGCACCTCCTCCAGCAGCAGCCGCTGTTCCTCGGCCGTCTGGCTGGTGCGCTGCCCCTTGGTCTGGTCGGCGCCGCATTGCCCGCAGAAGCGGGCGAAGGTCCTGAGCTGCGCGCCGCACTCGTGGCAGTTGCTCTGCGCGGTGGGCACCTCGCTGCCGAGCTCGCGCGCCACCTTCATTTCGTAGCGGGGGTCGCCCCACTCGTCGGTGCCGGTCTGTTGGAGGCGGAGCGCCACCAGACTCGAGTCGCCGTGGCGCCGGCCGAGGAACCAGACGTCCTCGTCGCTCCGGCGGCCCAGCTCGCCGAAGACGTGGTGCTCGGTTGCGAGACCGCGGACGACCTCGAGGAGGTCGGGTTCGGAGCCGCTCGGCGTCGGGGTCACGGAGGAAAACTAATCCGCCGGCCGCGGTTCGTCCGCCTCTCCCCGGGGCTCACTCGGCATGGTAGACGCGCCAAATCCCGCGCCAGTAGTTCGTCTCGCCGCCCGCGTCCGGGCCGTGCCCCACTCGGTCCCGCACCAACGGGGCGATCTGCTTGACGTAGCGGGTCATCTTCTCCCGCCCGAAGAGCTTGCTCCCGACCCCAAGGGCGAAGGCCAGCTGCTGCCGCCTGGGGAGCTTCTCGAAGGTGGCGTCATCCATTCTCGGTCTCTCCTGCGCCGGCGAGTACCGTCTCGCCCTCCCGAACCTGGGTCGTGCCCGCCCCTGGGCGATGGCCCTCGACCAGGTTCTCGGCGCCGTCCCCCATCACCGTGCTCACGAATTCCTCGCCGAGGGATTTGATCAGGGTCCTCGCCGCCGCCGCCGTCCGCCCGACCACCTCCGGTCGCTTCTGGAAGACCTTGTCGAGGTACTGGCGGACCTTGCCCGGCGGCTTCTGCCCGAACTCTTCTTTGAACGCTTTGTGCCAGGCCTCGTCGCCCGCCTTCTTGGCGCGCTTCTCGAGCAGCTTCTTGGGCTTGGGCGGAGGCACCGGGGTGCCGGTCACCTTGGCGCGCTGCTTCCGGAGGCCGTCCTTCAGCACCTCGTCGAGCTCGGCCTGCTTGAGCGCCTTCTCGTACGCTTCGCTCCCGGCGGCCGACACCTTGCCCATCTTCTTCGCCGCTCGCTTGGCCTTCACCTTCTTGATGCCCTTGCTCACGGCCGCGCCACCGAGGAACATCACCCCCTCGATCAGCGCGGCGATCAGCAGGTCGAGCAGCATGTTGAAGAGGTCCGCCAGGGTGAGGCCCACCATCACGGTGTTGGGCGAGATCACCATGTCGAGCGGCACGAAGAGTGGATCGTTGCAGCCGAAGTTGGTGCTGAGCGGGATATAGGGGATGGTGCAGGCCGCCATGTCCTGCTCGTCGGTGCCGAAGATCAGGTTGGTGCACTTGATCTTCACCTGCGACGAGCCGAGCATCGACTCCGAGCCGCCCAGCAGGATGGTGAGCGGCAGCATTGCGTTGTTGGGGGGGATCGAGACGTGGGGGGTGATGAAGCCCGCGTCCGTCGTCCGCCCCATGAACGGGATCCCGAGCGGTCCGACCGTCTTGCCGGGAGCGTCCGCTCCGAACAGCGCCCCCCGGGTCGGCACTGAGGGGAGCGAGCCCAGGAAGAGCCCGTTCAGGACGTTGAAGGTGATATGCGGCATCTTCGGCGTCGGTACCGGCGGGACGGCGATGATCACCCCGTCGTGCCAACACAGGCCGATGAAGCCGTGCCACCTGAGATGCGCGAGCGCTACCCAGCTCATCTGATCCCTCCTACCGTGGATCGCGACGCCAGGCGACGTCGAACCTCATCGCCGCGTACTCCTCGGGCATCCGCTCGCGAGAGTCGTCCGCGGTCGCGTGCCACACCATCACCACTTCCTCGTCGTCCGGCCGGATCACCACGGCGCTCAGGCTCGGCCTGAGCGCGGTCATCGAGAGGCCGCCCAGGTCGAGCCGCGCCTCCGGCCACTCCCGCGGCAGCTCCATCCGGAGCTCGGGTTGCGTGGGGTGGAGATTGACCAGCTTGGTGGGGATCCCCTGCCGAACCCTCTCCAGCTCGAGCGGGATCGACATCCCCGGCGAGGCCCCCTGGGCGTAGGCCGGGCGGATCGGCGCCTCCGAGCGCGTGAAGAGCGGGATCTCGAGCAGGTCCGCCGGCGCCCAGCCCAGCTCCCGCTCGATGATCCGTCCGCCGTAGCCCTCCGGGAGGCTGTGATGGCCGAGATAGGACTCGCGCGGAAACCAGGCCGCGCTCGACCAGTCCATCCCGGCCGGCAGCGGGCCATTGGGCCAGCTCGCCACCGTCCCCACCGCCAGCCGATCGGCCGTGACCGGGTCGAAGGGAAACTCGAGATTCGGTACCAGCAGGTCCTCCTGCTGGTAGGGCGTCATCGAGATCAGGAACCCCACCCCGGTCGGGTTGCGCGGATAGTGGTAGCGCGAGCTCGCCAACACCGGCAACCCGGGCGAGTTCCGCTGCACCCGGGCCAGCAGCGGCGACGGGTTGGCGTAGAAGGCGTGGAGGTCGACGCCGCCGTAGGCGCGATCGTAGCGGATCGGGATCGATTGGAACGGCTCGGGCTCGGAGAACCGGAGCCCGCCGGACGTCCGCTCCACCCGGCGCTCGCCGTAGACGGTGATGTCGCGCTTCAGACTCTCGATCCGGAGTCCGACCGTGAGCTTGGCCACGCCCGACGACCTGGCGTGCGCCGAGCCCTGCACCACGATGTCGGTGAGCGGCCGGAACATCACGTCACTCCCGTGGAAGACCGGCGAGTCGAACGGCGGCTCCAGCTCCTCGTAGGGGAGCTCCTCCTCGACCACGACCTCCTGGTCGTCGTCCGGCGCCGGCTCCCAGCCGCCCCGAGGCCCGATCTTGTAGGTCCGCTTGAGGACCAGGCCGATGGTCGGCTTTCCGTCGACCTGGCCGGTCACGATCATCTCCGTGGCCGGCTCCGCCGCCGGCGCAAGCTCGAGCTCATCCCGCTCGTCGGGCGCCGGATGGGTCACGGGGCGTCCTCCCAGCGGGCGGTATAGCTCTCCGGGATCGAAGTGGGGGCGTGGCCCCGGTGGAGGGTCGTTCGCCGGCGCTCGTGCGGCACCATCCGATAGGTGAACACCGTCCGGAAGGAGAGGAAGACCCGGTTCTCGTCGGGCAGCATTCCGATCTGGTCGAGGTGGAGCGGGAAGAGATACTGCCGGTCTTCGAGCTGCACGTGCGCGTGCATCGCCATGTCCGGGAGCCCGAAGCGGAAGGGCGCGCCGCCGGGCCGTACCGAGGTTACCTCGATCAGCTCACCGGGCGCCGGCGCGTGCTCGGGCGGGATCACCATTCTCGGGTGCGCCGCGTTGAAGAACCGCGGCGTGATCCGCTCGATCCGGGTGTTCTCGGAATTGACGTGGTCGACGTGCAGCTCGAGCGCGGCGATCGGACGGAGCGAGCCGTCGGCGGGATAAGGCGCCGTGCCCACCGGCTCGGGCCGGTCGTCGATGCTCCGGATCGGGTGCTCGTAGTCCTCGAGATTGGGCAGCGGCTGCTCCAACGCCGCCTCGGCCGAGGCATAGAGCCCCCGACCGGCCGGATTGGGCGGGTAGCTGTATTCGTAGCCCTCCGCCGTGGTGGTCCCGCCGAAGGCACGCTCGTAGCTGAGCGGCATCGAGACGAACGGGGCGGGCGGGCTCGCCTCGAGCACCAGCGGGGTCTGCTTGCCGTCGCCGCCGACGGCCCGCCAGACCCGGTCCCCCACCACCCGGATCGATCGGGCAAAGCGCGAGCCCGCCCGGATGTCGACCCGGACCTCGCTGGTCGGATTGCCGTTCGGCGCGTGAGCGTTTCCCATCACGAAGAGATCGACCCCGCCCGAGAGAAACGGCGTGTCGGGCGGAAAGGCGCC
>JBFXAS010000323.1:0-5116 GCA_050184075.1 Gemmatimonadales bacterium
GACGATCAGTGGGCGGAGTTCCCCCGCGCGATCCGCCTCCAGGTCCGCCCGCGACTCTCGGTCGACCTGCCTAACGGCGACGTCGTCAACGCCACCGTCGGCGTGACGACGGAGGATCGCACCGGTGGCTTCCTGCTCAGCACCACCGACGACGATCCCTACCGCCAGGAGCTCCGGACCCGGAACGTCGATCTGGGAGTCCGCGGCCGGCGGCTGCTCGCGGGGGGCGGGCGACTCGAGCTCAAGCTGTCGGGTTTCTACCAGTCGACCAGTCATCGGATCGACGACCAGCGCTTCCGGGACCGGCGCTCCAGCGTCTTCGCCGAAGCCTCCTGGGCGGGCCGTCTCGGACCGGGCGAGCTGGTCGCCGGCCTGAGCTACCAGCGCGACAAGTTCGACCAGCTCGACCTGACCGGGTTCGACTACGCCCACAGCGTGCCGGCGGTGTTCGGCCAGCTCGCCTACCCGCTCAGCGACGTCGCGCGCGCCACCTTGAGCGCCCGGTGCGAGCGCCACAACGTCTACGGCAGCTTCTGCACTCCGCACGCCTCGCTGCTGCTCCGGCCGAGCCCGTGGGTCACGGCCCGATTGACCGCCTCGGCAGGGTACGCCGCGCCCTCGGTGCTCTCCGGCAGGGCCGAGGTGATCGGCCTGCAGGCGTTCGTCCCCACGGCGATGAACGCGGAGCGGATCCAGCACGGCGGCCTCGAGCTGTCCTGGATTCGCGACCGGCTGCGCCTGAGGGCCCAGGCCACCTTCACCCGGATTACCCGCGCCGTGCAGGTCGTGCCCGTGCCCGACGATGCGGCCGGCCGGCTGCGACTGGTGAACGCGGCCAATCCGACTCGGGTGTTCGCCGGCGATCTCGAGGCTCGGTACCAGGCCGGCCTCGTCGGCCTCCGGGCCTGGTACTCGTACGGATACGGCCACGAGGACGTCCCCGGCGACACTGGCCGGCGGGTCGTCGGCTGGCTGCCCCGCCACGCCCTCGGCGGGGCGATCTCGCTCGACGACCTCGTGCCCGGCAGCTTTGCCGAGCTGAGGACCCGATACGTCGGCCTCCAGTACGTCTGGGACGACCCCTTCCGCACCAAGACCCCCGGGTACTTCCTCACCGACGGCACGGTCTCCGCCCGGGCCGGTCGCGCTCGCCTGTATCTGAGCGGTGAAAACCTGTTCGACGTTCGACTCCGGGATTACGAGGTCGTCGTGCTGCCGACCCCCGGACTCGGCGGCCAGCGGACGGCCACGCAGTGGCTCCCCGCTCGCGGCCGGGTGATCAGCTTCGGCGCGACGGTGGAATGGTGATGGGTTGACGCTCCGTTGAGGTCCGGAGGGCAGCTTGTCCCTCCCTTTCGACCGAGACGGCGCCGATGCGACGGACGCGCTGGGCCTTTGCGCTGCTGCTCTTCTGCTCGAACGCGGCCGGCTGTCGCGACACGGTCACCGTCCCCGACGACCGCCCACCCCCGATCATCGAAGCGCTGCTGCTCGCTGACTCGAGCCGCTCCACCTTCCGGATCGTCTGGCCCACCTGGGGAAGCGCTCCGGGCGGCGACACCCCCGTCGGAACCGACTCGGTCACCCTGACCCTCGAAGGCCCGGACGGCCGCGCCTTCCTGCTGCCAGACCCGGACACCGCCGGGCTCTTTCGAGCCGCGCTCCCGATCAAGAGGGGCGAGCGCTACCGGCTTGCCGGCACGGTCGCCGACCGGCGAATCCTTGCCGAGACCACGATTCCGGGCCGTTTCCTCGTCGGGTGGCCGGCCGACACCGTCTTCCTGCCGACGCCGCCGCCGGCGTCGGTCGCATTCCGCTGGACATCCGAGGGGGCCACCGCGTACTTCGCCCGGGGCGCCCGACTCGACCTCCTCTCGTCGGCGCAAGCCGCCTCTCGCGACACGAGCGGCCTGGTGCACTTCGATCCAAGCCCCGGCGCCTCCAGCCTCGGCTACACGCTCTTCGCGGTGAACCTGGACGCCGACCGCTATCTGTTTCCCTTTCCTGCGGGGCGGAGCAACGTGCAGGGCGGGTTCGGATACCTGGGCGGGGCGATCGCCCTCGGGCGCGTCGTCCGATGGTGAGGCTCGGAGCTGTCTGGCTCCTCGCCACGGCCACCGCC
Organism: Gemmatimonadales bacterium; assembly: GCA_050184075.1. Lineage (GTDB taxonomy): Bacteria > Gemmatimonadota > Gemmatimonadetes > Gemmatimonadales > GWC2-71-9 > SHZU01. The sequence continues at coordinate 2,123 of JBFXAS010000323.1, forward strand.
GCGGCCGCGGTCGATGCCCAGACCGTGCTTCGCGGCGTCGTGGTCGACGACGCCACCCGAGCCCCGATTCCCGGCGCCCTGGTTCAACTCGCCACCGAGCACACCGCCGCGACCACCGACCGTCTCGGCCGGTTCGCGCTCTCGCTCGGCCAGCTGCCGGATTCGCTCCGAGTCACCGCAGTCGGGTGGCGGCCGATGACCCTCGTCCTGGAGGCGCTCCCCTCGACCCTCACCCTGGCGATGGAACGGGCGCCGATGGCCATCGCCGAGCTGATCGTGGCCGCGCCCGCCGCTCGCCCCCTCGACCTCTCCGAGCACGGCCGCTGGCGGATGCCGGCCGACGCCGTGCGGAGCGTGCCACCCGCGGTGGAGCCCGACGTCTACCGCTCGCTCGCGATGGTACCCGCGGTGAGCTTCACCAGCCCACTCTCGGCTCGACCGATGATTCGCGGCTACGACGCACAGGAGGTGACCACCCGGATCGATGGGTTCGAGATCTTCAACCTCTACCATCTCGGCCGGGTCTTCTCCTCCTTCCCGGCCGATGGCGCGGAGCACGTCTCGGTCACGGCGGCGCCCTTCACCTCGAGCGTCGGCGGTTCGGTCGCTGGAGTGATCGACATCGCGGGACGGAGCGGCACGGCCAACGGGTTCGACGCCGGCGTGGGCACCAGCCTCGGGTCCTTGGGCGCCTGGGCCGGAGGCGGCGCCGCCGACAGACGCTTCTTCGGGGCGGCGCGGGTGCTGCACCTGAAGGCGCTCGACCTGGTGCCCGGAGTGAGCTTCCCTTACCACTTCGAAGACGTCTACGGCTCGGCGGTCTTCGGCCCCGCCGAGCGACCCGCAGGCCGGGTCACCCTGTTCGGCACCCGGGACGACGCCGGCGACGAGGCCTCCGGCCTCCGCTGGACCAACCTGCTGCTCGGCGTGCGCGGCCGCCTCGTCGAACGGGGCCTGGCATCGCTGGAGGCGAGCGCCTCCGTGGTCCGGCTCGATCAGACGGGCATCCGGGTGCCGAGCGCGTATCGCGGGCTGGCCGACTTTCGCAACCGCTTCGACCGTTCGGCCGTCGGGCTCGACCTCACGGTCACCGGTGCCGGGCGGCGGCTCGCGGCCGGCATCACCGCCGGCTGGCGCGACATCGCCAACCGGATCACGCCTTCGGAGGCGGGCTCGATCGGCGTTCCGGCAACCGGGAGCGCGTTCGGCCGATTCGAGGGCGCCGGCTACCTCGAGCTCTCGGAACGCATCGGCTCGCTCACCATCGAGGCAGGGGTTCGGGCGGAGGCGGCCGGACGCGCCACCGTGCTCGACCCTCGAGTCCACCTCCGCTTTGCGCCCCACCGCCTGATCGAGCTGAGCGCCGGCCTCGGTCGGGCCAGCCGACTCTTCCACCTCCTTGGCGACGCCCGGAGCGAGCCCGATCTCGACTACCTCGACGTCTGGCTCAACCCGGACGACTCCATTCCCACCGCCCGGGCGCGCCACGCAACGCTCGATCTCAACGTCGACCTGCGGCCGATCGTGGCTCGGCTCTCGGCCTTCGCCGCCCGCGGCGACGGCATCGGCGAGGTCCGCCCGGAGACCGACCACCACCCGACCGCTGACTTCCGTTTCGGTCGGTCCCGGACCCACGGCTTCGAGGCCCAGGTCGGTCTGCGCGGCGCCGAGCAACGCCGCGCCGCGGCATCGGTGACCTACGTCTACTCGCGCTCGGAGCGGAACTGGGGCGAGGGCTGGATTCCCTGGGCCCAGGACCGGCGGCACCAGCTCCGGATCTTCGGCCAGGCTCGCCTCGGGCGAGTCCAGCTGTTCGGCACCGTCGACGCCGCCTCCGGGATGCCGTTGACGCCAATCCTCGGTCATGCCGAGCGCCCCCTGCCCGGCGCCGGACCTCCCGCCGTGGGCGGGGTCGCCTTCCCGACGGCCGTCTACGGCCGGGAGAGCTCCGTCGCGACCGCTGGCACGCTCCGGGTCGACGGCGCCCTGACCTACAGCTTCGGCGGAGAGGACGGCCAGCGCGTCAGCCTCGGCGCCTCGGTGATCAACCTCCTCGGCGGCGCGGTGGCGCCCATCACTCCGTTCGGCGAAGGGACCATGGCGGTGGACCAGCTGGGTCGGCCGACGCCCTACCGGCGCCTCTTCGACCTGCCGCCGATTCCGACCCTGACGCTGCGGGTTCGTTTCTGACCGGGCTGCCGCCCTTGCCAGCGCTTGGCGGTGGCGGATCGAGGACGTGTCCGGCAACCCGCTCGCCCAAGGAGGAGGCAGCCGATCGCGAACCCGTCCGATCTCCCGCGCCCCTCGTGGGGACGGCGGCTCGAGGACCCGCCCGATCAGCGGGCCACCACCCAGGGGCCGTCGATCGAGGACGGGGCCGGTCGCACGGACCACCCATCGAGCGCGGCGAATCGAGGGTCCGTCCGGCATCGGCTCGTAACCCCAACCCTGGGAAGTGTTAGGCGCGACTAGGGCCATTTGGCCCCTGCCGAACCGAGCCTGCAAGACTGAGATTGGGGCAGTCGATGACCCAAAGTCCGCCTTTGGGCGCCGCACTCTCTCGGGAAGCGGGCGCCCACACGCCGCTCGGCGACGCTGAGCCGACCATCCTCACTGATCGGGCTGAGCGCATCGTCGAAGTGTCGCCCCTGGCCGCGAAGCTCTTCGGGACCAGCCGGGCGGCCTTGATGGGTCGTCAGCTCAGCGAGCTGGTGCCCGACCTCGCGGCCGGCCGCGCCTCGACCACGGTCGAGGCGCGCCACGCCGACGGCACCCCGATGCGGCTCCGTCTCACCGTGCAGCCGATCGCCGACGACGAGCGGGCTCTCGTGGCCACCGTCTTCGGCCCACCCGACCCGGCCCCCCTCACCCAAGAGCGCCACCCGTTCGATCCATTCCACTTAGCGGTGCTCCGCTTCGTTGCCCTGCGCCGGGTGATCTACGCGAACTCCCGGTCGACCCCGTTTGCCGGCCGGCCGCGGCGCGCCATGATCG
>JBFXAS010000324.1:0-5108 GCA_050184075.1 Gemmatimonadales bacterium
CGGACCAGGGCAAGGCCGTTTTCGAGACCAAGTGCTCGGCCTGCCACAAGATGGGCGAGAAGTACGTTGGCCCGGAGCTCGGCGAGGTCACCACCCGACGGTCGCCGACCTTCATCATGAACATGATCCTCAACCCGATGGAGATGGTCGAGCGCCATCCGGTCGGGAAGCAGCTCCTGGCCGAGCACATGACGTTCATGGCCAATCAGGGCGCCACGGTCGAGGAGGCTCGCGCGATCGTCGAGTACCTCCGGAGCCAGGCGACCGGAACCGTGAAGACCCAATGACCATCTCTCTGGAGGACCTTCGCATGGGTATCCGAGGCAGTGCGCTTCGAGCGGCGGCGGCAGGCCTGGTCGTGCTGAGCGCCGGTCTGGCGGGCTGCGCGACCGGCGGTCCGGTCGGCGGCGCGACCGACGCGGCGGGGCGGGTGTACGTCGCGCCCGGCTCGTACGACGAGCTCTACTTCTTTACCTCGGGCGGGTTCAGCGGCAATGTGGGCGTGTACGGCCTGCCCTCGGGGCGGCTGCTGGCGCAGATCCCGGTGTTCTCGCAGTATCCCGAGAAGGGCTACGGGTACAGCGAGGAGACCAAGGCGATGCTCAACACCAGCTGGGGCTTCCTGCCCTGGGACGACTCGCACCATCCCCAGCTTTCGACCATCAACGGCGAGCAGGACGGCCGCTGGCTCTTCATCAACGGGAACAACACCCCGCGGATCGCGCGGCTCGACCTGACCACCTTCCACACCGACGAGATCATCGAGATTCCGAACTCGGCCGGCGGGCACGCGTCGCCATTCCTGACTGAGAACACCGAGTACGTGGTGAGCGCGACCCGCTTCTCGGTGCCGACGCCGCAGGCCGACGTGCCGATCGAGAGCTCCACCTTCGGTGGGATGCTGAGCTTCATCCGGGTCGACTCGGCGACGGGGCACATGTCGCTGGCGTTCCAGATCCACGTCCCCGGGTACGACTACGACCTCTCCTACTCCGGCAAGGGTCCCTCGCACGGCTGGAGCTTCTTCAGCTCCTACAACACCGAGGAGGCAAAGACCCTGCTCGAGCGGAACGCCTCGCAGAACGACAAGGACTTCATCGCCGCGGTGAACTGGCGGACGGCGGAGCAGTGCGTGGCCGACGGCAAGGCCGCGACCTGGCCGTCGCGCTACGTGGTGAACCGGATGGGCGAGGACGGCTTCGCGCGGTCGGAGACCATGACGGGGGCGACGGTGCTCGAGCCGGCGGACTGCCCGGGTCTGGTGTACTTCCTCCCGACACCCAAGTCGCCGCACGGGGTGGACGTCGATCCGACGGGCGAGTTCATCGTTGGCGGCGGCAAGCTGGCCACCGTGTTGCCCGTGCACTCCTTCACCAAGATGGTCGCGGCCATCGAGGCGCGGGACTTTGAGCGCGAGGTGAACGGGATCCCGGTGATCCGGTACGAGTCCGTGATGGCCTGCGAGGTGCAGAATCCCGGCCTGGGCCCGCTGCACACGGAGTTCGACGCGAACGGCTTCGCCTACACCTCGGTGTTCATCTCGTCCGAGATCATCAAGTGGAACGTGAAGGACTGCGTGGTGGTGGACCGGGTTCCGACTTACTACTCGATCGGCCACCTGACCGTGCCCGGCGGCGACACCCGGAAGCCCTACGGCAAGTACGTGATCGCGCTCAACAAGATCACCAAGGACCGCTATCTCCCGACCGGTCCGGAGCTGACCCAGTCGGCGCAGCTCTACGACATCACCGGCGACAAGATGACCCTGCTGCTCGACTTCCCCACCGTCGGGGAGCCGCACTACGCGCAGGCCATCGAGGCGCGGCTGATCCGGGACAAGCAGGTCCAGACCTTCGCGCTCTCCGAGAGCCGTCACCCGCAGGTGGCCCGATCGGAGAAGGAGGTCGCCGTGGTCCGGAACGGGCGCACCGTCCACATCAAGATGACGGCGATCCGGAGCCACTTCATGCCCGACGTGATCGAGGGCATCCAGGTCGGCGACTCGGTGCTCTTCCACGTGACCAACCTGGAGCAGGACTGGGACGTGCCGCACGGCTTCGCCATGATCGGGGCCCGCAACTCCGAGCTCCTGATCATGCCCGGGCAGACGTTGACGCTCACCTGGGTGCCCGAGCGGGCCGGCGTCTATCCCTTCTACTGCACCGACTTCTGCTCGGCGCTGCACCAGGAGATGCAGGGGTACGTGCGGGTCTCGCCGCGCGGCTCGAACACGCCGATCACTTTCAACACGGGACAATGATGTCCGTCCCGTCGTGGCCCGCGGCGGTCGGTCCGGCCGTCGCGGGCGCCATCTCGGAAGCGGGGGAGCGCGCAACGATGATGTCCAAGGGGAGCCGACTGGTGTTCGCGATCGCGACCGCACTCCTGCTCACCAGCTTCGTGGCTCCGCTCTGGCACATCGCGCTCAAGGCGCCGCAGTATCCCGAGGGGCTCGGGATGTACATCTGGTCGAATCAGATCACCGGCCAGAAGCCGAACGACCTCAACAGCATCAACGGTCTCAACCACTACATCGGGATGAAGGAGATCGTCCCCGAGTCGATTCCCGAGCTCTCGCTGATGCCGGGCGTGATCGTCGGCCTGGTGCTCTTGGGCCTGGCGGTCGCGGCCTGGGGCCGCCGCCGCGGGCTCTATGCCTGGACCACGGTCTTCTTCCTGGGGGCGGTGGTCGGCCTGGCCGACTTCTGGCGCTGGGGCTACGACTACGGGCACAATCTCAAGCCGGACGCGGCCATCAAGATTCCCGGAATGAGCTACCAGCCCCCGCTGATCGGCACCAAACAGCTGCTCAACTTCCAGGCGACGTCCCTTCCGGCGACGGCTGGTTGGATCGCGATCGGCGTGCTGTTGGTGGCCGTCGGACTCTCGGTGGCCGAGTGGCGCCGTGCGCGCCAGTCGCCGGCCACGGCTTGAGGGCTCCGACATGCGCGCCGCCATCGGTCTCGGCGTCGTGGCGCTGCTCGTCGCCGGGTGCGGCGAGCCGGGGCCGCGCGAGCTGGTGCTCGATCGGGACGCCTGCGCTCACTGCCACATGATCGTCTCGGACGCCCGGTTCGGTGGCGAGCTGGTGACCCGCCACGGACGGGTGCTGGTCTTCGACGACGCCGGCTGCCTGGCCACCTTCGTCCGGGAGGAGCCGGAACAGGCCGCCCGGGCCCACTCGCTCTGGGTGGTGGATTTCCTCGAGCCGGGCGGGCTGCTCCCCGCCGACAGCGCGGTCTATCTGGAGACCGACCGGCTCCGCACGCCGATGAACTTCCAGCTGCTCGCGGCGCGTCCCGGCCCCTCGGCCGACAGCCTGGCCGAGACCCTCGGGGCGGCCAGACGCACCTGGGCGCAGGTGCTCGATCGGGCCGGGTCAGGGAGCTGAGCCCATGCTCCTGGCCGCGCTTGCGCTGGCTCGGCTGATCGTCTCGCCGGCCGGCCCGTATCGGACGGTCGCCAGCGCGATCGCCGCGGCCGCCCCGGGCGACACGATCGAGATTCGAGCCGGTCACTATCGCGAGGGCCCCCTGCTGCTGGATCGCCCCGTCGTGGTCGAGGGCGTCGGCGACCCGACGGTCGAAGGCGCCGGGGAGTACACCATCCTCACCATCACGGCGAGTGACGTCTCGGTGCGCGGTCTGGTGATCCGGCACGTGCTGCCGAGCGGCGTAGAGGATCGGGCCGCGATCAAGCTCGAGTCGGCGGCGCGGATCCGGGTCGTCGGCAACCGGATCGAGGACGCCTACTTCGGGATCCACGGCGGTGACGTCCGCGACGTGGAGATCCGCGGCAATCTGGTGCGGGGCCCCGGACGGTCCAACCGGCAAAGCGGCAACGCGATCCACTTCTGGTCGTCCGAGCGGGTGACGGTGACGGACAACGAGGTGACCGGACACCGCGACGGCCTCTACCTCGAGTTCGTCCGCGCGAGCCGCCTGGCCGGCAATCGGAGCCATGGCAATCGGCGCTACGGCATGCACTTCATGTTCTCGGACAGCACCGAGTACCAGGGCAATCGCTTCGAGCGGAACGGCGTGGGGGTCGCCGTGATGTACTCGAAGCGGGTGACGATGGAGGACAACCTGTTCGCCTCCAACGTCGGGCAGGCAGCCTACGGCCTCCTGCTCAAGGACATCAACGACAGCCGGGTCGTGGGCAACGACTTCACCGGCAACACGGTGGGCCTCTACCTCGAGGGCTCCAACCGCCAGGAGGTCCGGGGCAACCGCTTCTCCGGCAACGGCTGGGCGGTCCGGGTGCTGGCCAACTCCGACCACAATGCGTTCGAGGAGAACAGCTTCGTCGGGAACGCCTTCGACGTGGCGACCAACAGCCGCTCCGCAACCAGCCGCTTCGGTGGCAATTTCTGGGACCAGTATCGCGGCTACGATCTGGACGGCGACGGGCGGGGCGACGTGCCGTTCCGCCCGGTGCGGCTGTTCTCGCTCGTGGTGGAGCGCAACGAGCCCGCGCTGATTCTGCTCAGGAGTATCTTCGTGTCGCTGCTCGACCAGGCCGAGCGGCTGTTGCCGATCCTCACCCCCGACGCGCTGACCGATCGCGCCCCGCTGATGGAGCCGCCCCGCCGATGACGGCCGATCTCAGGGTCAGTGCACCGAGCCAGGCGGCGGTGAGCCTCCGAGGCCTCCGCAAGCGCTATGGTCGGCTCGAGGTGCTGCGGGGCGTCGATCTCGACATCGCCGAGGGACGGATCACGGCCATCGTCGGCCCGAACGCCGCTGGCAAGACGACGTTGATCAAGTCGATTCTCGGTCTGGTGCGGCGGCGGGAGGGGGTGATTCGGGTCGGGGGAGAGCCGGTCGGTCTCGATCCGAGCTATCGCCGCGGGATCGGCTACATGCCCCAGGCGGCCCGCTTTCCGGAGCAGCTGACGGGGGCGGAGGTGCTGGCGCTGCTCAGGGGGGTTCGGGGCGAGGCGGCGGAGCGGGACGAGCGGTTGGTCGATCAGCTGGAGCTGCGGTCGTCGCTCGCCACGCCGGTTGCGGCGATGTCGGGCGGCACCCGCCAGAAGCTCAATGCGGCCGTGGCCTTCCTGTTCCGCCCCTCGCTCCTGATCCTGGACGAGCCCACGGCCGGTCTCG
>JBFXAS010000325.1:0-5068 GCA_050184075.1 Gemmatimonadales bacterium
CTTCGACTACATCCGTGCCAAGGCCGAGATCGAGGCGATCATCGGGAGGACGTTGTGAGAGAGACTTCGACGCGTGGCACGGCGGCGGGCCGGACCCTCGCCGGGTGGCTTCTCCTGGTCGCGGCCGCGACGGCGGCGCTCAGCGGATGCGACAAGGGCGAGGCCTCGACCGGCGACGCCGAGGCGCCCGACAGCACGGAGGCCGGCGGCACCTCGAACGTGTCGCTGCCGGTGGTCGGCGCGCCGGTCCGCAAGGGCGACCTGGTGCTCTCGATCGTGACCACCGGCCAGATCCGCTCCGACGCCCGGGCGATGATCAAGAGCGAGACCACCGGGCCGATCGTCGCGGTCAACGTTCGACCCGGGCAGCAGGTCACCAAGGGCCAGCTGTTGGTCCAAATCGATCCGGAGCCGCTCGATCTGGCGATCCTCGAGGCCGAGGCGCAGGTGGCGGACGCCGAGCTCAAGGTGCTCGACAACACCGTGCCGGACTCGATCGTCACCGGACGACCGGTGACGGGCGAGCGGCTGCGCGCGGCGCAGGTCCGGGCCGGGCTCGATCGGGCCAAGGCCCAGCTGGCGCGGGCCAAGCTCGATCGACAGAAGGCGCAGATCCTGGCGCCGTTCGACGGGGTGATGGATCAGGTGAAGGTGGCGGTGGGCGATCGGCTCAGCTCCGGCCAGGAGATCGGCGAGGTGGTCGACCTCCGGAACCTGCGGGTCGAAGCGGCGGTGCTCGAGCACGACCTCCCGTTAGTGAAGGTGGGGGGCGACGCGATCGTGACCGCCGCCGCCGCCAGCGAGCCGATCCGCGGGCGGGTGACCGCGATTCTCCCGATCGTCGACAGCGCCACCCGAGCGGGCCGCGCCGTGATCGCGCTCCGCGGCAACGGGGTGCTCCGGCCCGGCATGTACGCCGACGTCCAGCTCGAGGCTACCCGGCTCAGCAACCGAGTCGTGGTGCCCGCCCCCGCCATCATCGAGCGCGACGGGCGGCCGCTGGTGTTCGTGGTTCGCGACGGCCGGGCGCAGTGGGTCTACGTCTTTCCGGGCCGGACCAACGGGGCGGAGACCGAGATCCTGCCCGACAGCGCCACCGGCGACCTCCCGCTGGCCGAGGGCGACACGGTGCTGATCGAGGGGCATCTGACGCTCACCCACGACGCGCCGGTCCGGCTGACCGCTCGGCAAGAGCGGGACGGCAACTGATGTCCGGTCTGGCCGCGTCGAGCCGGCGGAGCTGAGATGTCGCTCGCGTCGAAGGCCCTCCGCCGTCCCGTCACCACCATCGCCGCCGTGCTGGGGGTGATGCTGCTCGGCGTGGTCTCGCTGGGCAGGTTGCCGGTCTCGCTCCTGCCCGACGTCCAGCTCCCGGTGCTCACCATCCGGACCAGCTACCCCGGTGCCGCCGCCACCGAGGTCTCCCGCTTCGTGGCGGAGCCGGTCGAAGAAGCGATCGCGGCCACGCCCGGTCTGGTGGACCTCCGCTCGGTGAGCCGGAACGGCGAGGTGACCACCACGCTCCGCTTCGCCTGGGGCACCGACATGGCGGCGACGGTGCTGCAGGTCCGGGAGCGGCTCGACAACGCCCGCTCCGGGCTCCCCGAGCGGGCCGAGCGTCCGACGCTGCTCACCAGCGATCCGGGGGAGCGTCCGATCGCGGTGCTCGGCCTCACCAGCCCGGGGGATCTCCGGAGCATCGCGCGGACCGCGCGGGACGTGCACGCCCGCCGACTCGAGCAGCTCGCCGGCATCGCCAGCGTGGCGGTGGTGGGCGACCCCAAGGACGAGATTCGGGTCGAGGTGGACCCGGAGAAGGTGCGCGCCCTCGGGCTCACCCCGGACGACATCGCGACGGCGGTGCGGAACGCCAACGCGGCCGCGCCGGGCGGCACGGTGCGACGGGGCCAGTTCCGCTTCGCGCTCCGGGCGCTCACCGAGTTCCAGAACGTCGGTGAGGTCGCGGAGACGCCGGTCGGACCCGCCGGCGCGGGGATCAAGCTGCGCGACATCGGCACGGTGTCGCTCGAGTTGGCGGACCCCAAGACGATCACCACCCTCGACGCCCGGCCCGCGGTCGGGCTCGTGGTCTACAAGGACGCGGGCGCCAACACCGTCTCGGTCACCCGGGAGATCTATCGAACGATCGAGCAGCTGACGGGCGAGTTTCCCGAGGTCCGGATCCAGGTGGTGGCGGCGCAGGCGGAGTTCGTGACCGACGCGCTCTCCAACCTCGGCCAGGAGATCGTGATCGGCGGGCTGCTCTCGCTGATGGTGATCCTGCTGGTGCTGCGCGACCTCCGGGGCTCGATCGTGATCGGGCTGATGGTGCCGCTCTCGGTGCTGGTCGCACTCTCGCTGCTCCAGCTGCTCGACGTCACGGTCAACATCCTTTCCCTCGGCGGGCTCGCGCTCGGCGTGGGCCTCCTGGTCGACAACGCGATCGTGGTGGCCGAGGCCGGCGGCCGCTACCAGGACGAGGGGATGGGGGCGTTCGAGGCGGCCGAGCGGGGCACCAACGAGGTGGCGGGCCCGCTGATCGCCGGCACGCTCACCACCCTGCTGGTGTTCGGGCCGATCGTCTTCGTCCAGGGCCTCGCGGCCGCGCTCTTCCGGGACCTCTCGCTCAGCGTGGTGCTCTCCGTGGGCGCGTCGTTGATCCTGGCGCTCACGCTGATGCCCGTGATGATGACCTGGCGGCGCGGCAACCGGGTCAAGGCGGCGCCTACCGGTCCGCGCGGCGGGTTCCTGGGCTGGCTCGACCGAACCGGGACCAGGTTGGCGGAGTGGTACGAGGATGGGATGCACTGGTCGCTCAGGCATCCGGCCATCGTCTTCGGGCTCGCGATCGCGCTCACGGTGCTCACCGTGGCGATCGCGGCCCGGATGCCGCGCGAGATTCTGCCCCAGGTCGACGAAGGCATCGCGGTGGCGGAGCTCAAGCTGCCCGAGGGCACCGCGGTCGAGGAGACGGCACGTCAGGCCGGGCGGATCGAGCAGGCCGCGCGGGCGATGGGCTCGACCGGGATCTACTCCCGGATCGGGATCGCGACCGACGAAGAGGTGCTGGCCGGCGCCGACCCCGGCACCTCGGCCACGGGCCAGCTGTTGATCCCCGCGCCGCCGGGAATGGACGCGGCGGTGTTCGCGGCGCGGATCCGCGAGGCGGTACCGGACCTCGCCCAGGGCGCGTTGAGCATCGACCTGGCGGGCCAGTCGGAGTTCGGCAGTCTGATCGGGCGCGAGGGTCGGGTGGTGCGGGTCGAGGTCTCCGCGCCGAAGCGCGAAGAGGCGGCGCAGTGGGCGGACACCGTGCGGGCGGCGCTCGGGGGACTCACCACCTTGACCGACGTCCGCGACGCCTACAGCACCACCCAGCCGACCGTCGAGGTGACGCTCGAGCGGGCCCGGATCGCGGAGCTTGGCGTTTCGCCTCAGGCGGTGGCCAACGCCCTCGCCGGCGGGCTCGGCGGCGTCGAGTCCGGCGAGTTCCGGGAGACCGACCGGCGGACCCCGATCACCGTGCGCTTCTCGGGCAACGCCAACGAAGATCTCGCCACCGCGCTCGCGACTCCGATCCGCGGGGTGCCGGTCGGACAGTTGGTGACGACCCGCGAGGTGCGCGCTCCGATCGAGGTGGTGCGGATCAACCAGCGTCCGGTCAGCGTGGTCGAGGGCGTGGTCGAGCGCGGCGGCCTCGCCCGGGCCACCGAGGAGGTGCAGGAGACGCTCGCCAAGGTCGGGGCCCCGCCCAGCGTGGAGTGGGTGATCAGCGGCGCGGAGGCCGAGCAGCAGCGCACCACGCGGGAGCTGACCCTGGTGGCGATCCTCTCGGTGGCACTGGTCTATCTGGTGCTCGCCGGCGAGTTCGCCTCATTCTCGACGCCGCTCCTGGTGATGCTCACGGTGCCGCTCGCGGGAGCGGGCGGGATTCTCTTCCTCTATTTGACCGGCCAGAGCATCAACGCCGTGGCGTTGATCGGCATCATCGTGATGATCGGCATGGCCGACAACGAGGCCGTGGTGAAGCTCGACGCGATCCGCCGCTTCCGGGAGCAGGGCCATTCGGTGGACGAGGCGGTGATCCTGGGCGGCCGGCAGCGGCTCCGGGCGATCGCGATGTCCTCGATCACCACCGTCACCGGCGTGCTACCCCTGATCTTCGGCTGGGGGAGCGGCGGCGAGCTCTATCAGCCGCTCGCCGCGGGAGTGATCGGCGGGAGCGTCACGACGCTGGCGGTGACCTTCTTCCTCCTGCCGACCGCGTACGCCATCGTCGAGCGGCGGCGGGAGAGGAAAGCGGCGAGGGCGGCGTCGTGATTCGATGGGCGGCGGGCCGACCGGCGGTGGTCTGGGCCACCGGGGTGTCGCTGATTCTCGCGGGCGGCGTGGCGTTCACCAAGCTGCCGCTCGCCACCAGGACGCGAGTCGAGCTCCCGACGCTCACCGTCGCCACCCAGTGGCCGGGCGCCTCGCCCGAGCTGGTGGAGACCTACGTCACCTCGCCGATCGAAGAGGCGGTCCAGAGCGTCCGTGGGGTGAAGAAGGCCAGCAGCGAATCGACCGACGGAAGCTCCCAGCTCACGATCGAGCTTCAGCCGGGCACCGATCTCACCATCGCGCGGCTGGAGATCCACGAGCGGCTCGAGCTGCTGCGCTCGCGTTTTCCCCTCGGGGTCTCGTCGCCTACGGTGAGCAACGAGGTGGCGCAGGAGCTGGAAGAGGAGCCCCTGATCCGCTACACCCTGTCCGGTCCGTACACGCCGGGCTCGCTCTCCCGCATCGCCACCGAGCGGGTCGAGCCCCGGCTCTCGGCGGTGCCGGGCGTCTCGAGCGTCGGCACCTTCGGCGTCTCGCAGAACGGGGTGTCGGTGGCGTACGACGCGGCCCGGCTGCGGCAGCTGGGGATCGATCCCCAGCTCCTCTCCGCGGCGATCCGCGACGCGCGGATGGGCCAGGCCCTCGGCGAAGAACGGCGCGGCGCGAGCGTGATCACGGTGTCGCTCCGGGACCAGCCGAGCGCGCTGACCGACCAGGAGCAGCTGCCGATCCGCGCCACGAGCGGCCG
>JBFXAS010000326.1:0-5068 GCA_050184075.1 Gemmatimonadales bacterium
CGCGCCTGTGGCGCGACGTCCGCCTGGCGGGCTACCTGGCCCGCGTGGCGCTCGTCTGGCTGGTCCGCGGCGGGCGGGTCCGGCGCGCCCACCGGCGGGCGATCGAGACCGGCCGCCCCTATTACATCGATCACCTCGCCGAGCGCGATTGAATGCGCCCGCACGATCCACCGCCGCCCCGCTACGGCTTCGCCTTCCGGAACCCGCCCCGCTCCGGCAACGAAATCAATGGTCTCGACGAATCCGAGCGGCGGCTCGCGACGCCGGTCTTCCATTCGACAGGCCGGGGCGCCGGCCGCCAGCCGATTGCCTGGTCAGCGCTCGACGTCTTCTTCAATCTGATCGCGACCCCCGGCCCATTCCTCCAGGTGCTCCGCACCCTCTGGCAACGGCGCCGCTACGCCGGGCCGGTGGCGCCCACCCGGGTGCCGGTCGACGACCCCACGGCGATGACCGCGACCATTAAGGCGATCGCGCGCGAGCTCGGCGCCGGGGCCGTGGGCGTCACCACCCTCGAGGACGACGCGCTCTACCAGGACTATCCCCGGCCGCCCTATCGCTTCGCGATCTCGCTCGCGACGGTGATGGACCGAGAGGAGATGACCCACGTCCCACACGAGCGCGCCGCCCGCGAGGTGATGCGGACCTATCGTCGCGGCTCGCTGATCGCGATCCGGCTGGCGGAGCGGATCCGGGCGATGGGCTGGCCGGCGCAGGCCTACGCCGACGGCGAAGACCTGCTGCAGATCCCGTTGGCGATCCGGAGCGGCATCGGCCAGCTCGGCAAGCACGGCTCGCTGATCACCCGGGAGCACGGCTCCAACGTGCGCCTGGCCGCCGTGCTCACCGACCTGCCGCTGGCGCTGGACCAGCCCGTCGACCTCGCGGTCGACGATCTCTGTCTCGTGTGTCGCCGCTGCGCAGAGGACTGCCCTCCGGGGGCGATCCAGCACGAGAAGCGGTTGGTGCGCGGAGTCGAGAAGTGGTACGTCGACTTCGACCGGTGCGTGCCCTACTTCAGCGTCACCCAGGGCTGCGCGATCTGCATCGAGGTCTGCCCCTGGAGCGAGCCGGGGCGGGGGCCCGTCCTCTCGGAGGGACTCCTCGCACGTCGCGAGAAGGACGGGCGCTGATCGCCGCTCAGCCCCGGGGCTCCGAGGCGAGCGCTGATTCGACCAGCTCGAGCAGCGCGTCCCGGACCTCGCCGGTGCCCTCGTTCTGACTGATCGAGAAGCCGATCGCGAGGCCGGACGCCGGGCAGGCGAGTCCCATGGTGCCCCAGAAGCCCCCGTGCCCCCAGCAGGTCTCCCCGGCCAGCGGGGCCCGCGCGATGCCTAACGCATAGGCTCGGGGCCCGGTCTCGTTCACCCCCGGCACCGTGAGCATCGCCTCCAGCGTCTTCGGATCGTCGAAGACCTTGCCGCCGAGGAGCGCCTGATAGAACTCGGCCATGTCCTCCGCGGTCGCGACCAACCCGCCACCGCCGTAGAGGTCGAACGAGGGATCGGCGTCGAACGAGTCGAGCTCGCCGGCGTACTGGTGGGCCCGCTCCGCGACGCCGGCGGGGGCCGGCTCGAGCGACTCGAGCCAGGTCGACTCGAGCCCCAGTTGGTCGAACTTGAGCAGCTGGCGGTATGCCTGCGCGAGCGGCAGCCCGGAGAGCTGCTCGATGATCGCGCCGAGCAGCACGTAGCCGGTGTCGCTGTAGTGGTACTGCTGACCCGGCGGGCCGACGGGGTCGCCGGCGCGGGCCGCGAACTGCACCTGCTCGAGCCGGGTCCAGCGATGCTGCAAGTCGCCGAGCGCCACCTCGCCGAAGTTCGAGCCCTCGCCGAAGGCGTAGTCGAAGATCCCCGAGGTCTGGCTCAGCACCTGGCGGACCGTGATCGAATCCACCTGGTAGCCGTCGCTCACCAACACCGCCAGCAGCTCGTCGGGGAGATACCGCGCGATCGAAGCGTCGAGGTCGATCTTGCCCTGCTCCGCGAGGCGGAGAATGGCAGCCGCGGTGTAGGTCTTGGTGGTGCTGGCGATCCGCACGGGCTGGTTGGCCTCAAGCGGCGCGCCACCCCGCATCTGGAGACCCGCCGCGCCGGCCCAGTGCAGCCCGCGCGCCGAGTCGAGCACGGCCAGCTGGATGCCCGGGACGCTCGGGTTGGCGGCAACCAGGGAGTCGAGGCCGGCTTGGAGCCTGGCGCCGATGGCGTCGGCTTCGGACGTCGCGCCGCCACCCGCGCATCCGACGAGCAGGGCGGCAGCAATCCCGGCCGCGATCAGGCGGTCACCCCAACGAGAACGGTCACCCATAGTGCGACACCTCCATCGGATCGGTTCGAAACGCCATCGGCTCGGCGGCTGACGGGGCATCAAAGCCGCCCCCGAGCGCGCCGCGATGGCGGCGAGGTCGAGCGGGATCGAGCCGGGCGGCAATCCCCTAATCAACTGTCCGCCGACGACGGCCGCCACCCCGCACAACACCGGAGCGGCCGTTACGACGTGCCACCCGGTCCCCGAGCGCGGCGAGAGCGGCCCGGGGGGCCCGTGTCTTGCGCACGCCCCGGACGATGTCCGACCCCCCCCTGCCCGAGCCGGGCTCCGAAAGCAGCGATCGCCCGCCGACCAGGCAGGGCGGGCCTTCACGCTCTCCGAGCTGATCTCGTCGCTCTCCTACGCGCTGGACCTCACCGAGGGCCAGGCGATAGGCCACTCGGCCCGGAGCTGCGTGATCGGGATGCGCATCGCGAGCGCGATCGGGCTCGGAGCGGACGAGCGACTCGCCCTCTTCTACGCGCTGCTGCTCAAGGACGCCGGCTGCTCGAGCAACTCCGCCCGCCTGGCCGAGCTCTTCGGCAACGACGATCGGGCGCTCAAGCGGGACGTCAAGAACTCCGAGGGCGTCGCGGCGATCGCCGTGCAGCTGGCAGAAGGACTCGGCATGCCCGCCGCCGAGCGGCGTGAGCTGCGTCGCGCGGCGCTGCTCCACGACATCGGGAAGCTGGGCGTCTCGAACGCGATCCTCGACAAACCCGGCAAGCTCGACGACGCGGAATGGGCCGCGATGCGCCGGCATCCCGCCTACACCTTCGAGATCCTGGATCGGGTCAAGCGCTTCCAGCCGCTGGCCGAGATGGCCGCGTCGCACCACGAGCGGATGGACGGCAACGGCTACCATCGCGAGCTGACCGCAGAGCGACTCTCCCGGCCCGCGCGGATCCTCGCGGTGGCCGACGTGACCGAGGCGCTCCTCGCGGATCGTCCCTACCGGAAGGGGCTCGGCTGGGATCGCGTGCTCTCGATCGTGGGCGAGATGGCCGGCCCCGTCCTCTGTCCCGAGTGCTGTGAGGTGCTCAAAGACGGGGACCCGCCCTCGGCCGCCCGAGACTGACCCTCTCCCGGGCGCCTGCCTCAACGCCCGCCGAGCTTCTCGGCGAACCAGCCGGACCAGCGCCGCATCACGTCCCTGATGTGGACCGGGTCGCTGGGGAAGTGTCCCGGCACCGGATACGCGACGAAGGTCACCGGAACCCCGAAGTCCTTGAGCGCGCTGTAGAGCTTGTACGACTGCACCACCGGCACCCGGGCGTCGCCCGTGGTGGCCAGAATCAGCATCGGCGCCTTGATCCGGCCCGCGTAGGTGATCGGGCTCTGCTCCCGCACGATCCGATCGTAGGGCGGCTTGAACGGCGACCCGCCCCAGGCCGCGCCGAAGGAAGGACCGTAGTCAGCCAGGTAGTAGCCGTCCGCGTAGTCGGTCACCGCCGCCCCGGCCATGCCCGTGACCCAGACCGGATAGTGGCTCATCAGCCAGGTGGTCATGTAGCCGCCGTAGCTCCACCCCGAGACGCCCATCCGGGTGGTGTCGACGATGCCCCGCTGGATCAGCGTCCGCACGCCGGCCATCACGTCCCGGCCCGGTCCGTCGCCCGCGTCGCCGATCACCGCGCTCTGATAGGCGTTGCCGAGCCCGGTGGAGCCGCGATAGTTGGGCTGGAAGACCAGAAAGCCCTCGGCGGCGAGCAGCTGGGACAGCGGCTGGAAGTCGGTGATCGACTGTCCCATCGGGCCGCCGTGGATGTTGAGCACCAGCGGCAGCTTGGCGCCGGGCGCCGCGTCGGGCGGGAACGTCAGCACGCCGTCCGCCGTGAACCGGTCCGTCTTCCAGCTCACGCCCTCCGAGCGGCCGATCGCGTACTCGCCGATCCAGCGGTTCAGGTCGGTGAGCCGCCGGGGCGTGGCGCCCGGCCGATCCAGCCAATAGAGCTCGGCCGGGGCCGCGCCGTCGTTCGCCACCATCGCGATCGCGCCCGACGCGCCGACGTCGAGCGACGAGCAGGAGGGATGGAGCGCGCCCGTCTCGATCGGCGTCGAGCGGCCGCCTAACGGTTTGACCCAGAGCCGGGTGCGGGTGCCCTGATCGCCGCAGAGGAGCAGGGTCGTCTGGTCGAGCCATCTTGGCTCCCAGAAGGTGACGTCGATGTCGCTCTGCAGCTCCGGCGCTCCGCCCGCAGCCGGCAACACGTAGATCCCGTGGGTGGTGAACTCCGGCACCTTGCCGCGCGGCCCCGAATAGGCCACCCAGCGGCCGTCGGCGGACGGCGTCGGATCCATGCCGAAGGGCCCGACGTCGCGCACGGCTCCCGTCGCCACGGTCACCGCGCCGAGCACCGCGGTATACCAGTGGCCGGTGCCGGGCCCGGCCTGCTTGACGAAGTAGATCGTGGCCCCGTCCGGCGACCATTGGACCGGCAGCTCGAAGATGCTCGCCAGACTCCACGCTCCCGAGGTGAGCCGGGTCGCGTCGCCACCGTCGGAGGGCACCGTCCAGATGTGCCGCGAGAGCGGCGCGGCGCTGGCCAGGTAGTCGTTCCGCTCGACCACGAACGACTTGTTATGGCGCTCCGTGCCTTCGCGCGCCGGCGGCTCGTCCTCGGAGACGAAGGCGAGCGCCCCCCCGTCGGGCCGCCAGGCGAGCTGCCGCACGCCGCGTTTGGCCGTGGTGACCATCACGGCCTCGCCGCCCAGCGCGAGCGGCAGGATCCAGATCTGGGCCTTGCCGCTGTCGTCCGGC
>JBFXAS010000327.1:0-4970 GCA_050184075.1 Gemmatimonadales bacterium
GCCCGCGACTCCTTCAAGCTGGCGACGGGACTCGAACCCGCGACCCTCAGCTTGGAAGGCTGATGCTCTACCAACTGAGCTACACCCGCATCTGATTCCCGCACTCGCCGCTCGAGCTGCCTTCCCATGGTGGGGGTAGGATTCGAACCTACGTAGGGCGTAAGCCCGGCAGATTTACAGTCTGCTGCCATTAGCCACTCGGCCACCCCACCCCGGACCGCTACGCGCCTAACGATTCGCCCCGGCGCGGAAACGGAACCCCGCTCGTCGAGCGGGGTTCCGTGTCGGTGTCACTGCCTCTGCTGACCCCCCAAGCTGACGAAGGGACTCGAACCCTTAACCTGCTGATTACAAATCAGCTGCTCTACCAGTTGAGCTACGCCAGCGGACAAGTCCGCAGATTCGACAGATTCTTATGATACTAGGACTTACGGGTCCGGTCAACACCCTCAGAAGCCCGATTCCGGGCGACCGGGCGGCCCCCTCCCCAATCCGGCCACGCCAGCCTTCAAGGCCGTTTCAGCCCGGGTTCAGCCGACCGGGGCGAGACTAAGGGTGACAAGGAGGCAGCAACCGATGACCAGGAATCCCCAGGCAGGCCCGCTTGGCGAGGAGGTCCGGGAGGAGTTGGTCCGGGGCATCCTGCGGGTGCTTCAGCGCAGCTATACCACCACCGGCCCGAGCGGCCCGACCTACGCCCTTGCCGAGTTCTTCCGGGGGCTCGACGAGGCCACCCTCAGGGGCATCGCCTACCAGCACGGCGTCTTTGAGGGCGAGGCCGAGCCCGACCGCGAGGGGCCGGACGCCCGCAAAGGGTAGGGACGCGCCCACCAGGCCGCCCTGGGAGTACTCCGACCACCCTTGCTCGCCCTTCGGAGGTCGATCATGGCACGTTCCGCAAAGCCTTCCGTGCGGCGCCGAGGCCACCGTACCGCTGCGCCTGGGCCCAAGCGTTGCGAGGTCCGATTCACGCCACCCATCGAGGTCGTCGACAAGGACGGTCTGATGAGCCCGCGCCAGCGAGCCGTGGTCGAGCGCGAGGCTCGCCGATTGGCCGGCTTCGCCCGCCGGCTCCTCGGCATCCAGGTGCGGGTCACCGCGCCTCACCGCTCGCTCGATCGGAGCCCCATCCAGTACCAGGCCCGAATCCGGGTGACCGCAGCGCTGGAGGAGCTGGTCGCGGCACGGCAGCTGGACCCTGATCTGATGGTAGCGGTGCGAACGGCCTTCAAGGCCGCCAAGCGCCAAGTGCAGGACTACGCCCGTCGCCACCGGGACCCTCAGGCTCCCACCGAAGGCTCGGCCCGTGGCCGAGTGGTTCGCCTCTCGCCGTTCGAGGGTTGCGGTTTCATCGCCGGTCCCGACCAGGAGGAGATCTACTTCGATCGCGCCAGCGTGCTGAATGACCGGTTCGATCGACTCGGGGTCGGCCAGGCCGTGCGGTTCGTCGCGACGCCTGGGCGGCTGGGCCTCCGGGCCAGTACCGTGGATCCGATCGGCCGCGGCGGATAGGAAACAGCGGCCCGGGCCGCGTCGCCTCGAACACCACCTCTTCACGACGGGTTCAGTCCGGGTTCAGTGCGGGGGGCCCAGCTTTGGCCTGACCCCCTGCAGGAGGCGATCCCAATGCTCACCGGTAGGATTTGCACCCGAGTCGTCGCGACGGCGGTCGCGAGCGAGGCCGTTCGCACGGCCGCCCAGCGAATGGCGTCCCAAGGCGTTGGCACCCTGGTGGTTCTCGACCCGTCCAGCCACACCCCGACGGGCGTCGTCACCGACCGAGACCTCACCATCCGCTGCCTGGCCCAGGGCCTCGACCCCGACGCGACCCCCGTTGCGGAGGTGATGTCGGCCCCGGCGATCTCCATCACCGACGAGGCCCCGATCGAGGATGCCTTGGAGAAGATGTCCCGAGCGGGAATCCGGAGGCTCGTGGTGACTGGAGCCGACGGCGGCCTGATCGGGCTACTCAGCCTGGACGACACCCTCGAGTTGGTGGTCGAGGAGATGACGGCCATCGGCCGGCTGCTCGAGCGGCAAGCGCCCCACGTAGCGGTCTGACCCGACCGGACGGCCTCCCGACGGCCCGGAGGCCGGCCCCGGCCGTCAGGCCGTCCACTCGGCGAGCCAACCCGAGATGGCGTCGAGTGCCTCGGTCGCGAAGCTCTCTTCCAGACCAGGCAACCCCGTCCATCAACCCGGTTTCGGCGTGCCGGAGGGGTGGTTGAGCCCCCCCAGCACCCGGATCGTGGCGTCTTGCCGCCCCACCCAACGCGGCTCGCAGCGCCTCGGGGGCGGGTTCCGGGGGTGCCTGTCGGTCGCGCGCGCCGTAGAGCGCCAGGACGGGCACCCGGATCGACCGGAGCGCCGGCCCCGGATCCAGCTTGTGGAGCTTACGGTTCCCGGGTGAGCCGAGCGTCCCGGCCTGGAGCCCGATGCTCGGGGTCCCTTCCCAGGGCGCGGGCCCGGCAGGCGCCTCCTGTCGGGGTGCCTGCACCGCGGCGGCCTCGGGGGCGGGGCTGGCTGGCGGCGGGGACGGGAGAAAGGGGTCGGGCGTGACCGGAAGACCGGCGCGACAGCGGTGGAAGGGGAACGGATCCAGCCCAGGGGGTAAACGAGAGCCCGAGGCGGTATTGCTCCTCCACCTCGGGCTCTATCTATGGCGGCGGCGCTGCTTCGGGTCCGGCGCCTGCCGCGTTGTGTCGGGTGGGCCGCCCAGCCAGGCCGCGGAACTCAGCGGCTTCGACCAACCCGGACTACCAATTTGCCATTCGACCCCTGAACGCGAGATGAATCGACCCTGAGGCGAGTCGGAGGATCAGCGACCGTCCGACACGACGAAAGACAGCTTCGCGTTGACCCGGTAGCGCGTCACCTTCCCGTCCTCGACCTCGGCGCTCAGGTTGTCGACCCAGACCGACTTGATGCCCTTCACGGTCTTCGACGCCTCGGTGACGGCGTTCTGGACCGCGTCGTCGAAGCCCTTCTTCGACTGAGCGATGACCTCGATGACCTTGACGATGGAGCTCATACGGTCCTCCTCGGAGGTTTGAGTTTTGATCCGGTCGGAGGCGGCGGCCCGTCAGGCCAGGCGCCACTTGGTGCCGGCGGGGGTGTCCTCGACGACCACCCCGAGCGCCAGCAGCTCCGACCGAATCGTGTCCGCGCGAGCGAAGTCGCGCCTCTTCTTGGCGGCTGCCCGCTCCGCCAGCAGCGCTTCGACCCGAGCGATCAGGTCGGCGTCCGCCTCTCGAGCCGAGGGCAGCACGTCGAACAGGGTCCGGGTCCACCGTTCCCAGAGCGAGACGGCCGCCGGATCGGCCTTTTCGCCCCGGTCGAGGAGACGGTTCGCGTCGCGAACGAACTCGAACACCTGTCCCATCGCGCGCGGGACGTTGAGGTCGTCGTCCAGCGCCGCGGCGACCTTCGCGTCAGTGTCCTTTGCCAGGGACGCGAGCTCGTCGGAGGCCCCCGGCCGGTCGCCGAGCCGCCGGTCCAGCTCGCCCAGGCGCCGGGAGCCTTCGCGAGCGGCCTCGAGCGCCTCGTCGGTCAGGTCGAGCGGCTGACGATAATGCGCCTGGCAGATCAGCAGCCGGATGGCGCCGGGGTCCACGCCGTCCTCCCGAAGCGCCCGGGCGGTGACGATGTTCCCGAACCGCTTGGACATCTTGGCGCCCCGAATCTGGAGAAACTCGCCGTGAAGCCAGAAGCGGGCGAAGGCCGACTCGCCGGTGTAGGCGCAGCTCTGGGCGATCTCGTCCTCGTGGTGCGGAAAGATCAGGTCGACCCCACCGGTGTGGATGTCGAGCACCTTGGCGCCGTACTTCTCCCCGATCAGGGACAGGGCCATCGCCGAACACTCGAGGTGCCAGCCCGGCCGTCCCCGCCCGAAGGGAGCATCCCAGGCGGCGCCGACGGTCTCATCCTCCGGGCGCACCGCCTTCCAGAGCACGAAGTCCTGCGCGTTCTCCTTCGAATACTCGTCGCTCGAGACCCTGCCGCTCCCGCCGGTCTTGAGCTCCCGGGTGTCGAGCCGCGACAGCCGCCCGTAGGCCGGGAAGCGCTGGATCGCGAAGTAGACCGACCCATCCTCGCCCCGATAGGCCACGCCCTTGTCCAGGAGCCCCTGCACCAGCGCGACCATCGAAGGGACGAACTCGGTGGCTCGGGGCTGAGCGTGCGCGGGCCGGATCCGGAGGTACTCGCAATCCTCGCGAAAGGCATCGATATAGGGCGAGACCAGGGCGTCGATCCCGACGCCCTTGGCGGTCGCCTCCTTGATGATCCGGTCGTCCACGTCGGTCAGGTTCATCACGTGGAAGACCGAGAACCCGCTGGCCTCGAGCCAGCGCCGGAGCAGGTCCACGAAGATGAAGGTCCGGAAGTTCCCGATGTGGGCGTAGTTCCAAACCGTCGGCCCACACGAGTAGACGGTGACCCGGGGCGGCGCGAGGGGCGCGAACGGCTCGACCTCGCGGCTCAGCGTATTGTAGAGGCGGAGGGTCATTCCCCTTGGCCCGGCTGGGCGCCCAGGTGGCGGACGTGGACGGTGCGCTGCGGGAAGGGGATCTCGATCCCCTCCTGGTCGAGGCGGTTCTTGATCCGCCGGCGGAACTCGCGAGCGGCCCCCCACTGCTGTCCGGGCGGGGTGCGGATCACGGTCCGGACGGTGACCCCGCTCTCGCCGAGCTGCTGCACGCCGAAGATCTCCGGGACCCCGTCGACCCGCTCTTCCCACTCGGGGTCGTCAGCCAGGCGGGCAGCCTCGTCGCGGAACACCTCGAGGGCCCGGTCGATCGATTCACCATAGCCGACGTCGACGTCGACGACGGCCCTGGACCATTCCGCCGTGCGGTTGGTGACCGTGGTGATCTGCCCGCAGGGGATGGTGTGGAGATTGCCTGCGAGATCGCGGAGCTGAACGATCCGGAGCGTGATCCGCTCGACCGCGCCGGTCTTGCCGGCGGCTT
>JBFXAS010000328.1:0-4861 GCA_050184075.1 Gemmatimonadales bacterium
AGCCGTAGGCGTCGACCGCCTCCGCGACGCTCGCCCAGCAGTGCGGCTTGTACTCGCGGAAGAGATCGAAGGTCCCGAAGCGCTGCGAGATGTTGACCGACGGCGCGCCCGACTGGCCGCGGATCGTCTTGATCACGACCACCCCGGAGGCGGCCTTCGACCCGTAGATCGCGGCGGCCGCGGCGCCCTTCAGCACCTCGATGCTCTGAATGTCGGCCGGGTTCAGGTCGGCCAGACGGTTGGCCGGATCGTCCTCGAGGATGCTCGCGCCGCGGTCGATCGCGGAGCGGCCGCCCAGGATGCGGGCGTTCGAGTAGATCACGCCGTCGACCACGTAGAGCGGATCGAAGTTGCCCAGGAGGGTGTTGTTGCCCCGGACCTGCAGCTGCATGCCGCCGCCCGGCGCGCCACCGTTGCCCTGGATGTTCACGCCCGCGAGCTTGCCGTAGAGCGCGCTCTCGATGGAAGGGGACGCCACCTTGGCGACGTCCTCACCCGAGACATAGCCGACCGACGTGGTCAGGTTCTTCCGCTCGACCGTCGTCGCCTGGCCCGAGACGACCACTTCCTCGAGCCGGAAGACGTCGGCGTCGAGGACGAAGTCGACCGTGGTCTGCCCCATCGGGACGATCGCGTCCTTCCGGGTGAAGCCGATGGCCCGGACCGAGAGCCTGGTCTCGGCGTTGGGCGCGGCGATCTGGTAGCGGCCCTCCGCGTCGGTCTGGGTCGAGGTCGTGGAGCCGACCACGACGACGACGGCGTTGGCGACCGGCGTGCCGGCGCCGCTGCTGGTGACCCGCCCGGAGATCTGGCGCGTCTGCGCCGCTGCCAGTGCCGGCAGCGCCGCGAGACCCACCAGGGCCAGGCCGAGGATCCTGCGATACTTGTCCATCGATCCCCCGATGTAGTGTTGGGACAATGACGAAGCGTACCTCGTGGAGCCGGAAGCAGGGCGACGTCCCCTGCGCCGTGCAGGTGCGTCTGACCTCCAACCGAAAGCGCCGACGACCCACGGGCCGCCGCCTGCTCTGCTTTGCATCCCGGACGGAATACAAGATGCCGGTCGTCAGCTAACATCGCAAGGCGCAACGGCTTCTGGCTCCAGTACTGCGCCAGCGGCCTTTCGCAACAGCCGCGCCGCCGGGGTCGAATCACGCAAACCCTTGGGACACAAAGGGATGGAATTTCGCGCGCCGAATGGTACGCGTCGAAGTGACACAGGGCGGAACGTCGTGTCGTCGTCGTTACGACACGCTGCGCCGCGCAAGCTCGTTCCCGTCGCACACGGTCAGGCGGCACGCCGACGCGGTGAAGTGATAGAGCCAGTGCTCCACCGACTCCGCGTCGAGCAGCGCGAAATCCGCCCGCTTGCCGGCCTCGAGCGAGCCGACCTCCACTTCGAGACCGAGCGCCCCGGCGGCCACCAGGGTGGCGCCTTTGAGCACTTCGGCCGGCGTCATCCGCTGCAGCGTGGCGGCGAGCGTCATCGCGAGCGGCAAGTGGTAGCTGGGCGCCGAGCCCGGATTGAAGTCGGTCGCCACGGCGACCGCGACCCCCGCCTCCAGCAGCCGACGGGCCGGGAGCGGCGGCTGCTGGAGATACAGGCTCGCGAGCGGCAGGCTCACGGCGACCACCCCGGCTTCGGCCATCGCCTCGATGCCCGCGTCGCTGATCCGCTCGAGATGGTCGGCCGAGACGGCGCCGAGCGCCCCGGCCAGCTCCGCCCCACCACCCCAGCTGAGCTGGTCGGCGTGGAGCTTGGCACCGAGCCCGTGCCGCTGCCCGGCTTCGAGAATCAACCGGGCCTCCTGAATCGAGAAGGCCGAGTCCTCGACGAAGACGTCGCAGAAGCTCGCGAGCCCGCGGTCAGCCGCCGCCGGGATCATCGCTTCGGCGACCAATCGGACGTAGTCCCCGCGGCGGCCCTGGTACTCCGGCGGCACCACGTGGGCGCCGAGCAGTGTCGCCACCAGCCGCTGCGGCGCGCGGCGCGCCACCGAGCGGTAGACTTCGAGCAGCCTGAGCTCCTGGTCCAGCGAGAGGCCGTACCCGCTCTTCGCCTCGACGGTGGTGACGCCGAGCTTCCCCATCTCGTTCAGGTGACCGAGACAACGCTCCACCAGCCAGGGCGTCGCGGCGTCGCGGGTCCGGGCCACCGTGGAACGGATGCCTCCGCCCGCCCGGGCGATCTCGAGATAGGAGACGCCCAGGATCCGCCGCTCGAACTCGTCGTAGCGCCAACCGCCGAAGGCCAGGTGGGTATGACAGTCGACCAGGCCCGGGACGACGATCCCGCCGGCGGCGTCCCAGCGAGGCGCTGCCGCAAGCTCGGCAGGCAGCTCCCGCCGTGGGCCGACCCAGCGGATCCGACCGCCTTCCCATGCGAGCGCCGCGTCCTCGATCGGATGGACCGCGGCCTGACCGCCCTCGGCGCGGCACTGATAGAGCGTCCGGATGTTGGAGAGGACTGGCATCGCTGTGACGGCGGAGGCCCGGCTCGAGCCGGGCCGGCCTAACGCCGGTCGGCGGGGGCCTCGAGCATGGGCAGGTCGACGCCCCGCTCCCTGGCCACCCGGATGGCGTCGTCGTAGCCCGCGTCGGCGTGCCGCATCACGCCGCTCCCCGGATCGGCCGTCAGCACCCGGGCGAGGCAGCGACCGGCCCGCTCGGTGCCGTCGGCGACGACCACCATCCCGGCGTGGAGCGAGTAGCCGATCCCGACGCCGCCGCCGTGATGCAGCGAGACCCAGCTCGCGCCGCAGGCGGTGTTGAGCATGGCGTTGAGCAGGGGCCAGTCGGCGATCGCGTCGGAGCCGTCCTTCATCCCTTCGGTCTCCCGATTGGGCGAGGCGACCGATCCGGTATCGAGGTGGTCGCGCCCGATCACGATCGGGGCCTCGACCTTGCCCTTCTCGACCAGCCAGTTGAAGCGCTCGCCCATGATGGCCCGCTCGCCGTACTCGAGCCAGCAGATCCGCGCCGGCAGCCCCTGGAAGTGCACTTTGGCGCGGGCCTGCCGGATCCAGCGGGCGAGCGCCTCGTTCTCCGGGAAGGTCTCCAGCACCGCGTCGTCGGTGACGGCGATGTCCGCCGGGTTGCCGGAGAGCGCGACCCAGCGAAACGGTCCGGCGCCGCGGCAGAAGAGCGGCCGAATGAACTCCGGGACGAACCCCGGGATCTCGAACGCAGCGGTGAGCCCCCGCCGGTCGGCCACGTGGCCGCGGAGGTTGTTGCCGTAGTCGAACACCACGGCGCCGCTTCGTTGAAGGGCGCGCATCGCCTCGACGTGCACCACCATCGAGTCGAGGACCTTTTCCTCGTAGCCCTTCGGATCGCGTTCCCGGAGCTCGGCCGCCGCCTCGAGTGAATGCCCGAGCGGGATGTAGCCCACCCGGAGGTCGTGGGCGGCGGTCTGGTCGGTGACCACGTCGATCGCGACCCCGCGCCGCACCAGCTCGGGCAGCACCGCGGCGATGTTGTCGACCAGCCCCACCGAGAGGGCTCGTCGATCGGCCCTGGCTCGGAGCACCAGCTCGAGCGCCACGTCGAGATCCGTCTCCAGGCGGTCGCAGTAGCCGGTGGCTACCCGGCGCTCGATCCGGGATGCGTCGACGTCGACGCCGAGGAAGGCGGCGCCGTTCATCGTGGCCGCCAGGGGCTGGGCACCCCCCATCCCGCCGAGGCCCGCGGTCACCACCAGTCGGCCGGCGAGGTCGCCGCCGAAGTGCGTCCGGGCGCACTCGGCAAAGGTCTCGTAGGTGCCCTGGAGGATGCCCTGGGTCCCGATGTAGATCCACGAGCCGGCCGTCATCTGACCGTACATGGTGAGCCCCATCGCGTCGAGCCGCCGGAACTCGTCCCAGGTAGCCCAGCGGGGCACCAGATTGGCGTTGGCGATCAGCACTCGGGGCGCCTCGTCGTGAGTCCTGAAGACGCCGACCGGCTTGCCGCTCTGCACCAGCAGCGTCTCGTCGCTCCGGAGTCGGCGGAGGGTGCGGACGATGGCCTCATAGGCGCTCCAGTCGCGAGCCGCCTTCCCGCCGCCGCCGTAGACGATCAGCTCCTCGGGCCGCTCCGCCACCTCGGGGTCGAGGTTGTTCATCAGCATCCGGAGGGCGGCTTCCTGGGGCCAGTCGAGGCAGGATCGCTCCCGGCCGCGGGGGGCCCGGATCGGCGTGGTGGCGAGATCGGTCATGCGGCCCTCCGACGGGCGGTGGAACGAGACGGGGAGGTCTCGGCAATATATCTTGCACGGTCGCGGATCGAGGTGGCGGTGGGCCCGAAACCGAGCGTCGGTGGGGCCCGTATCGTGGGCAGGGCCGCGGGGTCGCGGCCCTTTTCTTTGCCCAGCATCGCCGAGCTGGCCGGCGCGGACGCCCACAGCACCGGGCGCCGATGGCAGCTCGCGTGGACCTTGCAGGGGAGATCGGCATGAGGCAGTGGGTCAACCGAGGCACGGCGAGCGCCATCGCGACGCTGGGGGCGCTGCTGCTCTTCCCTGCCGGCATTCGGGCCCAGGGCCACGACACCGGAGTGCCGCTCAAGCGGGCCCATGCCGGGCGGGTGGACAACGGGGCCGTCGACGTCGATGGGCGGCTCAGCGAAGCGGTCTGGGCCGCCGCCACCTTCATCACCGACTTCCGCCAGAAGGAGCCGGTCGAGTTCGGCGAGCCGAGCGAGCGGACCGAGGTGGCCTTCGCCTATGACGGCGAGGCGCTCTACGTCGGCGCCCGGCTGCTGCACCGGGATCCGACTCAGATTCCCAGAGCGCTGAGCCGCCGGGACCAGTACGGCAATGCCGAGCACCTCGTCATCTTCCTCGATCCGTATCTGGATCGGCGCACGGCTTACAGCTTCTCGG
>JBFXAS010000329.1:0-4861 GCA_050184075.1 Gemmatimonadales bacterium
ATACATGATCTCGTCGTAGTAGGCCTGCTGGGTCGTGAGCTTCTCCGGGCGCCCGCCGTCGACCGCGATCCGCCAGATGTCGCCGCCGTCCTCGTTCCAACTCACGTAGGCCAGGTACTTCCCGTCCGGCGACCAGACCGGCAGGTGCTCCCCGTCGGTCGAGGTCGTGAGCCGCTTCGGGGTGCCGGACGGCAGGTCCATCAGCCAGAGGTGATCGAGGGCCGTGAACGCGAGCCGCCGCCCGTCCGGCGAGGGCCGGGCGCCGCGAATCTGGCGCACGGTCAGGACCGAGTCGTTGACCGGATACTCGAACCGGACCAGGTCGCCGATCAGCTGGTCCACTTCGGCGGTGAACGGAATCTGGGTCTGCCGGCCGGTCGCGAGGTCGACCCGCCAGATCTTGCCGTGGTGGGCCAGGACGATGCCCTTCGAATCCGGGGTCCAGGAGTAGCCGGGCAGGAGGTCGCGCGAGCCCCGCGATTCGATGTCGTCGCGCTGGATCTCGGTGGCGAGCCAGCGCTCGTCGCCGGTGGCGAGGTCGCGAATCTTGAGGCCGGTGACCGCCATCCGGCGCGATCCGTACGCGAGCCACTTGCCGTCGGGGCTCACGGCTGGACGGAACCCCGTGCCGAGGTTGAGCGACCGCGGGGAGACGTCACCGGTTTCGCGGTCGTACATCACCACCTGGGTGGTGCCCATCATCTGGTTGTAGCCGGCCGGGCCGGTCCGGGCGCTGGCGTAGACGTAGCGGCCGTCGGGACTCACCGCCGCGCCCATGAAGTTGGCCGGCGCGTTGCCGCCACCGCGGCCGGTGGCTGTCGCCGGCGCGTTGCCGGTGAGCCGGAGGCCGCTCCCGCCGTTGCGGTGATAGAGCCAGAGGTCATTGCTGCGGGAGACCACGACGTACTGGCCGTCCGGCGTCCAGTCGGGCGAGACGTAGGCCTGGTTCGCCCCGCGCGTGAGGGGCCGGAGATTCCCGCCGTCGGGATCCATGAGATACATGTTCTCGCTGCCCGACCGATCGCTGACGAACACGATCGTCTTCCCGTCCGGCGAGAAACGGGGTTGCCCGTCGAACGCCGAGCCGCTGGTGATCCGGGTCGCAGCACCGCCGGCGACGGGAACCGTGTAGATGTCGCCCAGCAGATCGAACACGATCGTCCGGCCGTCGGCCGAGAGGTCGAGGGAGAGCCAGGTGCCCTCGTCGGTCGAGAACTTGAGGGGCCGGCTCGGGATCAGCGGGAGGTCCGAGTTCGGGGCGGTGCGGCGGGCCGAGTCGCTCGGGGCCTGGGCGGTGCCGGCGGCGGTCACGCCAGCCAGCAGTACGGCGGCGAGAGCCGGTCGGACGAAGAGAGGGGTAGTCATTTCCAATGGTAGGGAGCGGCACCGGGTGGCGCCAGTCCGGCCCACGACAGGCCAACTCCAAGCCAGGGCTCAGGTGTGACAGGAGCCTCAGTCGCAGGGAAGGCCCCACACGACGACCTCATGGCGGCCGCCGTCGTCCACCAGCGGAATCGACGACCCGGCCAGCCGGCGTCCGTCAAGCACCACCTCGGCCGAGTCCGGCGTGACCCGGGCCGGATGGCGCACCACGATGGAATAGCTGCTCCGCCCATGCCGATAGACGAGAGAGAACTCCGGCCAATGAGCCGGCACGGCGGGCTTGAACGCGAGGCTGTCGCCCCGCTTGGTCAGGCCGAGAATCGACTCCAACCCGACCCGGTACATCCAGCTGGCCGAGCCGGTATACCAGGTCCACCCACCCCGCCCGAGACGACCCCGCGCGGTATACACGTCGGCCGCGACGACGTAGGGCTCGACCTTGTAGGTCTCGACCTCCGCCGGGGTTCGGGTGTGGGTGAGCGGGTTGAGCATTTGATAGAGCTCGAACGCCCGGTCGCCATCGCCCCGAAGCGCGGTGGCCAGCACGACCCAGAGCGCCGCGTGGGTATACTGGGCCCCGTTTTCGCGAACGCCCGGGAGATAGCCCCTGATGTAGCCCGGATCGTGCGGGGTCGCGTCGAAGGGCGGGTCGAGCAGCTGAATCAGCCGCGCCTCATCGCGCACCAGATGCCGCTCGACCGCCTCCATGGCCTGCGCCTGGCGCTGCGGATCGCCGGCGCCCGAAATGACGCTCCAGCTCTGCGCCAGCGAGTCGATCCGGCATTCGTCGCCGGTGTGTGAGCCAAGGGGAGTGCCGTCGTCGAAGTAGGCCCGGCGATACCAGGCGCCGTCCCACCCTTCCGCCTCGACGGCCAGCGCGTAGCGATCGGCCCGGCCCCGGAACTCGTCCGCCAGGGGCCGATCGCCCTGGTGCTCCGCCTGCACGGCATAGCTCCGCAGGGTGGCGATCAGGAACCACGCGAGCCAGACGCTCTCGCCCCGCCCTTCACTTCCCACTCGGTTCATCCCGTCGTTCCAGTCGCCGCCGCCGATCAGGGGCAGACCGTGGGCACCGGTGGTGGCCGCCCGCCGAAGCGCCCGGACACAATGCTCGTGGACCGTGGCCCGCTCGGCCGCGACCTCGGGGAGGTCGTACACCTCGTGCTCGTCGGGCCGGAGCTCGCGCATCCGGAGAAACGGGACCTGCTCGGCGAGGACCGAGCGGTCGCCGGTAACGCGGAGGTAGTGATCGACGACATACGGCAGCCAGACCAGGTCGTCGGAGAATCGGGTCCGGACGCCCCGGCCGGTCTCGGGATGCCACCAGTGCTGCACGTCGCCCTCGAGGAACTGGCGCGCGGCGGCCCGGAGGATGTGCGCGCGGGCAATCCCGGGCTCGGCGTAGACGAACGCCATCACGTCCTGCAGCTGATCGCGAAAGCCGTAGGCGCCGCTGCTCTGATAGAGGCCCGACCGGGCCCACATCCGGCAGCCGAGGGCCTGATAGAGCGACCAGCGGTTCTGGATCGCGTCGAACGAAGGATCCGGCGTCCGGACCGTGATCTGGGAGAGACGGGTGTCCCAGGCCGCGGCGCTCGCCGCGAGGGCGGAGACGGCGCGCGCCGGGGCGAGGCAGTCGGCGATCGCCTGCCTCGCCTGGGCGGCATCGGGCGCGGCACCGAGCAGCACGACGACGCGCCGGGTCTCCGCCGGCGCGAGGACCAGATCGCACTGGAGCGCCGAGCAGGGGTCGAGGCCGGCTCCGGTGGTGTCGCTCAAACTGCCGACCTCGCCGGCGAGCGCCGCGAGCGCCTTCGGTGCGCCGAGGGTCCCGTTCCGGCCGAGAAACTCGCGCCGGTCTCCGGTGTGACTGGTCACCGCCTCGCTGATGGCATGGAACCCGACCCACTCGGCGTACTGGGGATCGAACGAGTTCCGCGCGAAGATCGCACCCGATTCCGCCTCGAACCGGGTCAGGACGTGCGCCTGGGTTCGCTCCCGCCGGACGCCGAGGGTCCATTCCGCATACGCGGTCATGGTCAGCCGGCGCGGAGCAGTGCCCCGGTTGGTGATCTCGAGCACCGCGCATTTGACCGCACGGTCCGGCGCCATGCCGAGTCGCAGGTGCGTCGCGATCTCGTGATGCCGATGCCGAAAGGTCGACGCGCCGGGCGCGTGCCGGATGGTGTACGGGCGTTCGGTCCGCACCGGCGCGGGGGTCGGGCACCAGAGTTCGCCGGTCGCCTCGTCGCGGAGGTAGATCACCTCGGTGGGCGGATCGGCGACGGGGTCGTTGTGCCACGGCGTGACTCGGAAGAAGTAGCTGTTCTCTGCCCAGGTGAACCCGGCGCCCCGCTCGCTCACGATGAAGCCGCCGTGGGGGTTGGCGATCACGTTGACCCAGGGCGCGGGCGGCAGCCGATCGCCGGCCACGCGAATCTCGTAGTCAGCGTCCGGGGTGAGGCCGCCCAGGCCGTTGGCGAAGCTCGGGGCGGCCGGCGCACCGGCGTCCCGCTCCGCGACCGCGGCGCCATCACCACCGCCCGGTGGTTCGGGAGGGACCGGCGACTCGGCGGACAGCCGCCACGGCGGATCCCCCACCGGCGCGCTGCTCCGCTCGGCGCGGCGCGGCTGGGACGGCAGCGGGCCGGCGTCGGGACCGGCCGAGTCGGGCTCCGAGCGCATCGCCTGCACGATCCGGCCGAGCGAGCGACTGTCGCAGGGAATCAGGACCCGGGCCGTGGCCCGGATCATCAGAAGATCCGTCGCCTCGAGATGGTCGCGTCGGCGGAGGAAGACGCCGCCGGGGCGGTCGAGGGTGCCGACCGGGCTCAGGTCGGCGATGGCCGCCGCGATCTCGGCTTCGAGCTCGGCCTGATAGGTGGTCGCGTGGGCGTTGAGGATGACGAGATCCACGGTCATCCCGCGGCGGCGCCAGTACTGGTGCGCGGCGAGGACCTGACGGAGGGTGGCGATCCCCTCCCCCGCGGTGATGCTGGCCAGGACGATCGGCCAGTCACCCGAGATCCCATGGGCCCAGAGCCGGGGCTGCGAGCCGCGATTCTGGCGCAGCTCGGCCTCCGGCGCCCGGGCGGCCGGACTGCCGAAGACGAGATGGCCGGCGAGTTCCTGGAAGACGGTGGCGTCCGCCGGCGTGAGGCCGAGCTCCCGGAGCTCGAGCTGGCTCGAGGTCCACGCGAGGTCGAGCGCCCGCTGGGCGGCATGGGGATCGTGATAGCGTCCGGCCAGCTCGAAGGCCCGCTCGCGGCTGGTGGCGATCAGCGTGGTGAAGGTGACCGACACCGACGCGCCCGGCTCGATCCGCACCCGGGTGCGGAGGGCGAAGATCGGATCGAGCACGGCGCCGGTGGTGCCGGCCAGCGCGCCGTCCTGCTCCAGCGCCACCGGATCGCGAAGCGTACGTCCCCGCCCCAGGAACCGGGCCCGATCGGTCTCGCAGGAGACCGGGCCGACTCGT
>JBFXAS010000330.1:0-4732 GCA_050184075.1 Gemmatimonadales bacterium
GGTGCCCTGATCGAGCGCCGGAGCGTAGACCAGCTCGAACGGGAACTCGTACTGCTCGAACCTCCAGCGGAGCCAGCCCGAGGGCATCGAGCCGCCAACCTGGTCCCAGAGCCCGATCCGGACCGGAGCCAACGCCGTGGCGCCCGCCGGCCGCGAGCCGGCGGCGGAGACCGGAAGCCCGATCCGCTCGACCAGCTCGCTCAGGATCCGGGTGGAGGAGCCAGTGACCGGGATCAGGATCTCGGCCGAGCCCGGGACTACCTCGACCCGCTGGCCCGCGGCCAGCAGCCGGTTCACGGCCAGGTAGCTGTCGTTCACCTTCCGGCTCAAGGCGTAAGTCCTCGCGCTCGGCATCGAGCGTCCCACCGGCGGCTTGGCCAGCACGTCGCCGATCCGGACGCAGGGGCAGTCGAAGCCCTCGAGCATCCGGTCGTAGGCCACCCCCATCTGCATCGCGAGGGTATAGCCGGCGGCGTCGTACGGCGGCTTGGGCGGGCCGCCGGGGTAAGCGAGGTCGTTCGGATAGTCCTGAGGCTCCATCATGTCGAGCACGTGGGCCCGGAACGCCTGGGCCGACTTGATTACGTAGGAGCCCGCGGGGTACTGCTTGCCGCCGGCGACAAACGCCGTGGTGGCGTAGTGGACGTCGATGCCCGACTCGATCAGCGCGTTGACGAACTTGGTCGCCGTGAGGAAGTCGGGCTGATCGGCCGGCAGGACGTAGCCGCGCGGGTCGCGGTCCTCGGGCCGCCTAAGCCAGGCATCGAACAGCTCGGGCTTGAGCGCCCGCTGCCCGCGGAAGCTCCCGGCCGTGGCCGAGGGCTCGCCTTGCGCGGCCTTCCTGAGCGCGGCGACCCGCCGGGGGAAGATCGTCCACGTGTCCTGGCTGCCCTTGGCGATCGCCGAGGCCCCCATCAGATAACTGTTGTAGAGCAGCTGCTCCCGGTAGCGCGAGGCGTAGTCGAGGATCGCCCGATTGGCGGTCATCGAGTACTCGATCGACTGGCGGAAGCTCCAGGACTGCGGGGCGATCGGGAAGGGGCCGTCGCCGTTGGCGAGCAGCCGGTCGGGGATCAGCGGGATCGAGATCGGCGTCGGGTTGCCGATGGTCTCGGTCAGAATCCCGATCTGGTTGTGGAAGTAGGCCGCCGTCCGGAGCCCGCCGTTCCACCAGGTCTGGTAGCCGGCGGCCTCGCGCTGGACCACGCCCGCCTTGTCTTCCATCGCGAACCGCGTGTGCATGGCGTGGCCCACCATGTTGAGCGAGCTGATCAGGATCGGGTCGAGCTGGTAGTTGTGGGGATCACGGAAGGGCGGGGCGAACATCACCGCGCCGGCCGGGCCGGTCTGGTGGTGGTTGTACATGATCTGCGGGTACCACTCGCGGTACATCACCCGACTGATGTTCTCCGATTCGGGCATCGCGTTCATGTAGAAGTCGCGGTTGTTGTCGTGACCGACGTACTTCTGGTAGAGTCGCGGCACCCCCGCGGTGCTCCGGGTCTTGGGGTCGGTGCGGCGCATGTACCACGAGGCGACCAGCTCCATCCCGTCCGGATTGGCGTGGACGACGAGCTGGATGACGTCGTCCAGGATCCGGAGCGTCTCCTCGTCACTGCTCGAGGCCATCCGATAGAGGTGCTCGATCAGCTGGTGCGAGCCGAGCACCTCGGTCGCGTGCAGGCCGCCGTCGATCCAGATGACGGCCTTGCCCTCCTTCGCGAGGCTCCGGGCGCTTTCCGGGGTGAGCCCCTCCGCCCGGGCCAGCCGGGTCGAGATCTCCCGATAGCGGTCCAGCTTGGCGAAGTTGGCCGGCGAGGTCACGATCGCCATCCATTGGTCGCGTCCCTCGGCGGTCTTGCCGATGGAGACCAGCCGGACCCGATCCGACTCCCCGTCCACCTTCTTCCAGTACTCGGTGAGCTGAGCGTAGGTGGCCAGCTGATAGTCATCGCCGATCGAGAAACCGAAGTGCTGGGCCGGCGTGGTGATCGGTTGCGCCGTCGCGACCGGAGCCGCGAGGACGAGCGCCAGGATGGGGATGAAAGACCGCCGACGCTCGCGCGTGGAGAGCATGCCCTGACCTCGGTGGGTGTGCGTGAAAGCTGGGGGGTGTCTGACCGAGAAAAGGTGGCGCGTCGGGCGCCGCCTGGCAACGGTCCTACCAGTCGTCGGGGAACTCCGTCGCCACCTCCCCGACCAGCCGAAGCAGCTCGCGGGCGCTGCCGGCATGCGGGACCAGGGCGGACAGCTCGCCGCGGGCGAGTCGGACCTGGCCGGTCATCAGCGCCATCAGCGGGGCCTGGCGGCCCTCGAGCACGGCGCGCCAGGCGGCGGGCCGGGCCTCGAGCACGAAGGCGGCGGCGTCCAGGTCCGCCGCGAGCGCCTCACGGGCGCCCCGACACTCGCCATGCCAGAGATCGAGGAAGACGGCGCCCAGGGGCTGCTGATCGGCCGACTCGCGCACCACCAGCGCCACCGAGCCCTCCCAGTTCGCCGCCACCTCGCGATAGGTCTCGCTGCCGTTCAGGGTCGCGCACCAGGCGCGGGCCCACTCGTCGGTGAATGCTCGCATCGGGGCTAGGAAGTAGCGCGGCCACCAGGTCGGAGCAAGCCCCGCCCGGGTGGCCTCGGCCTCAGTGGAGGCCGATCCAGTACGTCGCCTTGATCGCCAGGAAGTTGTCGCCGGTGGAGCGGAGCGAGTCGCGGAGGCTCCCGATCCCGACCAGCGATCCGGGGTGCTCGACGCCGGGGCAGGCCAGGGGATCCGCCGGGCTGCAAAAGGCCGAGCGGCTCTGCTGCCAGACCAGGAAGAGGGTGCTGCCCGGACGCCATTCCCACCGGAGGACCATGTTGCTCCGGAAGGACAGCGCGTTGAAGTCGGGGCCGTCGATGAAGAAGGTCTCACCGTTTCGGCTGTCCGTCACGGTGAGCCCCTCGGGTGACTCGACCACCGTCGTCGGGCCTTCGCCGTACACCGTCCGGTCGGAGGAGCGCGGGCTCGCGAGCTCGCCGATCTGGCTGTACTTGCCGCTCGCCGCGAAGGGCTCGGCGTAGACCTCGAGCGAGAGGTCCGGGGCGAAGGTGTAGTTGACCCGAAGCTGGGCCGACAAGGTGGAGCGCTCGATCCGGCCGAAGACGTAGCGGGACCCGAAGGTCGCGGCCGGGCCGTTCTCCAGGGTGGTGATGTACTGCTGCGCGTCGATCACTCGGAGATAGCTCGGGTTGATCGAGACGCTCAAGGCGGAATTGGGCCGGACCGTCAGGCCGGTCCGGAACCTCCACTGCCGACCGCCGAGCTCGTCGCGGTAATGGTTGAGCGACAGGTTCCACTGGGTCGGACTGGCGAAGCTGCTGTTCAGGCTCGCGTTCGCCTCCATCCCGGCGGGAACCGGCATCAGCGGACCACCCCGGGTCAAGTTGTCGCTCTGGCTCCTCGGTCGCACGTTGAGGTTGAACGAGCTGCTCATGAAGTTGAGCCAGGTGAAGCGCGAGAAGATCCCGAGCAGCGTGTTGGTGCGGACCCCGTCGAAGTTCCAGCTGCTGCGATGAAAGACGCCCAGCCTGGCGTTGCGGAAGAGGTCGGTCGGCTGAGTCCAGCGGTAGTTGACGTCGGCGTTGGTGTCGATGTCGTCGACCGTCTGGATCCGGCCCATGTCGTTGGTCTCGAACCCGGGCGACTGCAGGGACGCTTCGGCCCCGAAGAGCCAGTTGCCCGCGTTCTTGTCCAACCGGATCCGGCCGCGATACCCGCTCAGGCTGGTTCGCGCCGAGTCCACCGACATGTAGCCGAAGTCCGGCCGCTGCAGATAGCGCGACGAGGCCTGCTGCAGGCTGAGGATCGCCTCGCGGCTGCCCCGCACGTAGCTCCCGCCCACGTCGCCGCTCAGCTCGTACTCGCCCCGCCTGAACCGGAGCACCCAGTCGACCCCGCCGGCCACGGCCCGCGAGGTGATCGAGGACCGGAGGGTCGAGTCGCCGGCGAACCAGCGGTTCATGCCCGACACGACCGCGCCGACCGTCGACGCGTCCCGGCCGAACTGCTGCTGGACCCGGGCCACCCCGTAGGCCGTTCTCGGCTCCACGACCGCTTCTCGGGTGGCGTCGGTTGCGATGTCGTGGACCCGGCCGGACTCCCGCTGGGTGAGCGCCGCCAGCCCCGCGATCGAGAGCCCGCCCTTGAGCTGGCCGCTCAGCTTGGCGGCGCCGAGGATGGTCGTGAACGCGGGCTGGTCGAGATAGTCGCCCTCGAGCGGGGTGTGCGGGCGGCCGCCGATCCGGCGGCTGTAGAAGTAGTCGGCGACGTTGCTACGGAGCAGCTGACTGCCTTCGGTGAAGAACGGGCGCCGCTCGTCGAAGAACGTCTCGAATGCGGTGAGGTTCACCTCCGCGGGATCGGCCTCGACCTGGCCGAAGTCGGGGTTGATGGTCGCGTCGAGGGTGAGATTCGGGCCGAGACCCATCTTCAGGTCGGCGCCGACCCGGCCGGTCAGAGAGCGCCCATCGGGATCGAAGGGGTCGTCGGGGTCCGGCGTGCCGGCGAAGGTGCCGCTCGTCGCCACGTACGGGCTGATCTCGATCCGCCGCGACGGGTGGATGCCCTCGATCCCGGTCAGGAGGCCGAACCGCGAGGCGTAGCCGGTCTCGTTCCGCGGCACCACCACCCAATCGATGTCCTCGTTCCGGGTCGGGATCCAGCGGAGCACGTTGATGCCCCACTCCTGCACCGGCT
>JBFXAS010000331.1:0-4693 GCA_050184075.1 Gemmatimonadales bacterium
ATGAAGAGGGCCGTGAACTTGCCGGCGCGGATTCGGAGCACCAGGGAATCTTCGTTCAGGTCGTCGCCCCAGCCGCTCCAGCTGGTGTCGGGGTGCAGGGCCTCGAATGTCACCCCGTCCACCGTGAAGCGCTGGCCGGCCCTGACGACCGACCAGGGCACGTCGGAGACGTCCAGTTGGTCGAGCAGCGCGCGGTACGCCGGATCGGGCGACGGACGCCCGGGTTCGAGCACAACCCGTGCCCGAACCCTCCCGAGAAGCGCCGGCGCGCCGCCGAAATGATCGAGGTGCGCGTGGGAGAGCACCACGGCCTCGAGACTCGAGACCCCGCGCCGAACCAGGAACGGCAACACCACCCGCCGGCCGGCGTCGCTTCCCTGGTCCCGCGGCCCGACGTCGATCAGCACCCAATGGTGACCGGAGGTCTCCACCAGGGCGGCGTCGCCCTGCCCGACGCTCAGGAAATGCAGGGTCACTCGGCTGCCCGCATCGGCCGCCCGCCACCAGCCGAGGACGAGACTCCCGCTGAGCGCGAGTCCGGAGAGCCATGCCAGCCGTCTCCCGGCCTCGGCTCGGGTGGGGCGGTCGCGAAGGAGACCGCCGGCGAGGAGCAGGACGCCCAGGGCGATTCCGGCGGGGAGGAGGCCCGGCTCGAACAGGAGCGCGCCCCCCGGCACCCGGGCGGCGAACGCGGCGAGCGCCTCCAGACTCGCGAGCACCACGCCGCTGCCGGACGCGAGTGGACCGCTCACCCCGCCCAGCCAGCCGAGCAGGAGACTGGCCAGCACACCGGGCACCGCGAGCCCGGCGAGCGGAATGGCCGCAAGGTTGGCCAGCACTCCGACGGGCGCGATCATGCCGAGCGCCAGCGCGGCCACCGGGGCCGTGCCTAACGTCGCGCCCACGGAGCCCGAGAGGATCCGCACCGGCCCGGCCCGGGAGAGCGCGCGATCGCTCCAGCGGGTCGCGACACCGACCCCGGCCAAGGCGGTGACCGAGAGCCAGGCGCCGATGCTGAGCACCGCGAACGGGTCGAGCAGGAGCATGGCGATGCCGGTCACCCCCAGCACCGACGCCGCGCTCGGCCGCCGCTGCCGCTCCGTCTCGATCGTCACCACCCAGGCCAGCGCCGCCGCACGGACGGCGGGGGCCGGCAGGCCGATGAAGCCGACGTAGCAGCTCACCAACGTGGCCGCGGCGAGCCGGGCCCGCGCCCGGGGCACGCCGGCCAGGCGGAGCAGCAAGAGCGCCCAGCCCCCGACGATCCCGACGTGGAAGCCGCTGATCGCGAGGATGTGGACCAGCCCGGCCCGCGCGAACGCGTTGGTGAGCGACGGATCGATCCCGCCGCGGCGACCGAGGATCAGGGCGTCGACGACGCCGGCGCGGGTCCCGTAGAGCGACCGCGATTGGACGAAGAGCCAGTTGCGCAGGCGGTCGAGCCGGCCCGGGTCGAAGCCGAGCCGCTCGGACCGGCGCGCCACATAGAGTCCGCTCGCCACGCCCAGCGCTCGGCTTGATGGCAGCCACCGACCCTCAAGCCGGAGCGTCTCCCCGGCCCGGACCCGCTCGCCGCTCGACCAGCGAACCTGCACCGCGCCCCGGCACCCGGCGTCGAGCGGCGTGACCCGTGCCGACGCCCTGCCGAGGGTCGGCTCCTCCACTCGCACCCGCAGCTCGATCGTGCCGGCCGGTAGCCGCGACCCGCAGGTCTGCCCCTCCGCGAGCCGGCCGAGGCGGCCATGCACTGCGCCCAGTCCGGCCGCGCCGATCAGGAGGCCAGCGATCGGAAGCCGTCGCCCGAGGCCGAGCCCGGTGGCGACGCTCAGGCCCACCACCGCCGCGACCGAGGTCGGGCCGAGGACGAGACCGGCCAGCGTGCCGGCGGCGAGCGCGGCGGCGAGGGCCACCGCGCGGGTCGGCCGCTGCATCGGTGAAGGATCGCCGCCGGGCCCGCGCGGGCCCTAACCCGCTCACCGCCGGGAGCCACCTTTCCAACGCAAAACGGGCCCGCCGTGGCGAGCCCATTCGAGAGCGCGATCGCGAGGCGTGGAGCGGCTCAGCGATCCCGGTTGGCCGTCCGCCCGCAGCGCGGCGATCTCGCGACCCGTTTGAAGCCGTCGAGCACCGCCACGTCGATCGAGGCCCGGCCCTGCTGCTTGTCGAGACTCACCTCGGTGACCACCGTGCCTTCGAGGGTGGCGACGTAGCGGGGCGGAAGCCGGTTCAGGGCGAAGACCACGACGTCCGCCCGGCAGATCTCGCAGTCGCAGAACTCGGGAAAGTGCGACTTGAGCTTGCCGTAGGCCTCGACGACGTGATCCTCGACCAGGTTCTTGTACTTCATAGCACCGCCAGAGAGGGTTGAGCCGCGACCGCGCCCGTGAAGGTCGACCCGGTCGTCCCCGTCAGCCGCACCTGATGGTAACGACCGATGCTCGTCGACGGCAGGTCCAGCAGCACCAGCAGATTGGTGCGGGTCCGCCCGAGCATCGCCTCGCCCCGCCGCGCCGGCTGCTCCACCAGCACCTCGTGGGTCTCGCCCACCCGCTGCAAATTCCTGCGTCGGGTCTGGGCTCGCACCGCGGCGATCAGTCGATCGAGGCGATCCCTCGAAACCGACTCGTCCACCCGATCGCGCAGCCTGACGGCCGGCGTGCCGTCCCGGAGTGAGTATCGGAAGGTATAGGCGTCGTCGAAAGCCGCGGCCTCGATCAGATCGAGGGTCTCCCCGAAGTCCGCCTCGGTCTCGCCCGGGAACCCGACGATCAGATCGGTGGACATCGTGAGCGCGGGCATCGCCTCGCGGAGCCGCTCCACGACCTCGAGGTAGCGCTCCCGAGTGTAGCGACGGAGCATTCGCTTGAGCACGGCGTTGGAGCCGCTCTGGGCCGGCAGGTGCACGTGCTCGCAGACCGCGGGCGTCTCGGCCATGGCCGCGATCACCTGGTCGGTGAAATCGGTCGGGTACGGGCTCGTGAAGCGCACCCGCCGGATACCGTCGACCGCTCCCACCGCCCGGAGCAAGTCGCCGAAATCGTGCGTGCCGTCCTGGTACGAGTTGACGGTCTGGCCGAGCAGCGTCACCTCGCTCACCCCATCCTCGACCAGCTGGCGAACCTCGCGGACCACGTCGTCCTGCGCCCGGCTCCGCTCGGGCCCGCGGGTGAAGGGCACGACGCAGAACGTGCACTTGTAGTCGCAGCCCCGTTGCACCGTGACGAAGGCGCGGGGTCCGGGCTCGCGCACCGCCGGGACGTCCTCGTAGTGTTCCCAATCGCGAAAGGCCGTGTCCGCCTGGCGGTGCCCATCCCTCGCCTCGGCGATCAGCTCCGGCAGCGTGCGGTAGGCGTCCGGTCCGACCACGAGATCGAGCTTGGCCACCCGATCGAGCAGGGTCTGACCGAGCCGCTGGGCCATGCACCCGACCACCCCGAGCACGGTCCCGGCGCGCTTGTGCCGTTGCAGCTCGCCGACGCGGCCAACCACCCGCTGCTCCGCATGATCCCGGACCGCGCAGGTGTTCACCAGCATCACGTCCGCGAGCGCGGGGTCGTCGGTCCGGTCGTAGCCCGCCTTGCCCAGCGCCCCGAACATGAGCTCGGTGTCGGACACGTTCATCTGACAGCCGTAGGTTTCGATGTAGACCCGCTTCGGCGCGGTCACGGCCGGAGGCTCACACCCAGCGTGATGACGAACGCCCGCTCGGAGAAGCCTTCGCTGTCCGAGCGCCAGAGCTGCTCGAGGGCGAGGTCGAACCCGCCCCGACCACCGGTGAAGCGGAGACCGGTGCCAAGCGAGAGGCCGTACTCGTGGGGCTGAATTCCGGAGTTGACCGGAAACGGGAGCGTGGCATAGTGGGCCCCGAAGCGGATCGCCTTGTGGGCCGGGTTGCGGTTGTTGCGGATCAACTCGAGTCCGACCGCCATCTCGGTAGTGTTGAGCGCCCCGACGCCGCCCTGCGCCTTGAGGTCGGCGTCGGCGACGGACCAGTTCCGCCGGAGCACCGACCCCGCCATCACCAGCCCGAGAGACGGCTGCCAGCGAATCGCGCCGCCGAGGGTCGTGGGCAGGTCGATCGAGCCGAGATCGGTCGAGTCGCGGCGGGTGGTGAGACTGCCGTCCACCCGCACCAGCCCCGCGATCGCCACCCGGCTCACGGGCCGGGCCACGAACCCGGTGGAGAGGCCGAAGCCGAGATAGGAGAGCTCGTTCAGCTCCGTGGCGCCTGCGTACGCGGTGTCGGAGAACGCGCGCGAGTTGAGCACCCGGTTGGAGCCCGGAATCAGAT
The DNA here is from genome assembly GCA_050184075.1 of Gemmatimonadales bacterium. GTDB lineage: Bacteria > Gemmatimonadota > Gemmatimonadetes > Gemmatimonadales > GWC2-71-9 > SHZU01. Next base: position 4,292 of record JBFXAS010000331.1, read on the forward strand.
GGCCGGCCGCGCCGAGGTGAAAGCTCGGACTCACCTGCCAGGCCAGCGCCGCCCGCAAGTCGCTCAGACCGCCGGTGGCGCTCAGCGTGTCGAACACGGCCACCCGCTCGCCGCGGAGAGTGATGCTGTCCGTGGTCCCGATCGCGAAGCTGCGGTCGGTGTAACCGCTGATGCTGAGCGCGGCCGCGAGGTTGGTCCCGCCGATCGGACCGAGCACCGTGGCCTGCGGAAAGCGCGAGTCGCGGCCGGAGGCGCTGCCGAACGGGTTGGTCGAGCTGCGAAAGCTCTGCGCGTTGGAGAGCAGCGAGGTGAACTGGAGCACCGACGCGACGGCGGCCGGATTGAGGCTCGACTCGGCGTCGAACATGGCGAACGCGCCGCCGGTCGCGACCGCCCGGGGCG
>JBFXAS010000332.1:0-4642 GCA_050184075.1 Gemmatimonadales bacterium
TGCGAGCCGGACGGCAGGCCGGGCCGCGCCGAGAGCCTGGCCTTGCCGTAAGCCGGAGAGAAGCCCGAGGAGCAGGCGACTCCCGCGATCACCGTCGCGGATTAGCTTAGTACCGCTCGGCGATCGATCGATCGCCGCCGTGGGGTGGAGCCGGGGTGAGGGGACATCAACCGCTCGCGGAGTCGGATGTCTTCCACAACGAGCCGCGTCGCGGCAAAGTTGCGCCACCCATCGCCTTTCCCGGAGACCCGAATGTCCGCCACCCCGGCGAAGAGCTCGTTCTGGACCAGCTTCGGCCCCGGCCTGATTTGGGCGGCATCCTCGATCGGCGTCTCGCACCTGGTGCAGTCCACTCGCGCCGGCGCGATGGCGGGCTTTGGCCTGGCGGGCGTGATCCTCGCCGCGTTGCTGTTCAAGTATCCCTTCTTCGAGTACGGTGCCCGCTACGCGGCGGCGACCGGCACCAGTCTGGTCGAGGGCTACCGCACGATCGGGCGTTGGGCGCTCTGGCTCTATCTCGCGATCACGGCCCTCACTGGGGTGGCGGCGACGGCCGCGATCGTGATGTTCACCTCGTTCCTGCTCCGCTACGCGCTCGGCATCACCTGGCCGCTGCCGGCGGTCGCAGCCCTGCTCCTGCTCGTTTGCGCGGCCATCCTGGTGGTCGGGCGCTTTCGGGGCCTCGATCTCGCCACCAAGGTGATCCTCGCCCTGCTCGCCGCCTCGACGCTGGCGGCGGCGATCGCGGTCGCGCCGCGGATCGAGCTCGACAGCTTCCGGCTCCTCCCCGGATCGCTGGTCGGAACGGTGGTCCCCTTCGGCTTCCTCCTGGCGCTGGTCGGATGGATGCCGTCGCCGATCGACATCGCGGTCTGGAGCAGCCTGTGGACGCTCGCGAAGGACCGCTCGACCGGACAACGGACCTCGGTCGCCGTCGCGAAACGGGACTTTCTGATCGGCTATCTCGGCACGGCCGTGCTGGCCTTCGGGTTCCTGATCCTGGGAGCGACGGTGCTCCACACCGAGGGCCTCGAGTTGAGCGACCAGGGGGCGGTCTTCTCGACCCAGCTGATCGACCTCTACAGCCAATCGCTCGGCGCCTGGGCACGACCAGTCGTCATGGTGGCGGCGTTCACCACGATGTTCTCGACCGCTCTCGCCGTGGTGGACGGCTTTCCGCGGGCGATCGAGCGGACCCTGGTCAACCTCCGCGCGGAGAACGCCGAATCGGCCGAGCGACTGAGGCCCGGGTACTACTGGGGGGCGATGATGCTGCTGTCGGCGGTCGTGCTGCTGGTGCTCGTCCTGTTTGCCGGCAGCCTCACGGTGATGGTCGACTTCGCGACCATCGTCTCGTTCCTGACCGCGCCCGTGCTCGGCTACCTGAATCTCACCGTGATCCGCTCGGATCGAGTCGCCCCGGAGCACCGGCCCGGCCCCTGGATGACCGGGTTGTCCTGGCTCGGCCTGCTGCTCCTGGGCGCCACGGGTGTCGCCTACCTCGTCACCCTGATCTGACCCAGCATCGCAGGTGGAGGGTCAGGCCCGCTACCGCGACGCAGCGGGCGTCGCGGTGGCGGCCGGAGCCGTGCATCTTTGCCGTCAGCGGTGACCGCGAAGCGGGATCCCGATGCAGCCACGCCCCGGAGCGCCCATGGCAGGTCGTCCGAACCGGCAGGTTTCCTCCCCGGAGCCAATTCGCTTTCCCCGCTCCGCGGGCGTGCTCCTGCATCCGACCTCGCTGCCCGGCCCGAACGGCATCGGCGAGCTCGGGAAGGAGGCCCATCGGTTCGTCGACACGCTGGTGGAAGCCGGCCTGAGCATCTGGCAGATGCTCCCACTCGGCCCGACCGGGTACGGCGACTCGCCCTATCAGTGCTTCTCGGCCTTCGCGGGCAACCCGCTCCTCGTCGCGGTGCCGGGCGAGGGCGAGGACTTTCCATCCCATCGGGTCGACTTCGCCCGGGTGATCCCCTACAAGCAGCGTCTGCTGCGCGAGGCGACCGCGGCGCTCGAGCCGGACGACGACTATCACGCCTTCGTGGCGGCGCACCGCTGGTGGCTCGAGGACTATGCCCTGTTCATGGCGCTCAAGGCCGCGCACGAGGGCGCGGCCTGGACGGACTGGGAGCCCGGCGCGGCGTTCCGTGACCCGGCGGCGCTCGAGCGATGGCGGAGACGGCTCCATGGCGAGATCGAGCACTATCGCCGGGAGCAGGCACTGTTCCACCGCCAGGCCACCGCCCTCAGGGACCGCTGCCGCGAGGCCGGCGTCCGGTTGATGGGCGACCTGCCGATGTACGTCGCGCACGACTCGGCCGACGTCTGGGCCAACCCGCGCGAGTTCCAGCTCGACGACGACGGACGGCCGATGGTCCAGGCCGGTGTGCCCCCGGACTACTTCAGCGCGACCGGTCAGCTCTGGGGCAACCCGATCTACGACTGGCAGCGGATGAAGGCCGATGGCTACGGCTGGTGGATCCGACGGATGCGGAGCGCGCTCGAGCTCTTCGACCTTGTCCGCCTCGACCACTTCCGCGGCTTCGAGGCTTACTGGGCGGTCCCGGGTGACGCACAGACCGCGGTCGACGGACGCTGGGTTGATGGACCGGGCGCCGCGCTCTTCGACGCGCTCACCGCCGCGCTGGGTCCGCTGCCGATCGTGGCCGAGAACCTCGGCGTGATCACGCCGGAGGTGGAGGCGCTGCGCGAGCGGCTCGGCTACCCGGGGATGAGCATCCTCCAGTTCGCCTTCGGCACGGACAGCCAGCCCAACACCTTTCTGCCCCACACTTACCCGCACGATCGGGTGGTCTACACCGGCACTCACGACAACGACACCACCCTCGGCTGGTGGCAGTCGACCGGTGCCGGCGACTCGACGCGGACGGAGGAGGCGGCGGCGAAGGAGCGGGACCACGCGAAGCGCTACCTGGCCACCGACGGCCAGGAGATGAACTGGGCCCTGATCCGGGCGGCGCTCGCCTCGGTGGCGGACACCGCACTGATCCCGATGCAGGACTGGCTCGGTCTCGGCAGCGAGGCGCGGATGAATCTGCCCGGACGGCAGTCGGGCAACTGGGCGTTCCGCTTTTCCTGGGAGCAGCTCACGCCCGAGCTGATCGCGAGACTCAGTGAGCTGGTCGACCTCTACCAGCGGCGGCCGCGGCCCGATCCGATCACCGAGCCCGCGACGCCCTGACGCCAGCCCTGCCGACCCGAAGGCCCGGATGAAGGAGTCGTGCGTCTCGGACCCCGCGGATCGAAGATCGTCGCCATCTCCGCCCTCGTCGTGGCGCTCGACACCGTGATGGGATCGTCGAGCTGTTTCGGCCGGTGAGCCGGTCCAGCAACGCTACTCGGGACCGACCCCGGTCGCCTTTGCTGGCGCGACCGGCGGTCCTGTGCATTTTATTGCACGGCCGCCACCTTCGTCCTCACCACCGCCGCGAACCGGGAGTCACGACCTGACCGCCCTTCGACGCACACTGGCCGGCCTGGGCCTCTGGACCCTGGTCGCGCTGCCGCGGCCCGCGAGCGGACAGGCGCCGCCCCCATGGACCGCGAAGCTGGCGGTCGACCAGCCGGTCCGGGTCGTGCTCATCACCGGCGAGGCTCGGACCGGCTCGATTCACGGCATCCTGGACGGGCGACTCGCGATCGCGTCCGACCGCGGAATCGAGGAGCTCCGCTACGACCTGATCAGGACCCTGGATCGCCGCCGCGGCCGAGCGACCCTGAGGACCGGGTTGTTCACCGGCGTCGGCGTCGGGATCCTCGCGGGGCTCGTCGCCTACCTCGGTTATCAGGCGGGCGGCACGGACCTCACCCGCGCGGAGCTGGCGGGACAGGTCGGGAGCTACGGGGTGCTCGGAGGACTCGTCCTCGGCACGGTGATCGGAGCGACCCGGTCACCGTGGGTGCGGATCTACCCCTGACGTAGCCCCGCCAGGGCGCGTCCAGACCCGTCCTCCTCGCCTCGGCCCGCGCCCGGAGCCTCGACCCGATGACTCGACGTTTCGTTCACTACCAGCTCCGCACCACCGACCGCACCGCCGCCCGCAGCTTCTATACGGCGCTCTTCGGGGCCGATTTCTTCGGCGAAGCCATCTCCACCACGCCCCTGCCGGAGCGGGCCCGCTCGCGCGGCGCGCCGCCGCACTGGCTCGGCCAGTTGGCCACGCCCAACCTGGCGGCCGTGGCTCGCCGCATGGTGGCCGATGGCGGACAGCTCCTCGGTCCCGCTGGCCCGACCGTCGACGACGCGATCCCGGTGTCGCTCCGGGATCCGTTCGGCGCGGTGCTCGCACTCGTTCCCGAAGCCGACCCCCCGGCGCCCGAGCCGGTCGCCTGGCACCTGCTCCACGCGAGGGACGAGGAGGCCGCCTTCGCGCTCTACGCCGAGCTGTTCGACTGGGAGGGGACGGACGTGCTGGATCTGGGCCCAGAGCTCGGACGTCACCGGATCTTCAGCTGGGACGCCGCCGGCCGGCCGGTCGGCGGCATCGCCAACACCGCCTGCCCGCCCGCGATTCATCCCCAGTGGCTGTTTTACTTTCCGGTGGACGACCTGGGCGCAACGCTCGCCCGGGTGCGCGCGCTGGGCGGTCTGGTCGTCAGTCCGAACGATCACCCGACCGGC
>JBFXAS010000333.1:0-4576 GCA_050184075.1 Gemmatimonadales bacterium
GCCACCCGCCGGGCCTCGGCGACGGCCGCGGCTTCGTCCGGGGCGAGGTCGGCCTTGGTGAGCACCAGCTCGGGGGTCGCCCCGCTCTCCCAGGCGACCGCGAGGTAGCGCTCGAGCGCGCGAGGGTTGAGGGGCGGTCGAGCCCGTGGACGATCCAGGCGAGATCGACGTTCGCGGCGAGGACCTGCTCGGCCAGGCCGGTGAGCGGCGTCGCTCGCACGAAGGCCGATCGGCGGGGGAGCACCGCTCGAATGGAAAGCGGATCCGACTCGGATGGGCCGGGATCGGCCAGGACCCAGTCACCGACCGCCGGGTAGGTGTCGAGCCGCTTGGCGGAAGGCAGCCGGGCGATCCCGGCTCCGGCGCCCGATTGAACGCTCCAGCGATCCCGGTCCTGGCCGACCACTCTCGCGAGCCGGCGAAGATCGTTGTCGGGGTCGGCGAGGGTGCCGGCCCATTGCTCGTCCCATCCCCAATCTTCGAGTCGCATCCGTTTCTTGCTGGCGGCGGGTCGCGGGTTCCGGGTCCCGGGCTCTGGTGCCGGGACCGACAGGCGCGGCGGCCCCGGGGGTGGATGGTATCACCGTGGACGATCCACGCCAATTGCGCCCCCGGGACCCAGGATCCGTCGGGGCGCTTTCGCGGGTCAGTGGGCCGTTCAGAGCGCGCTCGCTTCGCCGGCCGGTAGCTCAATCGCCCCCGGGAGGCGCGGCGCCCAAGTCTCCGATCGCGAACTCGCGCTCGGTCGTGCCGTGGGCGTCCTCGGGGGGGTAGCTGATCCACTTCTGCCCGACCATCCGATCGCGGCGGTCGAACTGCTTGACGAGGAAGCGATAGTGGTGGGCCACTCCGCAGCCGGCGGGGACGTCGTAGGTCCAGCTCCGCCTTGTCCCCGGGCCGATCCAGATCGCCTCGCCGAGCTTGGTCCAGTCGGTCCAATCCCGCCCGGTCCTGGATCGGACTTCGCTGTCCCGCGACACCACGGCGCGGAGGTCGCTCGAGTTGTGGGCGCTGACGGTGATCGTGCAGCCGCGGGCAGCCGCGCCGATCGCGCGGTCGCCATGGCCGACGGTGCCCTGGTCGGGAAGTGGGGCAAGGGTAGCCAGGAGCAGCGCCAGGCTGGAGCCGTCCATCCGGGTCCTCCGTGGGGTGAGGAGATCACTCTCTCCTTCCTCAACGTGAGGCGTGGCCCGATGCCGTCACCGACTCCGAGTCAGTCTGGGTCCGCTCCCTTCGGCGCGCGGTCGCCGGTGGTCATCAAGCGGACCTGCTCCGCCTCGGCGGCGAAGCCGCCCTTCGTCAGCAGGCCCATCGCCTCCCGCAGGACACGCTGCGCGTCCGGACTCAACAGCGCGATTCCCTGCATCGTTCGCGCCGCGCGCGCGAGATAGCGGCGAGCGACGTCGCTCCGACCGGCGAAGGCCAACGCCGTCGCGAGGCTCACCTCGCCTCCCGCCGTCCACTCGTGTCGCGGCCCCAGGGTGGCGGCGTAGCTGGTGAGGGCCGCTTCGAGGTAGGGGATGGCCTCCGAGAAGCGGTCGTGTCGCACGAGCAGGCGGCCGACCGAATGGTACGCCGACCCGACTCGCCAGTGACCGTTCGGCCACTCTTGCTCGACGGCCCCGACCCGGCGCTGGCCGAGCGCGAGGGCTTCGTCGATCTTCCCGCCCAGCTCCAGCGTTCCCGCCAGGTTGTTGGAGATCAGCAGCACCGTCGGGTGCCCTTCCCCCAGGCGCTCGCGCAGCAGGTCGTAGGCCCGGCGATAGGCCTCCTCGGCGCCCTGGTGGTTGCCGAGACTCCGCCTGGTGAAGGCCAGATTGTTGTAGGTGAGCGCGTGACCCATGACGTCGGCGTACGGGTCGCGTTCGAGGCGACGGAGGACCTCGAGGTAGACCGCCTCGGCGCTGTCGAGCTGCTGGACCCCGCGGAGGGCGTACGCGAGCGTCTGGAGGGTGGACACGTAGTCCCTGCTCGCGGTGTCGCCGGCCTGGCGCCGGAGCTCGTTCGCGCGGCTCGCGAGGGTCAGGGCGGAATCGGGCAGGCGACGGTCCCGCTGGGAAGCGCTCATGGCCTGGAGGATGGACGCGACGCTCGTGTCGACCTTCGTACCGCCCCGCGTCCGGATCTCGTAGGCGCGGTCGTAGAGCGGCGCGGCCTCGACGAAGAGCCGCCGCTGGCGGAAGTTCCCGGCGAGCGCCACGAGCACCCCCGCGACCTCGTCGCTCATCTCTCCGTAGAGCTCCCGGGAAAGCTCGAACGCGCTTCGCAACAAGGTGTCGGCGGTCTCCTGACGTCCGAGCCCGCTGAAGGTCGCGCCCATCGCCTCGAGCAGCGCGGCGCGAAGCTCCGGCTGATCGCCGAGCTCGTCGGCGACGCGCTCGCGGCCCCGCTGGAGGGCTTCGACCACGGTCACGTCCCGGTCCCCCGATCGGAGCGGGTCGGAGCTCCGGAGCAGCTCCACCAGGAAGGATTGGGTCGCGACGGCGCGCGCGGACGCCCGGGCGGCCGCGTCGCGCTCGCGCTCGAGGCGCCGGTTCTGGAGCACGATCACGGAGACGAAGGCGACCGTGCCGACCAGGGCCGCCATCGCCGAGGGAATCACCAGCGGATGGCGCCCGGCGAACTTGCGGGCTCGATAGACGAACGATTCAGGATGGGCGGCGATCGGGAGCCCGTCGAGGTGACGCCGGACGTCAGCGGCGAGCTCGTCGACCGACCGGTACCGATCCTCGGGTCCTTGCCTGAGCGCGGTGCCGACGATCAGGTCGAGGTCGCCAACCAGGCGGCTGGCCAGGCGCTCGGGGGTGGTCCGGCGCCGGTCGGCGCGCTCGGCCGGCTCGGGCACGTTCGGCATCGTCTTGCGCGCGCCACGGCTCGGCTTGGTGGGCGGGTCTCCGCGCTCGACGCCCTCGTCTCGGGGTGGAAGGCCGACGAGCAGCTCCCGGAGCATCAGACCGAGCTGATAGACGTCGGTGCCGGTGGTGATCGGGTCGCCTCGCAGCTGCTCCGGGCTCGCGTAGTCGGGCGTGAGGGCCCGATCGCCGGCCTCGGTCACGGTCTGGTCGTCCTCGAGCAGCTTGGCGATGCCGAAATCGAGCAGCTTGGCCCGTCCCTCGCCGTCGACCAGGACGTTGGTGGGCTTGATGTCGCGGTGAACCACCAGCTGCCGGTGGGCGGCCTGGACCGCGTCCGCGACCTCGAGAAAGAGCCGCAGCCGCTCGGGCACCGGCAGGCGCCGCTCGTCGGCGTAGGCCGTGATCGGCACGCCTTCCACGAGCTCCATCACCAGGTAGGGACGCCCGTCGGCCAGCGAGCCGCCATCGAGCAGTCGGGCGATGCTCGGATGGGCGAGCGAGGAGAGGATCTGCCGTTCCGTCAGGAACCGACGCACCAGGTCGTCCGTGTCGAGGCCCCGGCGGAGTACCTTGATCGCCACCCGCTGCTGGTAGGCCCCGTCCGAGCGCTCGGCTTCGTAGACGGTGGCCATGCCGCCGCGCCCGCGGAAGCCGGTGATCACCCAGCGGCCGACCTCGGTGCCCGCGGCGAGATCGGTCGGGGTGCCCTTGTCGAAGGCCCGCTCGACCAGGCGGCTCGGGACCTTGGAGAGCCGATCGTCGCCGCTCGCCATCCGCTCGAGGAGACGGAGCACGAGGGTTCGGAGCGCCTCGTCGTCCGTCGTGCGCTCCAGGACGAAGGCGACCCGGCGATCAGACTCGAGCTCGAGCGCCTCGTCGAGCAGGCGGTCGACTTCGTCCCAGCGGTCCCAGAGCTCGTCAGCGCGCGTCATCCGTCCCGATCGCCTCCAGCAGATAGGCCCTGGCCTTGACCCACTCCCGCTCGACCGTGCGTACCGACGCGCCGAGCACCTCGGCCACCTCGTTGACGGTCAGACCGCCAAAGAAGCGCAGCTCGACCACCTGCGCCATGCGCGGGTGCCGGCTCGCGAGCCGCTCGACCGCCTCGTCCACGCCGAGCACGTCCGCCGACCCGCTCTGATCGGCCGCCAGCTGCTCGTCGAGGGGCAGAACGTCCTGACCTCCGCCCCGCTTCTCCGCGCGGGCCCGGCGCGCGTGGTCCACCAGGATGTGGCGCATGGCGCGCGACGCGAAGGCGTAGAAGTGGGCCCGACTCTCCCAGCTGCCGCCCTCGCGGCCGGCGAGCCGGAGATAGGCCTCGTTGACCAGGGCCGTGGTGGCGAGGGTCTGGCCGCCCGACCCGGTGATCAGTCGTCGGTGCGCGATCGCCCTGAGGTCGTCGTAGGCGAGCTCGACCAGCTGGGGGAAGGCCTCGCCGTCCCCTTCGCTCCAACGCTGGAGCAGCGACGTGATCGGTCCGGGTTCGGTAGCCATGCGGTCGGTGGGTTCGATCTGGCCAAGCTAGCGCCGCGTGCAGGCCCCGCAACCCTCGGGTTCGCGGTGGCGGACTTCGTCCCGCGAATCCGTTCAAGAGGCCGCAAGGGGTGTCGGGGCCGAGTCACGGCAGAGCACGGAATCCGGCCCGACCGCAAGCTTGAGACGATGGCCGGCGACGAGGTGCTGGACGGGGAGCCGGCGATGGCCGTGGCCACCACGACTGG
>JBFXAS010000334.1:0-4543 GCA_050184075.1 Gemmatimonadales bacterium
GGACAAGCCCCGCGGCACGGTCGTGCTGCGCGGCGCGCGGATCATCACCATGCGCGGGGACGAGGTCATCCCCGCGGGCGACGTGGTGGTCCGCGACAATCGGATCGTCGCGGTGGGTCCGACCGGATCGGTGGAGGCGCCGGCCGGGGCCCGGGTGGTGGACGTGTCCGGCAAGACGATCCTGCCCGGCTACGTCGACATCCACGCCCACACCTGGGTGTCCTGGGGGGTGCATCGGAATCAGGTCTCGCAGTTCCTCGCGCAGCTGGCCTACGGCGTCACCACGCAGCGGGACCCGCAGACCTCCGCCGAGGACGTGCTCTCCTACAGCGATCGGATGGAGCTGGGTGAGATGATCGGCCCGCGGCTCTATTCGACCGGACCGGGGGTCTTCGCGGCGGACAACATCAAGAGCCTCCAGGACGCGCGCGACGTGCTCCGCCGCTACGCGGACCATTACGGGACCCAGACGATCAAGCAGTACCTGGCCGGCGATCGGAAGGTGCGCCAGTGGGTGATCACCGCCGCGCGGGAGCTCGGGCTCACGCCCACCACCGAAGGCGGCGCCAACTTCACGATGAACCTGACCTTGATGCAGGACGGCTACGCGGGGCTCGAGCATTCGCTCCCGATCAGCCCCTTTTTCAAGGACGTCGTGGAGCTGGGGCGGGAGAGCGGCCTCACCTACACCCCGACGCTGATCGTGAGCTACGGCGGCCCGATCGGGCGGGAGTACTACCTGACCCACGTCGACGTCGATCAGGATGCACGGCTCAAGTTCTTCACGCCCCACGATGAGCTCGACAAGTGGAAGGAACTCCGCTACTTCCGCGACGACCAGTACGTCTTCCGGCTGCACGCGGAGCAGCTGGCCAAGTGGGTGGCCGCCGGAGGGCGGGTCGGGCTGGGGTCCCACGGCGAGATCCAGGGTCTCGGCACCCACTGGGAGCTCTGGATGATCGGCTCGGGCGGGATGCGTCCCCACGACGCGCTGCGGGCGGCCACCCTGCACAGCGCCGACGCGATCGGGCTCGCCGGCGACCTGGGCTCGATCGAGCCCGGCAAGCTGGCCGATCTTCAGGTGCTGGACCGCAATCCGCTCGACGACCTCCACCACAGCGACTCGATCCGGTACGTGATGAAGAACGGCAGGCTCTACGAGGCGGCCAATCTCACCGAGATCTGGCCCCGGCAGCGCGCGCTGCCGACGCAGTGGTGGTGGCGGCTCGAGCCGCCCGGCACCCGCTGATCCGGCGGCGGCCGGCGACCCGCGCAGCCGATGACCGTCCTGGCCGATCTGGCGCTCGCCGTCGCGCTGCTGGTGAGCGCCAACCTCGCCCTGGCCTGGGCGGAGCTGGCCAGCTATCCCCTCGATGGCGACAAGAGCGCCCTGGCAGGGCTCGGCGCCGTGATCTTCCTGATGCCGATCCGCTGGCTCGGTCTGGCCTTGGCGCTCGGTCTGGGCGCCTGGCGGGGCGGGTTTGCCGAGCTGCCGGGCTCCCGTGGGCTCCAGACCGCGATCGTGCTCCTGGCGCACCTCGCGCTCGGGATCGCCTCGTACCGTGGTCTCGAGGCCGTCAACGCGGCGATCCAGCGAGGCGCCGCCTGGCCGGTGGCGATGGCGTGGGCCCTCGGCATCGCGTTGCCGGTGGCCAGCCTGGCCCTCGCGATCTGGGGCCTGCATCGGGTCTCGATCGGCCGGCATCCGTGGATCGCGCTCGCGCTGTTCGTGATCCTGCTCGGCAGCCACCTGGCCGCCTGGCGGTCCGGCGTCCGCTAGACGATTCACCCGGCCTTCACGCCCGACTCAAGCCCCGAGCACTACCTCTGAAGGGGGAGGGTGCGATGGGTCGGTCGGGCAGGATCACGAGAGGCGGGATTCCGGCCGGGATCAGGCTCCTGGCCGCCGGGCTCTTGGTAGCCGCAAGCCTCGGGTGCGGCTCGGTCAATCGGCTCGGCGAATACGACTTCCGGAGCCTCGATCTGGCCCTCGCCACCACCTTTCCGCCCAACCCCGAAGTGCTGAGCGGTCCCTACTTCCCCGGGCACCCGAAGGACCCGATCCATGCCATCATCCGGGCTGGCTCCCGGATTGCGCGGGAAATCGAAGCGCAGCGGGTCCGCCCCCGGCTGGACAGCGCGGCCGCCATGGTCGACGTGGTCGGTGAGGTGACCGACCGGGTCGGCAGGCGGGCCTCCCGCTACCTCGGCGCCCGGCTGGTGCCGGACGAGGACCGCGCGGACGTGATCCTCGCGGTGGACATCCGGGACTACGGCATCGATGCCGAGGACTGGGAGGCGGCCGTGCACTTCTTCGTCGACGCGGAGGTCTGGCTGCTCGACGCCAGCGATCGACGGCCGATCTGGAAGACCCGGGTCCGCGCCAAGGACCCGATCTCGCCGGCGATCTTCGGCCGGTCTGCCGTTCGCGACGTGGTGACCGCCGCGACGTTGTCCTCGCTCTCCGTCGAGGAGATCGCCCGCTCGCTCGATCAGCTCGCCTTCTACACCTCGGAAAAGGTCACCGACCGGCTCCGTTCCGCGCTCCACGACGCCCGCCGATAGGTCGACCGTTCGACCGGAGCCTTGCGGGGCCTCTCGAGGGGGGATTCGACCTCGGGCCTCGCGGGCGGTATTCTCTACCGCCGTCGTTTCCCGTCCTCCATCCCAGACCCGAGGCGTGCTCGTGACTCCACCCGACCAGATCCAGGGGCTTCCCCGCGCGATCGGCCCCTTCGGCCTGGCCGCCACGGTGATCAACGTGATCATCGGCTCGAGCGTCTTCGTCTTTCCGGCGATCGTCGGCGCCGCGCTGGGCGCCGCGGGGATTCTGGCCTACCTGGTCGCGGCGCTCGCGATGGCGTTGATCGTGCTCAGCCTGGTGGAGTCGGGCGGGCGGGTGACCGCGACGGGGGGGACCTACGCCTACGTCGAGGCGGCCTACGGGCCCTTCCCCGCGTGGGTGGTGGGCCTCCTGATCTACATGGGCGTCCAGCTGATCGCCTCGGCGGTGGTGGCCACGGTCTTCGTCGGGTCGCTGGCGGTGCTGGTGCCGAGCGTGGGAAGCGGGATGCCGCGGGCGTTGCTCCTGATCGCGATCTATCTGACCTTCGCGACGATCAACGTCCGCGGCGGGGCCAAGCTCGGCGCCAGGGTCGTCGAGGGGGTCACCATCGCCAAGCTGCTGCCGCTCTTCGCGCTGGTGGCGATCGGCCTGATCGCCTTCCGGCCCGAGTTCGTCCGCTGGGAGGCGACCCCGCCCCTCGCCGAGCTCGGCCGGATGGCGATGCGGCTGCTCTACCTCTTCGCCGGGGTCGAGGCGGTGCTCTCGGTTTCGGGCGAGCTCAAAGACCCGGCTCGGACCGTACCGCGCGGGGCCCTGGGCGGGCTTGCGGTGGTGACGGTGGTCTACCTCGGCGTGCAGTTCGCGGCGCAGGGGCTCCTCGGACCCACGCTTGGCAGCCACACCGAGGCCCCGCTGGCCGACGCGGCGGCCGTGGTGCTCGGACCGGCGGGCCGCAACCTGCTGCTGTTCGGCGCGGTGATCTCCACCCTGGGCTTCCTGGCCGCCGACATGCTCGCCTCGCCCCGCACCCTGTTCGCGATGGGCACGGCCGGGCGTCTGCCTCGCGGGTTGGCTCAGGTCAACCAGCGCTTCGGGTCGCCCGCGGTGGCCATCATCACCCACGCGGTGGCCGCCTGCCTCCTCGCGATCATCGCGGACTTCGACACCCTGACGGCGCTGGCGTCGAGCGCGCTGCTGGTGATCTACCTGCTGTCCTGCACCGCGGCCCTGGTGCTGCAGCGCCGCAAGGTGGGCGAGGAGACGCTGCGCTGGCGGCTTCCCTTCGGGCCGCTGATTCCGCTCGCGGCGACGGCGCTGGTGATCGGGATGATGACCACGCTGGCCGTCCGCGAGGTCGCCGCCCTCGGGATCGCTTTGGCGGTGGCCGGGGTGACCTTTCTCGCGTCTCGGAATCGTGGGCCTCGGACGCCCTGAAGGCAGCGCGATGGACTCGATCGCCGGCTTCTTCGACTCGCTCTCGACGCTCCAGCTCTTCCTCTGGGTCGTCGCGTGTCTCCTGCTCGTCTGGGCGCTCGAGGCGCTGGTCCCGCTCTTCGACCACGACTATCGCAAGGTCCGCCACGACGCCGTCAATCTGGCGTTTCTGGGGATGTCGATGGTGGTCACGGTCCTGGTCCGGCTCTCGACGGCGGGGGTGTTCGTCTGGATCCACGAGAGCCGGATCGGGCTGCTCCAACGGGTGAGCCTCCCGGTCTGGGCCGAGCTGCTCGTCGCGGTGGCGGCCCTGGATCTCTTCGCGCAGTACGTGGCGCACTATACGCTGCATCGGGTCAAGTGGATGTGGAAGCTCCACATCGTGCACCACTCGGACACCAAGGTGGACGCGACCACGGGCACCCGGCACCACCCGGGCGACATCCTGATCCGCGAGGTCTTCGCGATCGCGACGGTGATCGTCTTCGGCATTCCGGCGGGTTACTACGTGCTCTACCGCGTGGTGACCGTCTTCTTCACCTA
>JBFXAS010000335.1:0-4498 GCA_050184075.1 Gemmatimonadales bacterium
CAGCAGGCCGATCGGCAGCCCCGGATGCACGGCCCGGATGGCGGCGATCGTTTGCCAGCAATCGGCCGGGGTGACGCCCGCCGCCAGGGCCCGCCGCCCTGCTTCTTGCACCACGGGCCCGTCCGCCACCGGATCGGAGAAGGGAATGCCGAGCTCGAGGGCGTCGGCGCCGGCCGCGATCAGGGCGCGGATGGCCGCCAGGCTTTCCTCGATCGAGGGGTCGCCCAGCACGAGGAAGGGGACGAAGGCGGCCTCGTCGGACGCCTCGAGCCGGCCGAACAGCGTCGCGTAGCGGTCGCTCACGCCGCCTCCCGCTCGAGCCAGTCGGCGAGGGTGGCCAGGTCTTTGTCGCCCCGGCCCGAGAGATTCACCAGAATGTCCCGGTCCGAGTCCGCCGCAGCCGACTCCAGCGCGGCCGCGAGCGCGTGGGCCGATTCGAGCGCCGGCAGGATGCCTTCGGTGCGCGCCAGCTCGAGCGCGGCCCGCACGGCCGAGCGATCGTCGCAGCAGCAGTATCGGACTCGGCCGATTGCGGCGAGATGCGCGTGCTCGGGGCCGACGGCCGGGTAGTCGAGCCCGGCCGAGATCGAGTGGGACTCCGAGACCTGGCCGTCCGCGTCCTGGAGCACGTAGGTGTACGCGCCGTGGAGCACGCCAGGCGCCCCCCGGCCGAGCGTGGCTCCGTGGCGGCCGGTGTCGAGCCCGTGGCCCGCCGGCTCGACGCCGGTGAGCGCCACCGGATCGTCCAGGAAGGCGGTGAAGATCCCGATCGCGTTCGAGCCGCCGCCGACGCAGGCGATCACCTCGTCCGGGAGGGCGCCGACCGTGGCCAGGAGCTCCGCGCGCGCCTCGTCGCCGATCACCCGCTGGAGGTCCCGCACCAGCGACGGATAGGGATGGGGGCCGGCCACGGTGCCCAGCAGGTAGTGCGTGTCGGCATAGCGCTCGGCCCAGTCGCGGAGGGCCTCGTTGATCGCGTCCTTGAGCGTGCCTCCGCCGCTCGGGACCGGTTGGACCCGGGCTCCGAAGAGGCGCATCCGCTCGACGTTCGGCCGCTGTCGCTCGACGTCCTTCGCCCCCATGTAGATCACGGTCTCGAACCCGAGCACGGCGCCCGCCATGGCCGTCGCCACGCCGTGCTGGCCGGCGCCGGTCTCGGCGATCAGGCGCCGCTTGCCGAGCCGCTTGGCGAGCAGCGCCTGGCCGAGGGCCTGGTTGGTCTTGTGGGCGCCGCCGTGGAGCAGGTCCTCGCGCTTGAGCCAGATCGCGCCCTTCCGCTCGCCGCCATAGCGGCGGCAACGATAGAGCGGCGTGGGTCGGCCCGCGAAGGTCGCGAGCAGCAGGGCCAGCTCCTCGCGGAAGTCGGCGCTCTGCCGCGCGGCGCACCACGCGGCCTCGAGCTCCTCGAGCGCGGGTACCAGGATCTCCGGCACGAACGCGCCGCCGAATTCGCCGAAGCGGGTCGTGAGCTTCATGGATGGGTCTCCCTGGCCGTCGTTGGGCGCGCGCGCCGCGGCCCGCGGCGTCGGGCGAAGAATCGGGCGAGACGGTGCCGGTCTTTCTGTCCCGGCGCGGCCTCCACCCCGGAGCTCACGTCGAGCAGCTCGAGCCCCATCGAGGCCGCCTGCCAGACGTTGTCCGCGTCGAGGCCTCCCGCCAGGCCGAGCCGGCGCGGACGGGGCAATGGGTCGAGCAGGCGCCAGTCGAAGCTGGTTCCGGTGCCGCCGCGCGCCGCTCGGGTGTGCGCGTCGAGGAGGACCAGGTCCGCTCCGGTCCGATCGAGCGGCGGCAGCCGGTCGCCGACGGGGAGCGCCTTCCAGACCCGACAGCCCGGTGGCAGCTCCCGGCGCACGGCCGCGATCTCTGCCGGCGTCTCCTCGCCGTGAAGCTGGACCGCGGCGAGGCCGAACCGCCTTGCCGCCCGGCCGGCCTCTCGCGGATCGGGATTCACGAACACGCCCACCCAGGCGAGCTCGGCCGCATCGACGACCGACCTGGCCCGCGCCTCGCTCACGAGCCGGGGGGAGCCGGACGCGAAGACCAGCCCGCCGTGCGTGGCCCCGGCGTCGCGAGCGGCCGCGGCGTCCTCGGGCCGGGTGAGGCCGCAGACCTTGGTCTCGCCGAACACCAGCGAGCGCACCACCCGATCGGGATCGGGCGCCTTCATCACCGCGGAGCCGACCAGGAACCCATCCACCGAGTCGCGCAGCCCGTCGACGTGGCGCGAGTGCTCGATGCCGGACTCGGCGATGACGATGGTGTCGGCCGGCGCGCCGGGAGCGAGCCGCCGGGTGGTCTCCAGCTCGACCCGGAGCGTCCGCAGGTTCCGGTTGTTGATCCCGATGACCCGCGCCCCGAGCGCGATCGCCCGGGCCATCTCCCCGTGATCGTGCACCTCGGTGAGCACGCCCATGCCCAGCCGCTCGGCCAGGCCGGCCGCCGCCCGATAGGTCGCGTCGTCGAGCACCGAGAGCATCAGCAGCACCGCGTCGGCTCCATGACGGCGCGCCAGGGTGACCTGAACGGGATCGACCACCACGTCTTTCCAGAGGACCGGCTGGGTGACCCGGGCGCGGACTCGCTCGACCAGCTCGGGCGAGCCGCCGAAGAACTCCCGATCCGCCAGGACGGAGACCACGCTCGCGTGCCGGTGGTAGGCGGCGATCACCTCGTCGAGCGCGCTCGGATCGCGGAGCGCCCCGGCGGAAGGGGAGCGTGGCTTGACCTCGAGGACGAAGGCGGGCGAGGGACCCGCGAGCGCCGCGTAGAAGTCCCGGTCCGAGGGCGGGAGGCCCTCGGCCAGCTCCGCGGCTGAGCGCCCGCCCACCCCGAACAGCTCCCGCCGCTTCGCGAGGACGATGGACTCAAGCGCCATGGGAGACCTCGCGGAGGGCGTCGAGACGCGCCAGGCCCGCCCCGCCGTCGAGCAGCTCGGCGGCGTATGTCGTGCCGTTCGTTAGGCTGTCGGCCAGGCCGGCGATCCAGAGCATCGCGCCCGCGTTGAGCGCCACGGCGGCGCGATGGACGGGATCGCCGTCCCCGCCGAGCAGGGTGCGGAGCCAGGCGGCTGCCTCCGCCGCGCCGCCGGAAGCGGCCAGGGCGGCGATCGGCGCCCGGTCGAGCCCGGCCGCCTCGGGAGTGATCTCGAGGTCGGTGACGACGCCGTCCCGAAGCAGGGCGGCCGTGGTGGGTCCGTGCAGGGCGAGCTCGTCGAGCCCGGCGCCGTGCACCACCAGCGCCGACTCGCACCCGAGCTCCGCCAGGGTCAGGGCCGCGGGGCGCACCAGATGCCGCGCGTAGATCCCCATCACCTGGATCTCCGGCTTCGCGGGGTTGGCGAGCGGGCCGAGCAGGTTGAAGACCGTTCTGGTGCGGAGCGCGCGGCGCACGCTCGTGACGCGTCGCACCCCGGGGTGGTAGACGGGGGCGAAGAGGAAACAGATGCCGGCCTGGTCGAGACAGCGCCTGGCGACCTCCGGTGGCGGGTCGAGCCTGACGCCGGAGGCCTCGAGCAGGTCGGCCGAGCCGCAGCGAGAGGAGCTGGCCCGATTGCCGTGCTTGGCCACCCGGACGCCGGCGGCGGCCGCCACGAACGCCGCGGCGGTGGACAGATTCACCGTGCCCGCGCCGTCGCCTCCCGTGCCGCAGCTGTCCGCCACCGGGTACAGCGGCTTGGGGAACGGGACCGCGGCGTCGCGGAGGGCTCGGGCCGCCCCGGCGATCTCCCCGGGCGTCTCACCCCGGGTCTTGAGCGCGGCGAGCAGCGCCGCGATCTCGAGCTCGGTGAGGCGACCGTCGACCAGCTCGGCGAAGGTGGTGTAGCTCTCCCGGGGATCCAGGCTCCGGGTGGCCAGCGTCTCCAGCAGCTCAGCGACGGGCATCGGCGGCCCAGCGGAGGACGTTGTCGATCAGCGTCGGGCCGCTCGGTGTCAGCACCGACTCGGGATGGAACTGCACGCCCACGATCGGCAGCTCGCGATGCGCCACGGCCATCACCGTCTCGCCCGCTCGCGCGGTCACCCGGAGCGCGGCCGGGACCGCGGTGGCGGCGAGCGAGTGGTAGCGGGCGACCAGCATCGGATCCGGAAGCCCCGCGAAGAGGGCGCTGCCGTCGTGCCGGGTCGGTGACGCCTTGCCATGCAGGATCTCGGGTGCGGGGCCGACCGTGCCGCCGAAGGCCTCGACGATCGCCTGGTGCCCGAGGCAGACGCCGAGCACCGGCACCCGGCCGGCCGCCGCGAGAATGGTCGGGATCGAGGACCCGGCCTCGCGCGGGCTACCCGGGCCGGGCGAGATCACCAGCAGCGCGGGGCGGTTTCTCCCGGTCGCGGCCGCCAGGATCTCTTCGACCGGTCGGTCGTTGCGGTGGACTCGCACGGGATGGCCGCGGCGGGCGAACTCCTCGACCAGGTTGTCGCTGAAGGAGTCCACGTTGTCGAGGAGGACCACCGGGAGCGCGTCAGGCATGGACGGGCGCCTCCCGGACGATCGCCTCCAG
>JBFXAS010000336.1:0-4459 GCA_050184075.1 Gemmatimonadales bacterium
CAAGGGTGGGGACGACCCCGACGACACCGACCCGGCGGTCGCCGTCGGCGGGACAGGCGGCTCGGGCGGCACGGTCCAGATACAGGCGTTCCGGGACATCACCCACGGCGGTGGCACCATCAAGACCGGCGATGGCGGCGCGGGCGGCTCGGCCACCGCGACCGGCGTCAGTGAAGGCGGCGCCAGCGGCGCGAGCGCCACCGCGACCGGCGGGGCTGGTGGGGTGCCGGGTCTCTTCGGCGCGTTCGCCAAGACCGGCTCGATCAACTTCACCGGCGCTGTCACCCTCGAAATCGGCAAGGGGGGGGCCGGAGGGCACGCGATCGCCGTGGGCATGAAGGGTCATGGCGGTGCCACGGGATGTCCGGCCGCCACCGGCGGCGCGGGGACCGCCACCGCCGGAGCCGGTGGCAGCACGCCGGACAAGACGCTGCAGGCGGGCGGCGCCGTGAACGGCGTCGCCAACGTGACGGTCCTCGGTGGCAGGCCCGGCGAGGGCGGTAACGCCAAGGCGACCGCGGGCGACGGCGGCGCGGGCGATCAGCCCTGCAAGCCGGGCGCGACCGGCGGAGCGCCGACAGCCAAGGGCGGCAAGGGAGGCGATGCCGACCTCCGAGACGCGAATGGGATCCGGATTGCCCTCGGAGCCGACGGCGGGGACATGGAGGTCGTGGCCGGCAAGGGGGGGCAGGGCTGGATCGACTGCAAGCTCCCGATCTTCGAGGAGGGTGGAAAGGGTGGCGATGGTGGGATGGTCGGGGGCTCCAACGGCGCCCCGGGCAGCGGGCTCCTCACCGGGATTCCCGGTTCCGCCACCTACCGCACCGTGGCCAACGGCGGCAACGGCGGCGACGGCTTGCCGCCGGGCGACAGCGGCAAGAAGGGCGGCAACTCGGTCACCCTGAACGGGGGCGTCACGCCCGACGTGATCGCGCCGTCGTTCACCGATGGCGCGAAGGGCAAGCCATGTCCGAGCTTCACCATGGCGATCGCCCCGACGAGCACCGCGCTGGCCCAAGGTGCAAGCGGGACGGTGCACGTGACCGTCACCCGCGTCGGCGGCTTCGATGGCGAGGTGGCGATCCAGGTCAAGGACCAAGATGGCAACGAGGTCGGAACCGGCACGATTCCGGCCGGCCAGACGGAGGCCGACGTCAGCTTCACCGTCCCGAGCGGCGAGCAGCTCGGGAGTCGGACCTACTCGGTGATGGGGATGGGCGACGGGGTGCCGATGCAGTCCGTCGACCTGATGCTCACCGTGCTCGCGCCATCCTCGATCGCGATCGTGAGCGCGACCCCGAGCAATCCCACCGTCGTCCAGGGGGCCACGGCGTCGATTGACCTCGGCATCGTCCGGAGCGCGTTCACGGGTGATGTCACCGTCCTGCTCAAAGACGAGGCTGACGTGTCGCGCGGGAGCGCCACGATTCCCGGACCCTCGGGCACCACAGGCACCCTCAACTACGGCGTACCGGCGAGCGAGCCGACGGGGACCAGGAACTGGACCCTGGTCGCGATGGGGAGCGGCGTTTCGGACGCGATGCTCCCGTACCCAATCGTCGTGGATGCCCCCCCGCCTCCCGCCACGGTCGACATCGACCTGAACACCATGCCGCGCAACGGGAATCTGGTGCCCTTCGGGACGCACATGCTCGACATCAAGGTGGGCAACGTGCTTCGCGGGAACGTACAGGTTCAGACCGTGTTCAACAGCGGCAATCACTTCTGGTCGGATATCGGCGCCGCCGGACTGCGGGTTGGCTCCGGCGACGGCAACGGGTTCCGGGTTCGCCTCAACACGGCGACCGTGGACGGGGCGCGGTACTTCGCGGTGGGCTTCGGCTACTGCCTCCGCAACGCGACGGGCATCGACGGAACCCACCCCGTGGTGCTGAACCAGCGGGATGTCAGTGACAACATCATCCAGACGGACAACGTGTTCTCACTCCCGAACGGGAACGCCGGCCCGTTGTGCGGCTGGACCACGATCCTGCCTAACGCCGAGAGCTTCGAGATCCTCGCCCCAGCAGGCGTGGGTCGGTTCATCGACTCCGGGAGCTGGCAGATCTGGGCCCCGCCACCGCCACCGTAGGCCGCCCGCTGGCTCACCCGCTGACGCCGACCGTCGCGATCCACGTGCCGGTCGGCGTTCAGCGCTTGAAGGGGTCCTGAAACCGCGGGTCGGCCAGGAGGGCCGAGTCGGTCAATGTCCTGAGGAACGCGGCCACGGCGAGCTGGTCCACCATCGAGAGGCCGAGGTCGAGCTGCGTGCCGTGCTCGCCCTGGAGCCGAGGGTCGAGCGCCGGCCCCGGTTGCACGAAGCGGTTGTAGTAGGCCGCGACCTGGAGCGGCGACGCCAGCCGGCCGCCGTGGGTGTAGGGCGGCGACAACGCCACGTTCTTGAGCGACGGCGCCTTGAAGATGACGGTCTCGCCCAGGTCCATCCCGTTGCTCATCGCGGTCGCGCTCATCGAGAACGTCGGCGGCACGTGACACGACCCGCACCCCGCGCCCCCCTCGACCCGGGAGCGCATGAAGATTTCCTGCCCCCGATTCTCCGCGGCCGTGAAATTCGGGAACCCCTGGAGGAGCGCCTCGCGGGGCCGCGCCGGGTCGTAGACTTGGGCGTAGCCCCGATCCCACTTGCTGTCGGAGGACACGATGCTCCGCACGAACTGCGCAAGACTCTGCTGCAGTCGGCTGATCGTGACGGCCGAGTCGCCGAAGGCCAGCGCGAACAGGGGCGGGTACCAGGGGAGTCGCCGCAGCTTGGCGGCGAGCGAGTCGGGGCCCCCGTGCGCGGCGTCGAAGCCCAGCTCGACGCTGTTGGTGATCACGTCGAGCACCTGGGCCTCGAGGGTTGGAGCCCGCCGGTCCCAGAAGAAGCCGGGCCCGTCGTAGTAGCGGGCGTTGGCGAGCCGCATCGAGTGACGGGAGGTGCGGGTCTTCCCGTCGTGGCCCAGACTGAAGCGCGCCGTGTCCCCGAAGCCGAGCGCGGGGTGATGGCACGAGGCGCAGGCCAGCGAGTCGTTGATGCTGAGATGCCGATCGAAGAACAGCACCCGACCGAGGGTGGCGCCGGCGTCGGTCACCGGCCGGCGCGCGCTGTTGTCGAGGGCCGTCACCGCCGGGTCCCGATAGTGGGGCGGCAGCTCCGGGGTCGCGAAGTTGTCCAGCCGCTCCGGATCGATGAGGAGGTAGTCGGTTACGGCCGTACCGGCGGCGCGGGCCCCATCGATGGGGGCGGCGCAGCCGGCCGCCAGCGCGCACAGACAGAGCACCGCGGGCGGGCCTGATCGGGGACGGGGGAGTCGCGGCATCGTCTCGAGGAGGGTAGCGCGTGCGTTTCCGCCGGACAACCACCCGCCGGGGCGCCGGTCAGGGGCCGGCCTCTTCCGGGGAACTCGCAATCCGCCGCGTGGTCAGGAGAGCAGCGCGCCGTACTGGGCGCGAAGCTTCGCCACCTTTGGGGTGATCATCGCCGCGCAGTAGGGCTGCGCCGGGTTGCGGCGATAGTAATCCTGATGGTACCTCTCGCCCGCGAGAAACTCCGCCGTCTCGATCGTGGTCACGATGGGCCGGCCGAAGACCCGCTGCTCGGTCAGCTCGTGCATCACCGCCTCGGCCGTCTCCCGCTGCGCGTCGCTGGTTGGGAAGATCGCCGAGCGATACTGCGTTCCAACGTCCGGTCCCTGCCGGTTGACCGTGGTCGGATCGTGAAAGGCGAAGAAGAGCTCGAGCAGCTTGCGATAGCTGATCACGGCGGGGTCGAAGCTCACCTCCACGGCCTCCGCGTGGCCTGTCATCCCGGTGCAGACGGCCTCGTAGCTCGCCGGGCCCGAGCCGCCGGCGTATCCGGAGACCACCCTCGACACCCCCTTGAGCGGCTGGAACACGGCTTCGAGACACCAGAAGCATCCACCGGCCAGCACGGCCTTCTCCGTCATTCGTCACCCCGCATCGGGACGCAATATAGGTGTCCGAAGCGCGGAAGGCCGCCGAGACGAGTTGCCCGGCGGCCTTCCATGGTCCCCACCCTCAGGGATGAGGCTGCGCACTCAGGGGATCACGACGAGCCGATCCTGGTCGAGGACACCAGCCGGCCATCGGCGCACGGATTGCTGGTGGTCGAGCCTGACCCCGTCGCGCTCCACTCCACGGACGCCCCCGAAGCAGGCGCCCAGGAGTCGTTCCAGCCGGCTACGCCCGTGAAGTCGGGCACCGAGAGGTTCACCGACAGGCTTCCATCGAGGAACCCGTTCACTGTAGCCGTGATGCTGACGGTTTGGCCCCCGATCGGATCGCTGTAGCCGAGCGCGACGATCAGGTTGAGATCGCTCGGCAGGGTGAACTGGAAGCCGAGTCGCTTGTACGGACCGCCCAGGATCGAAGGACTGAAGCTCGGCACCAGACTCGGCAGGTTGACGGTCCGGTCGCCGAGCGCCTGGAAGTACTCGGT
>JBFXAS010000337.1:0-4462 GCA_050184075.1 Gemmatimonadales bacterium
GATCTCGCCTGGATCGTCCACGGGCACGACCGCCCCACACCCCTCGCGCGCTCGAGCGCTACCTCGCGGTCGCCTGGGAGAGCGGGGCGACCCCCGAGCTGGTGCTCACCAAGGCCGACCTCGCCCCGGACGAAGCCGCGGCCGTCGCCGAGGCCCGGCGGGTGGCAATCGGCGTGGGCCTCCACGTCGTGAGCGCCACCGAGCCCGCGCGAGTGGACTCCCTCCGGGCGACCCTCGCGCGCGGGGCGACCGTCGCCTTGCTCGGTCCCTCCGGAGCCGGCAAGTCGACCCTGGTGAACGCGTTGGGCGAGGCCGACCTGGCCGCGACCGGGTCGGTGCGGAGCGGCGACCACAAGGGTCGCCACACGACGGTGCGCCGGCAGCTCTACCAGATTCGTGGAGGAGCGCTGCTGCTCGATACGCCGGGGATTCGCGAGCTCCGGGTCTGGGACCTCGAGGAGGGGCTGCCCCAGGCCTTTCCGGAAATCGACGCGCTCGCGGCGGAGTGCCGTTTTCGCGACTGCTCCCATCAAGCCGAGCCGGGCTGCGCCGTGCGAGCCGCGGTCGAGGAGGGCCGACTGGACCCGGCTCGACTGGAGAGTCTCCTCAAGCTCAAAGCCGAGGCCGACTACCAGAAGCGGAAGACGGATCCGCTGGCCCGGGCGGCGGCGCTCTCGGAGTTCAAGGCAATCATGGGCTCCCTCCGACGCCACCATCCCAAGTACAGGCGCGACTGAACGGCCGGCCCGGCGGATGGCGGGCCCGCCTGAGCCGGGCCGACCTGGCCGCCCTCTACCGCCGGCTCCGAACCCACCAGGGTATCCTTCCCGGAGTGGAGGGTGAGACGCCGGGAGAGCGGGTCTCGCGAGGTTCGGACATCGGCGACGAGGAGAGAGTGATGAAACGCAACGCCCACGCGAAGTGGACTGGCGACCTCCGCCAGGGCAAGGGATCGATCCGACTCGGCAGCGGCGCCTTCGAAGGGCCGTACTCGTTCACCACCCGCTTCGAGGGAGCGCCCGGCACCAACCCGGAAGAGCTGCTCGGCGCGGCGCACGCCGGCTGCTTCACCATGGCGCTCTCGCTGGGGCTCACCCAGGCAGGCCATCCCCCCGATTCGCTCGAGACGACCGCCGTCGTCCACCTCGAGAAGCAGGAACAGGGCTTCAGCATCACCGGCATCGACCTCACCACCCGGGGACGGGTGTCCGGCATCAGCGAGGCCGACTTTCAGCGTCTCGCCGAAGACGCCAAGGCCAACTGCATCGTCTCGCGGGCCTTGTCCGTGCCGATGACGCTCGACGCCAAGCTCACCTCGAGCTGACCGCCGATCCGCGAGCGAGCCTGACCGTCAGAGCCGCTCGACCAGCATCTTGAGCTGGGTGAGCCGCTCCTGCAGCCGGGAGCGGCCACCCTCCTGATCGACCAGCTCCTGGTGGTGGGGCGGCAGGAACTCGCGATCGGTGCACTCGAGCACCGCGGCCACCTCCTGCAGCTCCTTCTCGAGCCCCTGGGTCGAGGGAAGGAACTGCGAGAGCACCTTCGCCAACGCCTCGCTGGTGACGCCATCCGCCCCCGCGAGCAGCGAGTCGCGCCAGGCCCGGCCGACGATGCCCTCGACGTCGGCGCCGGAGAGCTTCCCGACCTGGGGAATCGGCGGGATCGCCTCGGGGGCGAGCTTGGTTCCGAGCTTCCGAGCCATTGCCACGAAGAGCGCCTTGAGCTCGGCCTCGTCGTGCGGATAGAAGAGCGGGATGTGCACCTCGGCCCTGCCCTGACGCTTCAGATCGATGGGCAAGAGGTCGGGCCGCGCGGTGAGCAGCATCCAGAGGATCTTGCCCCGGTAGCGGGTGTCGCCCATCTGCGTGGCGATCATCCCGAAGACCCGGCTCGAGGTGCCCGAGTCGCCCTCCTGCTCCCGGTCGCCGAGGGCGGCGTCGGCCTCGTCGATCACCACCATCACCGGGCCCATAGCCCGGAGCACCGAGAGCACCCGCTCGAGGTTCCCCTCGGTCTCGCCCACGTACTTGGAGCGGAAGTTCTTGAGGACGACGCAGGGCGCCCCGATCTCGCCGGCCGCGCACTGGGCCAGGAAGGTCTTGCCCGTGCCGACGGGACCGCAGACCAGATAGCCCATCGGCAGCGACTCGAGCGCGCCGCGGCCGAGCAGGGTGGCGTCTTCCCGAAGGCGCCGCTTCGCGGCCTCGTGCCCGATCACGATGTCGAGCTTCCACTTTGGCTCCACGAACTCGAGCAGGCCCTGACAGTGGCGCTCGATCAGCCGCTTCTTGAGATCCCGGAAGTCCTGCGCGTCGAGCCGGTCGCCGTTCTCGCGCGAGGTCTGGATCATCACCCCGAGGTCGGCCAGGGTGATGCCCGCGGTGAGCCGGGCCAGCTCGTCGACCCCGTAGTCGGAGAACGACTCGATCGCCGCGTCGCCCACCACCGCGCGGATGTAGTTGGCCCGGTCGGTCTCCTCGGGCAAGGTGACCTCGAGCGTCGCGACGTGCGGATTGCCGGTGAGTCGCTGGCTCAGGTCGGCCAGCCGCTCGTCGATCAGGACGAACGCCATGTTCATCCGTTTGACGTGCGGGCTCGAAGCCCAGTTGAGCAGCGTCACCAGCAGCGCCGAGGTCTGGACGCTCACCCGGCCCGGCTCGCCGCCGGGAAAGAGGTAGGAGGCATGATCGACGATCAGCGCGAAGCTCTTCTGGCGGTCCGGCGGCGCGACGATGGTGCTCCGAACGTAGTTGTCGAGCAGCGCGAGGATGAAGCCGGGATCGTTCTTGAGGCTCGAGAACCCGGGGAACTCCTTGTTTGCCAGCGTCACCATGTCGCGGAGCCGGGCCTCGTCGCTCCCGGCGAAGACCCGGAGGCCGCGCCCCAGGTCGTAGTGGAACACCAGGTCGAACCGGCCGAACATCTGCTCCGCCAGGAACCCCGCCACCGAGCCGTGGGCCGGCGCGGGGCCCGGTCCGAGCGGAATGAAGTCGTAGGTGTTGCCGTGGAGCGCGAAGACCGCGGTGCTCCCCGAGCCGTTGAGCTCGCCCATCCGGCGGGCCCAGGGCGGGAACCACTCGGGCAGCTTGAGCGGCGCGCTCACCACCCGGCTCCGGACCCGCGTCGCGTGACCGTCATTGGAGGACCTTGCCCCAGTCGGCGTCGAGAATCGGAGGCGGCTCGGTCAGCTGGTCCGCCATCCCGGTGATCTGCTGCAGCTCGGCGATCGCGCTCTCGGTGCTCCGCATGCTGTCGGCCGCCGCGTCCACCTGGCTCGCGAGCAGATCGGGATCCTGCCGGTTCACCATCATTTCGGTGATCGTCTGGATCTTGCTCTCGATCCGGTCGAGCTCGACCATCACGAACTGGGCGTTCTTGTCGGCCTTGCGGTAATTGTCGAGCCGCAGGTTGGCGAGCGCCACGCTGTCGGTGAGCGACGCCACCAGCCGCTCGTCGTTGGCTGTCTTGGCGCTCGCCAACTGGCCGTCGAGCGCGCTCACCCGCTCGGCGAGCTCGGGCTCGGTGGTGCTCCGGAGAAAGCGGCGGAGCGAGTCCTGCGACACCAGCAGCCGGAGAAAGACCCAGAGCAGCCGGTCGAGCGAGCCGCGCCTGAGGTCGTCGCCCGCGTCCGCCGCCGTCGGGCTCTTGCCCCGCGCCCCGGCCGCGAGCTTCTGCATCTCGAGACAGCGGAGTCGGAGCCGGTGGAAGCGCATTCGGGCGTCGTTGGGCAGATTGGCCAGCATCTCGTCGAGCGCGCTCGTGGGCAGCTGGGTGCTGCTCCCGTCTTCCCGGCTCCTGGCGTGCTCCTCGGCGTCGACCGCCGCGCGGAACCGCTCGATCGAGACCAGCCCCCCGAGATACGCCATCTCGCCGGCCAGCACGATCGGAATCATCGCGTCCGGCCAGGGCGAGAGCGCCGCGGCCGCGAGCCCGCCGAAGAAGGCGAGCAGATTCCACGGCACCCTGAAGGCCTTGGCCAGGTACTTCCGGAGCCCGGCGGACCGGGGCACCTCAGCCCTCCCCCAGACGCGCCGCCACCTCGGCCTCCAGCCGGGTGAGCGAGTCGCGCAGCTGGATCACGATGTCCATGAAGGCCTCGTCGCGCTGCATCTCCTGGGCGGGGCGGTCGGGCGGCGGGACCGGGATCTCCTGGAGGATCCTGCCCGGCGAGGGCGACAGGACGTAGACCCGATCGCCCAGGTAGACCGCCTCCTCGACCGAGTGGGTCACGAAGAAGACCGTGGCGCTCAAGTCCCGCCAGAGCCCCACCAGCAGGTCCTGCATCGCGAACCGGGTCACCGGGTCGAGCGCGCCGAAGGGCTCGTCCATCAGCACGATCCGGGGTCTCAGGATCAGCGATCGCGCGATCGCCACCCGCTGCCGCATCCCGCCGGAGAGCTCGTGGGGATACTTGTACGCGTCCTTGTCGACGTCGAGCCCGACCTTCGCGATCCACTCCCGC
>JBFXAS010000338.1:0-4383 GCA_050184075.1 Gemmatimonadales bacterium
AACTGCGACACCACCAGCAGGGCCCCGCCGACCTCCGCCAGGCCCAGGTTCATCTTCCCGTACGTGTCGGTGAAGAGCCTGAGGCCGACGACCTTGTCCGCCATCCAGTCGACGGCGGCCGGGTCGTCCTGGTGCGTGAAGCCGACCAGCAGACAGAAGCCCGACCCGATGGCGCCGACCACCCGCCCGTCGATCCGGACCTCCGCTCTCGACACCCGTTGGAGCAGCACCCGCATGATTCGGCCGGCCTCCCGACCTTCCCGACAGCAGAGGAGGCCGGGCGCAAGCCGCCGCGGCCTCCTCCATCTCCATCCGACTCCGTCAGCGGCGCCGGAAGATAGCCGGGCCCGGTCGCTACTCCACCGTCACGCTCTTGGCGAGGTTGCGCGGCTGGTCGACGTTACAGCCGCGGCGGACCGCCACGTAGTAGGAGAAGAGCTGAAGCGGCACGCTCGCCAGGATCGGCGTGAGCAGGTCGTGGGTGGCCGGCAGCGTGAAGGTCTGCTCGGCCAGCTCGGCGATGTCGACGTCGCCCTCGGTGACGATCGCGATGACCCGCCCCTTTCGCGCTTTCACCTCTTCGACGTTGGAGACGATCTTCGAATAGACCGCGTCCTTCGGCGCGATGAACACCACCGGCATGTTCTCGTCGATCAGGGCGATCGGACCGTGCTTCATTTCCGCCGCGGGATAGCCCTCGGCGTGGATGTAGGAGATCTCCTTCAGCTTGAGCGCGCCCTCGAGAGCCACCGGGAAGTTCACCCCGCGACCGAGATAGAGCGTGTTGCTGGCGTGATAGTACCGCTCCGCCAGGAGCTCGATCTCCTCGGCCCGGGCGAGCACCTGGGCCACCTGCTCCGGCAGCGCCCTGAGCGCCGTGATGAACTCGCGACCCTGGAGCACGCTCATGGTCTTGAGCCGCGCCAGCCGGAGCGCGACCATCGCGAGCGCCCCCACCTGGCTGTTGAAGGCCTTGGTGCTCGCCACGCCGACCTCCGGGCCGGCCCGGAGATAGAGTCCGCCCTCGACCTCACGGGCGATGGTCGAGCCGACCACGTTCACCAGGCCGACCACCCGGGCGCCCCGTCGCTTCGCCTCGCGCACGGCGGCGAGGGTGTCCGCCGTCTCGCCCGACTGCGAGATCGCGATCACCAGGCAGCGGTCGTCGAGCACCGGGTTGCGGTAGCGGAACTCGGAGGCGTACTCCACCTCGACCGGGACCCGTGCCAGCTCCTCGATCATGTACTCGCCGATCAGGGCCGCGTGCCAGGAGGTGCCGCAGGCCGTGATCACAATCCGCTCGAAGCGCTTCAGCTCGTCGTCGCTCAGATTGAGACCGCGAAGCCTCGCCGTGCCCTCCTCCTCGAGCAGGTGGCCTCGGAGCGTGTTCATGAGGCTCTCGGGCTGCTCGAAGATCTCTTTCAGCATGAAGTGGTCGTATCCGCCGCGCTCAATCGTGGCGAGGTCCCACTCGATCTGGTTGACCGGCTTCTCCACGTGGGTGTCGGTCAGGTTGCGGACCCGATAGCCGTCGCGGGTGAGCACCGCCATCTCCCCGTCGTCGAGATAGACGACCGACCGGGTGTGCTCCAGGATGGCCGAGGCGTCCGAGGCGACGAAGTACTCGCCCTCGCCCACGCCGAGGAGCAGCGGCGAGCCGTTCCGCGCCGCCACCAGGGTGCCCGGCTCGTCCTGGCTGACGACCGCGATGCCGTAGGCGCCATCCACGTCCCAGAGCGCCCCGGCGACCGCCTCCTCGAGACTGTCGACGTAGTACTCGCCGATCAGGTGGGCCAGCACCTCGGTGTCGGTCTCCGAGCGGAAGGTGTGGCCCCGCTTCTCGAGCGCTTTTCGGATCGTGGGCGCGTTCTCAATGATGCCGTTGTGGATGACCGCGATCTTGCCAGACTGATCGGTGTGCGGGTGGGCGTTGATGGTGGTGGGGGCGCCGTGGGTGGCCCACCGGGTGTGCCCCACTCCGACGGTCCCCGCCGGAAACCGACCCTTCAGCGTGTCGGTCAGGACCGAGAGCTTGCCCGCCGCCTTCTCGACCTTGATGCCCGTCCCGTTGATGACGGCAATCCCGGCCGAGTCATACCCCCGGTACTCCATGCGGCGGAGACCCTCGAGGAGAATGGCGGTGGCTTCCCGCGGACCGATGTACCCTACGATTCCACACATATGCGCTCAGATCAGAGTCTGACAGACGGTGATGAGTTCCTGGGCGGCCGCCTCGTCCGGAGCCTCGGCGATGAACCGGATGATCGGCTCGGTGCCGGAGGGCCGGACGTGTACCCAGCGATCCGGCCAAGCCAGTCGCAGCCCGTCGGCGTCGTCGGCCTGGGCGTCGGTGAAGCGCTCGCGCAACGCCCGATAGACTGGCTCTAAGTCTTTGCCTCTAGGCGACTTAGCCTTGACGATCCGATAGCGGGGCGCCCGGCCGACGACCTCGCTCGGCTTCAGACCGGTCGCTGCCAGATATTGCAAGATCAACGCCACGCCCAGAGGCGCGTCGCGGCCGATGTGAAGGGACGGGAGGATAACCCCGCCGTTCCCCTCGCCCCCGATCAAGGCGGATTCGGTCTTGATGGCCTGGGCGACGTTGGCCTCGCCGACGGGAGCCCGAACGAATCGGGCGCCGCCTTCGCGGGCCGCGTCCTCGACCACCAGACTGGTGGACAGATTGGCCACCACCACCGGGCGGGCGGCGCCGGAACCGGACGCCAGCACCGCCCGGACCGCGAAGGCCAGGGTGTAATCCTCGCCGATCGCCCGGCCCTTCTCGTCGACCAGCGCCAGGCGGTCGACGTCGGGGTCGACCGCCATGCCGACGTCGGCTCCGCTCTCGCGGACCAGGACGCCCAGGTCTCCCAGATTCTCGGGAATCGGCTCCGGCTCCCGGGGAAAGCGGCCGTCGGTCTCCAGGTTGATGCCGTGAACCTCGCACCCGAGCCGCTCGAGCAGAGTGGGGATCACGGCCCCACCGGCGCCCCGAACGCAGTCGATCGCGACCCTGAAGCGGCGCCTCCGGATCGCATCGACGTCGATCGAATCGAGGGCGAGAATGGCGTCGAGGTGGCGGTCGATCGCCCCGGGGTCGCCTCGAACCGCACCGAGGCCGTCCCAACCGACCCGGGGCGCCCCCTTTTCCGCCAGCTCGCGAACCGCGGCCCCGGCCTGGGCGTCGAGGAAGATCCCGTCGGGGCCCAGGAACTTGAGGGCGTTCCAGGCGATCGGATTGTGGCTGGCGGTGATGATCAGCCCGGCTCCGGCCCGATGATGCTCGACCGCCATCTGCACCGTCGGCGTGGGGACCACCCCGAGGTCGATCACGTCGACCCCGACCGACATCAGACCGGCCGACGCGGCGCGGGAGAACATCTCGCCGCTGGTGCGGGCGTCCCGGCCCAGCACGACCGCGGTCCGCTCGGCCGGATCGCGGGCGGCCCGGGCCCAGGCGCCGAGGGCGGCGGCGTGGCGGGTGATCAGCTCGGGGGTGAGATCGGATCCGACGATGCCGCGCATCCCGGAGACGGAGACCATCAGTGTCGAAGCGGTCATCTCAGGCGACGATGGGGAGCTTGGCGGCGTCGGGAAAGGCGCGCGCGAACGCGTCGACGACGTCGGGATCGAACTGGTGGCCGGAGAAGCGCTGCAGCTCCTCCATGGCTTGCGAGGGATCGCGCGAGGCCCGGTACGAGCGGTTCGTGGTCATCGCGTCGAAGGCGTCGACGACCGAGACGAGCCGGGCGTGGAGCGGAATCCGGTCGCCGATCAGACCGTCCGGGAAGCCAGAGCCATCCAGCCGCTCGTGGTGGTGGCGGACGATCTCCAGGACCACCGGGTGTTCGCTCCTGAGCGGCTCCAGGATCTCCTCGCCCTCGACCACGTGCTTCTTGATCTCCTCGAACTCGGCCGCGGTGAGTGGTCCGGGTTTGTTGAGCACCTGGTCGCGGGTGCCGATCTTCCCGATGTCGTGGAGGTCGCCGCCGAGGCGGATCTGGTCGAGCAGGTCGCCGGTGAGGCCCATCATCACGGCCGTGCGCACCGCGTATTGGGCCACCCGCTTCGAGTGGCCGCGGGTGTAAATGTCCTTCTTCTCGAGCATCTGCACGGCCATCTGGACTTGGCCGAGAAACTGCTCCTGGGTCTTTCGGGCCAGCTCGCGCACTTGCGA
Source organism: Gemmatimonadales bacterium (assembly GCA_050184075.1). Classification (GTDB taxonomy): domain Bacteria; phylum Gemmatimonadota; class Gemmatimonadetes; order Gemmatimonadales; family GWC2-71-9; genus SHZU01. The sequence goes on from JBFXAS010000338.1 coordinate 4,178, forward strand.
CTCGAGTCGTTTCTGGTAGCAGTGTTTGAGGAAGCGGTTCTCCAGAATAATTCGACGCTTCTCGAGGGCGTTTTCAACACGCGCGCGGAACTCCGAGAACTCCACGGGCTTGGCCAGGTAGTCGACGGCACCCAGCTGCAGCGCCTCGACGGCGGTGGTGACCACCGCCACCCCCGTCAGCACCAACACGGCGGTGTCCGGATAAC
>JBFXAS010000339.1:0-4381 GCA_050184075.1 Gemmatimonadales bacterium
CCCCCCCAGACCGCCTCCGCTTCCGGGCCCGGCGCCGGCCCCGCGACCCGACCCCGGGCCCGCGCCGGCCCCGCTGCCCTCCCCGGTGCCGGTGCCGGAGCCCTTGCCGGTGCCCTCGCCGGTGCCCGCGCCGGCACCGGAATCCGCGGCCGACGCCGCGATCGTATCGGGCGCTCGGGGCGCGACGGCCACCACCTCGGGCACCGGCAGAACCGGCGGGGGCGGGGGCGGGGGCGGCACGACAACGGGCTCGACGGGCGGGATCACCGGCGGCACGGGGGCGGGCTGAGGGGCCGGTTGCTGGAGGAATACCATCTGCACCGCGCGGCCACCGCCCCCACCGCCACCACCCCCACCGGGCTCGCCGGGGCCATCGCCGTCCGGGGCCTCGAATTCCATCGCGGGAACCACTCGGAGGATCAGCCAGAACAACAGCAGGTGAAAGATGGCGGCGGCCAGGGCCCCGAACGGCGACCGCCTCGGCCTCGGAAGTCCAAGTCCTATAGGCGGTTGAGCGGTCGGCCTGCGGTGCACCTTCGGGTTCATCACTCTCGCTGACGGCGGGTCACGCTCGAAAGATTCGCCCGGAGCCCGAAACGGAAAAGGGCCGGCTTGCGCCGGCCCTTCTTCCAGTACCGGGCCTGCCTTGGCCTCAGGTTCCTCTCGGCGTGAATCCGATCACCTGCACTCCCGCCCCACGGACGACGTCCATCGCCTCGATCGCTTCCTGGTAGGTCCGATTGGGATCGGACTTGAGGAAGATGATCTTGGCGGGACGGTTGTCGTAGATCGCGTGGATCTGGACCTCCAGCTGCCCGGGCGGAACCGGCTGCCCGTTGATGGCGAAGTTGCCGTCGGCCAGGATCTCGAGCACGATCTGGGTCGAGGGGCCCGACGCCGGCGCGGCCTCCGCCGGTGGAACCTGGACGTCGATCGCCATCCGGGCCAGGGGCTGCGAGATCATGAAGATGATCAGCAGCACCAGCAGGATGTCGATCATCGGAATGACGTTCGGCTCCGCGCTGATTGCGCCCTGGTCTCCAACTGCCATGCCCATAGGTCGCGCCCCCTAGTTCTGCTTTGCCCGATCGGCTTGCTCGAAGATGTTGCCGGTGACCTCGATCTCGGTGATGGCCGACATCACGACCACGCCGGCCTGCCGGGCCATCTCGACGGCGTCCTGAATCACGCCGAACTTGAGTCCCTTGTCGGCCCGGAAGTAGAGGATCTTGTCCTCTTCTCGAGCCGAGTAGATGGCCTTGAGCTGGTCCGGCAACAGGTCCGCCGAGATCGGGACGCCATTGAGGAAGAACCCACCCGACTGATCGATGCCCAGCACGACCTCACCCTCGCCTTCGGGGCGCTTGTCGAGGTTCTCCCCCGACGGCATGGTCGCCTGGAATCCGTTCGCGATCAGCGGCGTCACGATCATGAAGATGATCAACAACACCAGCATGATGTCGATCATCGGAATGACGTTCGGCTCCGCCCGAACGGCGGTGGTGCCGGCCGTTTCAGCTGATGTGGCCACTGCCGCTCACCGCCTTCTGGGCCTGGAATTCCTTGGTGAAGATCGAGCGGCCGAACTCGCTGCCGACGCTCTTGATCAGATAGTCGATCAGCTCCTTGGAGCTGTAGGTCATCTCGACCGAGAGGTACTCGATCTTGGTGGTGAAGTAGTTGTAGGCCCACACCGCCGGGATCGCGACCAGGAGACCGAGCGCCGTGGTGATGAGCGCCTCGGAGATACCGCCAGCGATGCCCGCCAGGCCGCCGGAGGCGCCACCCGCCGACATCGCGTTGAACGCCGTCACGATGCCCATCGTGGTGCCGAGCAGACCGACGAACGGAGCGGTCGAGCCGACCGTCGCCAGGACGCCGAGACCACGCTTGAAGTCCGACAGGGTGATCAGCATCTGGCGCTCCACCGCCCGCTCGGCCGAGTTGATGTCGGCGGCGGTGATGGTGGCCCGGTCACGAAGCAGCGGCTTGACCTCGGAGAGCGCGCCGCCGAGGACCTTGGCGACGTGGCTCTTCTGGTTCTTCTCGGCGAGCGCGATCGCCTGGTCGAGCTGCTCTTCCTGGATCGCCCGGGAGAACTGCGGGGCGAACTTCCGGGTGGCCTGGGTGCTGCGGAAGAACTTGATCAGCCGGCCGATCGCCACGGTCATGGAGAAGAACGACATGCCCAACATGATCCACACGATCGCCCGAGCGAAGGTGTTGGCATGCTCGTACAGGGTCAGAATATCTACGCCCATGGTCTCGCGCTCCGAAGTGATAGGTACTGGAAGAGATGTCTCTGGCTATTGACCGATCGTGAACGAGATCCGCTGCTGGACCAGCTGGCGGACCGCCTGGCCCCGGATGCGGGCCGGTTTGAAGGTGCCGGCCATGATCGCGTCGCGGGCCGGGTCTTCGAACGCCTTGTTGGTCGACCGGAGCACCTTGAACGACGAGGGCTCGGCCTTGCCGGTGGTGTCGACCACGTACTGGACGTCCACGCTGCCGGCGATGCCGGCCTGCTGGAGCACCGGCGGATACTTCGGTCTCGGGATGTTGATCGGTCGGACCGGGTCGTCCACCTCGGCCTCGACGAAGGTCTCGGTGGTGGAGACCGGGCCGGTCCCACCCTGGACGCCCGTGGCGATGCCGCCCTCGACGCCCTTGCCGCTGAAGTCCCGGGCATCGAACCGCTCGGTCAGGTTGACCGGCGGGATGTCCTTCGGGATCTCGGTCGGTGGCATCACCGTCTGGAAGCCCTGCGGGGGCGGGTTGGCCGTCACCACGGCGTCCGGCGGCGGGGCCGTCGGCGGCGGCGGCGGGGGCGGCTCCGGAGGCTTGAGGAACACCATCGTGGTGTCCTGCAGGATCTCCTTGAGCGTCTCGGCCGCGCCCGACGTCGCCTTGATGGCGCCGTAGGCGAACAGCACGTGCAGCACCAGGGAGAGCACGCTCTGCCCGAACGACTTGAATCCCCGGGACTGCGACTCGATCAGGTTTTCGAACATGCACCGGCCTCCGTGCGGAGTCGTCGTTCCCGCGAACGCGCCGGCCTCGGCCGGACCCGTCGCGGGTCACCGTCGAAGAAAGCAGGTCGGAGTGACACTGCCCTCACCACCAGATTACAAAACGATGACAGATCGATTAAGCAACCGCTAACCAACCACCGGCGCGGTGCGAGGCAATGATACGGTAAAAACAGTGCCCCGGCCAGGGCGGCTTTGCACCGTGATCGTGCCGCCGTGCGCTTCGGCGATCCACTTGGTGATCGCGAGCCCGAGGCCGGATCCGGTGCGCTCGCCTTCGCGCGAGCGCACCGGATCCGCGCGCCAGAAACGGTCGAAGATGTGGGGCAGATCGCCAGCCGCGATGCCGATCCCGGTGTCCCGCACCGCGAGCTGGACTTGATCCTCCGCGGCGTTCAGCTCGATCGCCAATTCCCCGCCGTCCAGCGAGTATTTCACCGCGTTGGTGACGAGATTGAGGAGCAGCTGGCGGATCCGGGTGCGATCCACCGCCATCCTCACCTCCTGGTCCGGCAGGACGGTGCCGACGGAGATGTTTCGCCCCTCCGCCAGGATGTGGGCCGTCTCCGCGGCTTCGCTCACCAGCTCGCGGAGGTCGCATTCGGCGACGGCGAGCGGCGCCCGGCCCTCGTCCGCGCGGGCCAGGGTGAGCAGGTTGTCGACCAGCTCGGACATCCGATTCACTTCCTCGAGCGACTCGTCCAGCGGCTGGAGGCTGTCCCCGCCGGAGCCCGACTCGCTGGTGAGCGCTCGCTCCACTCCGGCCCGGAGCACCATCAGGGGCGTCTTGAGCTCGTGGCTGGCGTCCGCCACGAAGCGCTGCTGGGCCGCGAAGCTCTGCTCCAGCCGGGCGAACATCCCGTTCACCGCGTTCACCAGGGTCGCCACCTCGGCCGAGGCGCGCCGGTCGACCGGCAGTCGGCGGTGGAGGCTCCGGCCGTCCGTGATCGCCGCCAGCTCGCTCACCACCTGTTCGATCGGCCGGATGCTGTTGCCGGCAAGGGAATAGCCGAGCAGCAGCGAGACCAGCAGCACCACCGGCGCAGTCACCAGCATGGAGCGGAGCAGCGCCGCCGGCGCGAACGACACCTCGCGCAGGTCGGCCGCGACCAGCATCGAGCGGAGCAGCGGATCCGACCCCCGCACCGGCACCACCAGGAAGCGGAGGGTGAAGTTCGGCCCGAGATCGAGCGACCCGACCCGCCGGTCGTCGAAGCCGGTGGTGGCCCGCTCCCGGAGCCGCTCGAAGCCCGCGCTGTCGATCTGCGCCGTCGGGTCGTTGGAGAGCACGACCTGCCCGTTCTGCGACACCAGGATCAGGACGTGCCGGAAGTTCTTGAAGTACTCGAGGG
>JBFXAS010000340.1:0-4292 GCA_050184075.1 Gemmatimonadales bacterium
CAGCCAGCGCGAACCCCCTCCCCGATCCCTCGAGCTCACGGATGACCGTTCACCCCCTGATCTTCCGGCTCGGTAGCTTCCAGCTCACCGGTTTCGGCCTGATGATGATGCTCGCCTTCCTGGTCGGCGGCTGGCTGGTGGCGCTGGAGCTCCGCCGTCGGGGGTGGCGGGAGGAGTACGGCGCGGACATCGTCGTGGCGGCGGTGCTCGGGGGCATCCTTGGCGCGAAGCTCTGGTACGTCGCCCTCACCGGCGACCTCGCCACTCTGCTCTCGCGGGGCGGTCTGGTGTGGTACGGCGGGTTCATCGGCGGCGTCGCCGCCGTGCTGCTGAACGGCTGGCGACGCAACGTGCCCACTCGGATCACGATGCAGCTCACCGCGCCCGCGCTCGCCGCCGCCTACGCGGTGGGACGGATCGGCTGCTTCGTGGTCGGCGACGACTACGGCCGGCCGACCACCCTGCCGTGGGGCGTGAAATTCCCCGAGGGGGTGCCGCCGTCGACCGCGGGCGCGCTCTCCTCGCAGTTCGGCATCGCCGTGCCCCCAGACACGCCGCCGCTCACGGTGTTGGCCGTGCATCCGACCCAGCTCTACGAGGTCGCCCTGATGCTCGGCGCCTTCATGCTGCTCTGGCGCTGGCGGCTGAACGGGAAGCCGCTTGGATGGCTCTTCGGGGCCTACCTGGTCTTCGCGGGCGTCGAGCGCTTCCTGATCGAGATCCTCCGCGCCAAGGACGACCGCTTCCTCGGCCCCTTCACACTGGCCCAGCTGACCAGCGCCGCAGTCGTGGCGATCGGCTTCGCCGTCCTCGCGCGACTCAAGGACGCCCCGGACCCGAGCCCGGGCGCCTACCTGACCAGCCAGGCCGGAGCCTGACCGAGCGGCGTCGCGTCAGTTCGCGACGCCGGCCCACCAGGTCAGGCCGACGAAGACCGCCTGCATCGGAGTCCGCAGCCACAGAGGCGTCACCGGCTGATCGCCCAGCGCAATGCCGTGGCGCGCGGCGCGCACGTTCGCGGGGAAGACGGCGACGAAGAAGGCGATCAGCGCCTTGGCGGCGAGCTCGCGGGTGAACGGGACCAGCAGACCGACGGCGGCGAGCACCTCGCACACGCCGGTGAACGCCACCACGGCGGCCGGCCGGGGAATCCAGGTCGGCACCATCTTGGCGAGGTCGTGTCGGAGGCTGGTGAAGTGAGCGGACGAGGTGGCCAGGAGCATCGCGGCGATGCCGAGGCGGGTAGCACTGGGCCACGAGTCCAGCAACCCGACCCCGAAGCTGCCAAGCGAGCGGGCGAAGAGCGCCGTTGCAAGGAGCACGCCGAGAGGGACCATTCCCGGACCTCGGTGAGGTTGGCTACGCCGCGGCGCGGCTCGCGCGGCGAGGGGTCACCACGAAGGTCCAGACCAACGCCACGGCGGCGAGGGCGAGCAGCAGCGCCTGCGCCAGGGTCGACTCCATCGTGGGATAGAGACCGAGCACGGGCACCCGCGGCAGCCATTCGACCGGGGTCAGGGGCAGGAAACCACCCTCCTGCAGCTCCGCGATCGCGGTGCCCGCGAAGTTGAAGGCCATCAGGTAGAGCAGGGCGCTGGTGACGGCGAAGAAGGGACGGAGCGGCAACCGCACGCCGAAGCGGTTGATCGCCACGTAGACCGCGGTCAGGACCACGAACCCGACCAGGATGCCGAGCCCGACCGGGAGCCCGACCGGCCCGTCGCCGCCGGCCACCAGCAGCGCCTTGTAGAAGAGCACGGTCTCGAAGCCCTCGCGGTAGACCGCGAGGAAGGCGACCGAGCCGAGCGCCAGGCGGGAGCCGTGGCCCAGCGCCTCGCTCAGCCGGCTCTTCACGAACCGATTCCATCGGGCGACTTCGATCTTGGAGAGCAGCCAGTAGCTCACCCAGAAGAGCATCACCGTGGCGACCACCATGGTCGACGCCTCGAGCGCCTCCTGGCGCTGGGGCGAGAGCCGGAAGACGGTCTCGATCAGGACCGCGGTGATCACGCTGGCGCCGAGCGCGGCGAGCACCCCGAGCTGCAGATCGCGACGCCGGTGTCCCGCGCCGAGCTTCACGAGGAACGCCATCAGAGCGCCGACCACGAGGATCGCCTCGAGCCCCTCGCGGAGCAGGATCACGATCGACTGCACGAAGAGCGAGACCGGCGAGAGCGAGGTGACGACGGCGCGCTCGGCACGCTCGAGGTTCTGGTTGAGCGCGACCCGCACCGGGGCCAGATCATGACCGCTCACCGCCGCGACCCGCAGATCGGTGAAGGCCTGCTCCAACGAGCTCACCAAGGCCGGATCCTTGACCCGGAGCTCCCGCTCCACGGCCTCGAAGGCGAGGTAGGCGTCGAGAGCCCGGCTCCGCGCCGCATCCGCCTGCCCCTCTGCGGCCAGTGCGAGGGTGGAGTCGATCCGCGCGCGAACGGTGGCGAAGATCTGGCGATAGTCGCGCGCGACGGTCACGCCGGCGTGGGTGCGGACGGCGGCGATCCGATCCAGCGACCCGTCGGTGCCGAGCGACTCGGCGATCGCGGCGTCGCTCAAGCGCGCCGTGAGCGGAAAGTCGGCCAGCCGGACCGGGGCGTCGCCGCGCGCAGGCGGCAGCCGGAGCAGCGAGGCGTAGAGTGCGACGGCCCAGCGGTCGTCGACGGAGTAGCGAGCCTCGAAGGACGGCATCGCGGTGCCGGCGACCCCGATGGTCACCCGGCGGTAGAAGTCGAGCGGGCTGGCATCCCGAAGCAGCCCGGCGTCGGCGAGCTTGGTCGGGGCCGGATCGAGGCCCAACGAGGCGGGGCCGTCACCGCGCCCGAGGTTGCCGTGACAGGAGGCGCACTCCGCGCGATAGATCTCGGCGCCCCTCGCGAGCGACGGCAGCTCGCTCGGCAGCTCGTCCATGTCGGCGCCGAGCGCGCTCGCCAGCCGGGCGACGACCCGCTCCACGCCGGCACCTAACGAATCAGGATGTCCTACCCGCCCCACCAGGCCGGCGAGCTCGTCGAGCTGGTCGGCGAGATCGGGGCCGAGCGGCGCCGGCAGTCCGAGAGCGACTCGGCGGGCCTCGTCGAGAAAGAGGGCGGCTTCTTCGACTTCCGGCTCGAGCACCACCTTGCCGTCGACCACGCCGAGCCGGTACTCGGAGGCGGCAAGTCGCGAAGTATTGGCGAGCCGGCGGGCGGCGGCGAGGATGCTGTCAGCGGGGGCCGCCGCCCGGGTGGCCCGATCCTGAGCGGCAGCCGGGTTGAATGCGGCCGCAAAGGTGGCCACGTAGATGAGAATGAGACTCAGATGATTTCGCGACATCGCCACCAAACTAGGGGCCGGATACCGGCTACGCTAGGGGCGGATACCGGACCATCGCTGGAAACGGACCACGGCCGCCCTCGCCTCGGCTCACAAACCGCCGAGACCCGGCCCCGGCCCAGCGGACTCGAGGACCGCCATCGCCACGCCGGAGAGGTCGGAGTGGCTGAGCGAGAGGTGAATCCTCGGCTCGCTCAGGCCCTCGAAGATCGCTCCGGCCAGCCCGGTCAGCTCCACCACGGGCCGGCCATCGGCATTCCGCCGGACCTCGATGTCTCGCCATCCGATGGCCCGCGCCTCAGGCAACGCCTGGAAGGCCTTGTAGACGGCCTCCTTGGCGGCCAGGCGGACCGCGAGGTGCCGGGCGGGATGGCGCATCTTCGAGACGTAGGCGCGCTCCTCGGTGGTGAGCAGCCGCTCGAGCACCCGGCGGCGGTGAGGCGTGAGCATCGCCTGGGCCCGCGCCACGTCCACCACGTCGATCCCGATGCCGATCACGGCCATGGCAGCCCCCAGAACCAGTCGGCGAATGGCGCGAGCCAGGCCGGCGCGGGGAGGTAGCCGCCCAGCGCGAGGCCGAGCCACCCCGCGCCCACCGCCGCGACGCCGATCGAGGTCCACCACACGAGCCGCCGGGGCTCCGAGCGGGCCACCCGATCGATCGCCGGCTGGCGGACCGCGAGCTCGCCGCGGGCGGTCGATTCGAGCTCGTTCCAGCTCGCCTCGAGCGCATGACAGGCTCGGCGAACCTGCGCCAGCCACTCGGCGCCGCGGGCCGGCGCCCGCGCGAGCTCGCGCTCGAGCGGAATCCCGGCGGCGTCCAGCTTGGCGCGGAGCACCGCGCGGTCGTCGGCGTGGAGCGCGCGGGGCTCGAGTTGGCGCGGCGAAGCGGCCGAGACCCGCGCCGCCCGGGCGAGCCGGGAGGAGAGCGCCGCCTCGATTCGCCCGGCGACGTCGCCGACGACCGGGCTCCAGACCGC
>JBFXAS010000341.1:0-4278 GCA_050184075.1 Gemmatimonadales bacterium
GGCGGTGTTCGCGCCGGTCGACTCCCTCGGCTTCCTGGTGGTCGACGAGGAGCACGAGGCCACCTACCAGAACGGCGAGAGCCCGCGCTATCACGCGCGCGACGTGGCGCGGGTGCGCTGCCGACTCGACGGCGCGCGGCTGGTCCTGGGGAGCGCCACCCCGGCGCTCGAGACCGCGGCGAGTGTCGGCGAGCGATTGTCGCTGGTGAGGCTGCCGAGCCGGGTCGGTTTGCGCCCCTTGCCGCCGGTCGAGCTGGTGGACCTGCGGAGCGCCCCCCGGGTCCGTGGGATCGGGAGCGTGCCCTGGAGCGAGGCGCTCGACCAGGGGATCAGCGCGACCCTCGGCCGCAGGGAGCAGATTCTCCTGCTGCTCAACCGGCGCGGCTACTCGGCCCACCAGTTCTGCCCGGCCTGCGGGCAGGTGGCCACCTGTCCCCGGTGCAGCATCTCGCTCACGGTGCATCGCAGCCCGGCGGCCCTGAAGTGCCACTACTGCGGGCACACCGATGCGCTCGCCGAAGCGTGCGCGGCGTGCGGGCACGAGCTGCTGCGAGCCCGCGGCGTGGGTACCCAGCAGGTCGAGCAGGTGGTCGCGGAGCGCTTTCCGGTGGCGCGGATCGCTCGGATGGACCTCGACACGACCGGGACCAAGTGGTCCCATCACCGGATCCTCGACCGGGTCGCGAAGGGCGAGATCGACGTGCTCGTCGGCACCCAGATGGTTGCCAAGGGGATCGACTTTCCCAACGTGACGCTGGTGGGCGTGATCGACGCCGACACCGCGCTCCACCTGCCCGACTTCCGCGCAGCGGAGCGGACCTTCCAGCTGATCACTCAGGTGGCGGGGCGGGCGGGACGCGGGCCCAAGGGCGGGCGGGTGCTGGTGCAGACCCGGAGCCCCGAGCATCACGCCCTCGAGCTGGCCCGCCGGCACGACACGGAGGCGTTCTGGGACGCGGAGCTCGCGCTGCGACAGGAGCCCGCGTATCCCCCCTGGACCTCGCTGGTCAACCTGGTGATCTCGGGCCCCGGGGAGCCCGCGGTGAGCAGCGAGAGCGCTCGGATCGCCGACTGGCTCGGCGAGCTGGTCGCCGCGCGCAAGCTCGACGTCAAGGTGATCGGGCCGGCGCCCTGTCCCGTCTCGCGGCTCAAGGACCGCTACCGCTGGCACCTGCTGCTCAAGGGCCCGAGCGAGGCGCTCGGGCGGATCACCCGTTACGCGGCGCCACGCCTGGGTCGGGGTGGGGAGCTTCGCGTGGCGATCGACCGCGACCCTGTCTCGCTGCTCTGATCAGGCTCGAGTCAGCATCCCGTCTCGCTGCTCCGCCCGAACCCTGGGTCGGCGCACCGCTCCGTCTCGCTGCTCGCGAAAGTCCGACTCAGCGCCCCGCCGCCGCGACCTCCATCCCAACCACCAGCCAGCGCCCCGCCGCGGGCTCGAACACCCGGCCGCCGAAGCCGTTGACGGTGACCGAGCCGACGTAGCGCCGGTCGAACAGATTCTGGATCGAGAGGAAGGGGGCGAGCGAGAGCCCCGCGCGGGTGACCAGCCGGGTTACCGCCCGCAGGTTGGTGACGCCGGCTCCCCAGCCGTCTACGACGATCGCGTTGTCGTCGTCGGCGGTCTGGCTCGAGGAGAGCTGCTGCTCGAGCTCCAGCTGGGTTCGGCCGAAGCTGCCGATCAGCGCGAGGCGGGCGGTGTGGCGGGGAATGCCCGGAACCCGCTTGCCGTCGAGTGTGTCCACCGCCGTACCGTCGCGCACCCGATAGTCGAGGAAGCGGCTCGCGGTGAGCCCGTAGCTCGCGTGGCCACGGAGCCAGCCCGCCAGCGGGCCGTCGACGGCGGCCTCGACGCCCTGGTGCCGGAGCCGGCCGGCGTTCTCGAAATAGGCCCTGCCATCGGTCTCCCGCGCCTGGATGATCGCCCGCCGGACCACGGTGCGATACGCCACGACGCTCCAACGGACCGCGCCGCCGCCGCGGAGCCCGGTCTCGACGCTGGTGGCCCGCTGCGGGTCCAACCCCTGATTGAACCCGGCGCCGCCGTCCGGCCGATTGGCGAGCTCCGTGGTCGTCGGCGTCTCGAAGGCCGACGACACGGCGGCCCAGGCGATCCCGATCGGCAGGGTCAGACTTGCGCCGAGCGAGCCGCTCAGCGCGGCCATCGAGCGCTCGCCGCTGTCGTCGGATCCGTCGCTCAGCAGCCGATCGCTGGTGGCGAAGCGGAGCCGGTCGACCCGGATCGCGCCGGTGAGCTCGATCCGCTCGGAGGGCTCGAGCCGGAGGGTGAGGAACGGGCCGATCTCGGTGGCGGTCTCCCGCTGGTCCACCAGGATCGTGTCGGTCGGCAAGCCGGCGTCGGAGCGGCGGTTGACGCGAATGTCCCGCATGGACTGGAGCTCGAGGCCGCCGCCGATCCGGCCCCGGCCTCCGAGCGGCGCCTCGAGCAGGAGCCTGCCGCCGCCGGCCAGCCGGTCGATCGCGTTGTAGGTGCCTGTCGTCGGGCTGGGCGGTCCCGGCGGCGAGGTGCCGAGCGGATTGGTGAGGTCGCGCGAGAGCCCGAACAGCGCCAGCTCGACGCGCCCGCCCCCGGTCGACGCGTGAGAGAGGGTCAGCCCGAGCTGCTGTTGGGTGACCGCCTTGTCGGCGCCCCGGAGGATGTTGTTACGCGAGGCGGTGTCGGGCCGCACCGCGAGCTCGGCGGCGGTGAGGGCTCCCGGGTTCTCGGCCTGCGGGCTCGAGGTCAGGAAGTATCGGGTCCGAAGCAGCCAGTTGGAGCCGAGCACGGCGTTGCCCGAGAGGGTCAGCTGACGCGACTCGGTTCGACTGTGGTCGCGGAAGCCGTCGGAGCGGTACCGGTTCGCCGCCACCAGCCCGCTCAGGCGCCCGCGGCTCGCGCCCAGCACCACGCTGGCCCGACTGGTTCCGAAGCTGCCACCGGCCAGCCTGGCGCGGGCGACGGTACCCTGGGGAATCTCGGTGGTGAAGGAGACGACGCCTCCGCTTGCGTTGCCGTAGAGCGCGCTCGCCGACCCGCTCAGGGTCTCCACCCGGGAGACCAGGCCGAGGTCGAGATTGGAGAGCTGACTCTGGCCGTCGGGGAGCGTCTGCGGGAGACCGTCGATCAGCAGCTTGATGCCCCGGACCCCGATGCTGGCCCGGCTGCCGGCCCCCCGGATCACCAGCCGCTGGTCGAGCGAGGGGTTGAACCGATTGGTGACCACGATGCCCGGCAGCTGGCCCAGCGCCTCGTCGATGCCGACCAGGAGGCGCCCGCGGCGGAGGTCGGCCGAATCGAGCACCTGGACCGTCGCGGGCACCCGCCGAGCCGGCTGCTCGGACCGGGTCACCGACACGTCGATCGTCTCGAGCCGGACCGTGTCCTGGGTCGCGGGCGCGGGTCGGGCGGGTTCCTGGAGCAGGCCCAGACCGCCAAGAAGGAGTGCGAGCATCGCCGGGAAGGATAGCGTGCTTGAAAGCGCTCAGGGGACCGGCCTAATATTCCCGCTTCCCATGACCAACCCCGTCCCCGACTTCGCAGAGCCGCCCTTCGCGGGCGCGCCGGAAGCCCGTTTCGAGCCGGCGCCGGCCGACGGCGTGCTGCCCGAGGGCTTCTTCGCCACCTCGAACCTGCCCACCTACGTCAAGACGGGGGGCGGCTGGTCGATCCCGGCGCGACCCCGGATGGACGGCGCCGTGGTCCGGCGGGGCGGAGAGCTGGTCACCGTCGAGCCCCGCTCGGTTCGCCGTGGCGAGCCCGTGGCCATGGGGCTCGCCGAGGACGGCTCCGAGGGAATCGTGGTCCACACCCGGGGCTTCCTGGGCGGCGCGACCAGCGGCAATGAGTTCCGCTTCATGAGCACCGAGGTGAGCCGGGAGCGGCCGGTCGACTACGAGGAGCTGGCCAAGCGGGTCGAGGCGGAGCGGCGGAGTGGTGGCTTCCTGGTCTGGGTGGTCGGGCCGGCCCTGGTCCACGCGCGCGCCCGGATCGATCTCGCCTGGTTCATCGCCAACGGCTACGTCCAGGCGATGCTGATCGGCAACGCGGTCGCGGTGCACGACATCGAGGCCGCCATTTACGGCACCACCCTCGGCATGGGACAGGGCGGCAAAGCGGTCGAGTGCGGTCACAGCCTCCACATGCGGGCCATCAATCGGGTGGCGGCCGCCGGTTCGATCGAGCGGGCCGTCGAGGAAGGCATCGTCAGCGACGGGATCATGCACGCCCTGGTGCGGGAGCAGGTACCCTACGTGCTCGCCGGCTCGATCCGTGACGAC
>JBFXAS010000342.1:0-4244 GCA_050184075.1 Gemmatimonadales bacterium
CTGGGGGCCGACCCCCGGCACCGAGGGCACCTTCGACCTCTACTGGATCGTGGTCGACGTCGGCCGTCACGGGTCGGGCGTCGGCAGCCAGTTGATGGACGAGATGCACCGCCGAATCGTGGGCCGGGCGCGCCTGGTGCTGATTGAGACCTCGGGTCGGGCCGACTACGCGGCCACCCGGGCCTTCTACGCGAGGCACGGCTATCACCTGGTGTCCACCATTCCGGATTTCTACGCCCCGGGCGACGATCGGGTCACCTATGCCCGAGCCTTCATCGTCCGCCCGGTCGGCGAGGCGGGCGGGCGGCCCGACGGCGATGCCACCCCGCTTGCCGATGCCGGCCCCCGGCCGAGCTGACCGAACCGGACCCCCGAAGCCCGAGTAGCCGAGGTAACCCATGTCCACCTGGCAGGAGCTCCTCAAGCAACGCTCGATCGCGAGCCTCGACGCCCTCGTCGAGCGCTTCGGTCCCGAGCACGTGCCCCAGGTCGAGCGGCTGAAGCAGGCGGTCGACAACTTCGAGTTCCGGATCTCCCCCCCGATGGTCGATCTGATCCAGGAGCCGGGCGACCCGATCTGGCAGCAGTACGTGCCCACCCTGGCCGAGCTGGAGATCGAGGACGGGATCGTCGACTCGCTCAACGAGGACGAGGACAGCCCGGTCCCCAACATCACCCATCGCTACCCCGACCGGGCGCTCTTCCTGGTCTCGCCGGTCTGCGCCAGCTACTGCCGCTTCTGCACCCGCCGGCGCAAGGTGGGCGACCCCGAGAAGATCCCGCTCTCCCAGTTCGAGTCGGCCTTCCAGTACCTGGAGGAGCACACCGAGATCCGCGACGTGATCATGTCGGGCGGCGATCCGCTGATGCTTTCCGACCGCCGGCTCGAGGCGATCCTGACCCGGCTCCGGGCGATCCCGCACCTGGAGATCATCCGGATCGGGAGCCGAATTCCCTGTCACCTGCCGGAGCGGATCACGCCCGAGCTCTGCGACCTGCTCAAGCGGTTCCACCCGTTGTACATCAACACCCACTTCAACCACCCCGACGAGCTCACCCCCGCCGCGGTGAAGGCCCTCGGCATGCTGGCCGACGCCGGCATCCCGCTTGGCTGCCAGACCGTGCTCCTGAAGGACGTCAACGACACCCCCGACGTGATGTTGCGGCTGAAGCAGAAGCTGCTGCAGGCGCGGGTCCGGCCCTACTACATCTACATGGCCGACCAGGTGGCCGGGGCCGAGCACTTCCGGACGACGGTGCAGACCGGGCTCGACATCATGAAGGCCCTTCGCGGCTGGACCAGCGGGCTGGCGATCCCGTACTTCGTGATCGACGCCCCGGGCGGCGGCGGAAAGATTCCGCTGGTGCCCGACTACGTCGAGAGCTTCGGCGAGGACGAGGTGGTGCTCCGCAACTTCCGGGGCGATCGCTACGTCTGCAAGCAGCCCAGGTCGGGCTCGGCGCCCATCCGGCGGACCGATCCGGAGTACATCTTCGACCCGAACTTCAAGCCGACTCGGAAGACGGCATAGGTCGGCTTCTCCTCCGGCGCAGGTTGGCAGACGATTCCCAGGGGCGCCCCCTGGAAATCGTCGGTTTGGCGGGCGCCGCGCGCGAGGACCTGCTCACGCCGGGCAGTTGCGGCCCGAAGCTCCCCGGGCGGTGAGCAGCCGCTAGCGGCTCGCCCGCCAGCTCGGGATCGACGCCATCCAGCTGAACGGGTCGATCGTGACGTTCTCCAGACGGGTCGACACGAACGCCACGTTGGTGGGGTTGTAGAGGAAGATCCCCGCGGCGTCGGCGTTCAGGGTGTCGAGCGCCTCGGTCCAGAGCCGCCTCGCGCGGGCCGGCTCAGTGGTGCTGGAGGCGAGCGCGAAGAGCGAGTCGAAGCCGGGGTGGAAGTAGCGGCCGTAGTTGAGCACGCCCCAGCCGGCCCGGGTCCACTGGTCGGCGAGACTCCTCGGGCTGGGCTCGTCGAGCCAGGCGCCGACCATCGCGTCGAAGCGTCCCGCTGTGAGTCGCTGCTGAAAGACGGGGAAGTCGACACCTGTCACGGACGCGTCGACCCCGAGCCGCCGCCACATCTCCTGCATGCCCTCGGCCAGACCGCGGCGCACCGAGCTGGTGCTCGGGATCAGGATGTCGATCGCGAGCCGGCGTCCGCCCAGGCGCCGGATCCCGTCGCCGCCGGGTACCCACCCGGCCGCGGTCAGCTCAGCCCGCGCGCGAGTGGTGTCGTAGCCCAGCGTCGCCACCTCGTCGCTCCAGATCCAGAGCGCGCGCGAGATCGGGCCCGGCGGCACCACCGCCCCTCCGCCGACCACCCGATCGACCAGCGCCTTCCGGTCGAGCCCCAGGGTGAGCGCCCGACGCACCGCGCGGTCGCCCAGCACCGGATGCGCCCGTCCGTCCGGTCCCCGGTGGCTGAACCCCACGAAGCCGTACACGGCCGACGGGTAGGGCAGCTGCGCGAGCGAGCTGTCCGCCATCGCCCGCTCGCGCGCGCCCGGGGCGAGGATGGTCTCGATCACGTCCGCTTCGTCGGCGAGCAGGAAGTTCACGGCGGCGTCCTGGTCGCCGGCAAACTGCCAGACCAGCCGCTCGATCGCGCCGGCCTCGACGGGCGCCGCCCGCTCGAGCGTGAGCGTCTGCCCTTTGATCCACCCCGTCAACCGGAAGGGACCCGAGCCCACCAGCCTCGCGATCGACGTGTCGGCCGCCCACTCCGCGCGGGGAATCCGGTCCCAGACGTGCTTCGGCAGCACCCGGACTCGGAACGTCGCATCGTAGAGGTTCTCGGGCGCCTCACGGTCAAAGCGGATCAGGACCGCGCTGTCGCCTTCGGCAGAAACGGTCGCCCGGCCGGCCAGCTCGCTCGCCGGGCTGCCGAGGGTGGTGTCCACCCATGCGGCATAGGAAAAGACGACGTCGTCCGGGGTGACCGGCCTACCGTCCTGCCAGGTCGCGCCGCCGCGAAGCACGAAGCGCCAGGTCGCGGGTTCGGCGCGCATCCAACGGGCGGCGAGCGCCGGCCGGTAAGCCGCCGAGTCGACCGGCGACCCGCCGGGGACGAGCTCGAGCAGCTTCTCGTAGATCAGGTCGCTCACGTCCCGGCCGACCGTCTCGGCCACGAGCGGCGGCAAGAGGGTGCGGGGCTCCCCGGTGGCCGCGATCACCACCGTGCCGCAACGCTCGCACGAGTCGGCGCCCTGACAGACCGCGAGCAGCAGCGGGAGAGCGGCGGCAAGTCGTCTCACGAATGGCCTCCGGGGACTTGAAACGATTCATTACAGGTAGTCACAAACCGGTACGCCCGGGACCGAATCGAATCAGGACGGCAACCGTTAAGTGCAATCATACTAAGCACTTGGTGCGTGCATCCCAAGGGGCATCCAGGTTGCACTTGCCCTGGTTGTATTCCCGCCGCGACGGTGGGTCGGCAACGACGACCAGGGGAAGGGGACGATCATGGGTTTCAGGAATGTGAAGACCTTCGGGCTCTTGGGAATGACGGTTCCGCTCGCGGTCGCTTGCACCGCGGGCACCGGCCCCAACGGCGGCCAGCAGATTACGTTATCGGTCATGACGGCGCCGGGTGTGAGCGCGCCCGGCCCGGCCGCGAGCGACTCGATCGAGGCGGGCGGCCACACCTTGGTGCTGGAGCAGGTCGAGCTGGTGCTCCGCGAGATCGAGCTCAAGCGCGTCCGCGACAACCAGTGCGACGACGACCGCGGTGGCTCGTCTCCTTCGGCCGGCTCCGCCTCGCACGACGACGACGACGCCTGCGAGAAGTTCGTCACCGGCCCGATGCTGCTCGACCTTCCGCTGGGCGAAGGCCCGGAACGAGTGGTCACGATCGAGGCCGACACCGGGACCTATCGCGAGGTCGAGTTCGAGATCCACAAGCCCGAGGACGATCCGGGCGACGACGCGTTCCTCGCGGCTCATCCCGACCTCGAGAAGGTGAGCGTCCGAGCCCGGGGGCGCTTCGACGGCGTCGAATTCACGTACCTGAGCGACCTGAGCGCCGAGCAGGAGTACGATCTGGTGCCGCCGCTGGTCGTCTCGGAGGCGACCACCACCAATCTGACGCTCACGATCGACCTGACCAGCTGGTTCAAGGTCGGTGGCCAGCTGGTCGATCCCCGGCAGGCGAACAAGGGCGCGGCTTTCGAAATCGCGGTGCGCGACAACATCCGGCGGTCGTTTCGACTCTTCGAGGACCGCGATCACGACGGTAGGGA
>JBFXAS010000343.1:0-4207 GCA_050184075.1 Gemmatimonadales bacterium
GCTGGTACAACCCGCGGCGTCGCCACTCCGCCCTCGGCTACCTTTCACCCGTCGCTTTCGAGGCTGGCTATGCGGCGGCGGCTTGAGTCCCCAATCACGAACCGTCTACGAAACCGGGTGAACTCCAGGCGGCGAAGCCGAGCGAAGGTAAGGATGCCGAGTGCGCGCGCTCCCGCGCCACGAACAGTTCGAGAGGGGTCGGGTGGGCCGAGCTTCCGCCCCCGACGACGCCAGCTACAGGATCGTCTCAGCTGCCCACATCGAGACCAATCCGACTCCGTCTAGAACGGGGGGGAGTGACGGGGTGGTCACCATTGTCGACCGCAACCGATCGCCATGCAACGCATTTCACGAAGCCGTGACGCGTCGTTCCTCCGCCGGGCGGGTCAGTGGCCGAGGGCCCTCCAGAACCACGAAGCTCGACGGGCTGGCCGTCCAGTCCTGGCTTCGGCCTGATCCGCCCCCCGGAAGATCGCCGTGACGGCATTGACCCCCAGCCACCGCAACGGCTCGGGCTCCCACCTCGGCGACCGCCGGTTCACAACGGGGAGCGCGGTCAGCTCGGAGTCGACGCCGCCGATCAGGTCCGCGAGCACCCGCCCGGCGACGTTCGCGAGGGCCACGCCGTCGCCGACGTAGCCACCCGCGACCCCGATTCGCGTGGCGGGGTCGAACGACACCGAAGGGTGCCAATCTCGGGGGATGCCGAGATTGCCGCCCCAGGCGTGTGTGAACCGAACCTCTCGTGGCAGCCCGGGCAGCAGGTCGCGGAGAACGTCCCGAAGCATGGCGTGCACCGTAGGATCCCGATCGTACTCGGGTCGTATCCTCGACCCGAAGTGATAGGGCGCGCCCCGGCCCCCGAACGCGATCCGCCCATCGGCGGTTCGCTGGCCGTAGATCCGGAGATGCCGCTTGTCGCTGAAGGTCTCCCGGTTCGCCAAGCCGATTCGGTCCCAGGTTGCGGCGTCGAGCGGCTCGGTCGCAACCATCAGCGAGTACATCGGGACGAGGGCGCGATGCCACCCGGGTAAGTCCGGAGTGTAGCCCTCGGTCGCGAGGACCACCGTACCCGCGCGAACCACCCCGTGAGGTGTGACAACCCGACCGGGGGCGATTCCGGTGGCCGGCGTCCGTTCATAGACGGTGCCGCCTTGGGCCTCGACCGATCGGGCCAGCCCTCGAACCAGTTTGGCGGGATGGATGGCCGCACAGTGAGCGACGTAGGTACCGCCCAGAACCCCGCTGGTGCGGATCCGGGCGGTTGCCTCCGCGGCGGACAGCAGGCGCACGGTTCCCTCGCCGATGCCCCATGCCCGGGCGTCCTCCACCTCGGCCCGGGCTCGGGTCCATTGCGCGGGGTTTCGGGCCACCGACACGTAGCCGCCCCGGCGGAAGTCGCAACCGATCCCCGCCGCGTCCGCCACCCGCCCGACTTCGTCGACCGATCGGTCGAGCACTGCCTGGAGCCGAACCACCGCGGAAGGCCCAGCTTCCCGGGCGATCCGGCGCCAACTGGCCGGGAAGATGCTCGAACACCATCCCCCATTCCGACCCGAGGCGCCGAACCCCGCCACCTCGCGGTCGATGACAGCGATGCGGAGAGACGGCTGGCGTTCGAGGAGATACCACGCCGTCCACAAGCCGGTGTAGCCCGCGCCCACGATCGCCACGTCGACCGTGCGGTCGCCCGGGAGCGGGGGGCGTGGCTCGAAAGGGTCGCCCGCGGTCTCGTGCCAGAGGCTCAGCAACTGGTAGTCGTTCATCGGTCCGAGGTCATCACGGTGCCGGAAAACAGGGCCGCTTCCCAAAAAGCTAACGGTCGCTAACTTATTTCGACTCGTCACCACCGACCGGATCCGTGTCCCACCGCCCAGTCATCGGCCTCGCGCTCGCGCTCGCCCTCCCCGCCTGCGGGCCCTCCGACTCCAAGTCGGCGGCTCCGACCACGCAGCTCGCCGCCGACCTCAGCGCGATGCTCGACTCCGCCCTCGGGGCGACACCCGGGCTCCCCGGCGCCATGCTCCGGGTCGAAGCGCCAAGCCTCGGGTTCGTCTGGACCCGAGCAGTCGGGTGGTCCGATCGGACCCGCCGCGACTCGCTCCGGGTCGAGCAGCCGCTTCGGATCGCGAGCAATACCAAGACCTACGTCGCGGCGGCGACCCTCCGACTCGTCGAGACCGGGAAGCTCGGGCTCGATCAGCCGATCGCGCCGCACCTGCTGCGCGGCTCGATCTCGGCGCTCGAGACGGACAGCTATCGGCCGGACCTGATCACGGTCCGGATGCTCCTCCAGCACACCAGCGGGATCGCCGACTATGCCACCACCGGGGTCGGCAGCTCGGCGATGGCCCTCTATGGTCCGTTCTTCGATCGGATCATCGCGGACCCGACGCACCGCTGGACCCGCGCGGAGCAGCTCGCGCTTGCGATCAGCGCCGGCGAGCCATACGGCAAGCCGGGGGAGACGTACCACTACAGCGACACCGGCTACAACTTGCTCGGCGAGATCATCGAGACCGTCACGAACAAGCCGATGCATATGGCCGTGCGGGAGCTCCTCGGCTTCGACAGGCTTGGCCTGACCAGAACCTGGTTCGAGACCCTCGACTCGATTCCCGCCGGTTCCTTGCCCCGGGTTCACCAGTACCTCGACTCGCTGGACACCAACGAGTTCGACGGATCGATCGATCTCTACGGCGGCGGCGGGCTGATGTCGAACCTCGAGGATCTCGCCCGCTTCTACCGCGCGTTGCTCCGTGGATCGGTCTTCTCCAACCGTGCGACCCTCGACTCGATGCTGGTGATGTCGCCTCAGAGCCTGCGTGAAGGAGGCGGTTACGGGATGGGCATCGGACGTGCGACCTACGACGACGTCCTCTGCTTCGGACACGGGGGCTTCTGGGGAACGGCCGCCCGCCACTGTCCGGCACTCGACCTGACGGTCACCGCGGCGGTCAACACGACCACCGCCCGCGCCGCGCTCGCGGCGATCGTCCAGGGTGCGATCGGCCGGACCGCAGCGGCGATCGCGGCACGGCCGTAGGCCCGTTCACGGCTTGGTCGGCGTCGGCGCCACATTGCCGATGTCGCTCAGCACCCGCCAGATGCCATCGGGATCCCGGCGCCAGACGACCAGGTACCGGCCCTGGGAGGTCACCGGCCAGCCGGCGCTGTCCGCGAGCGTGGCACTCCAACGGCCGATCTCGAGCGCGTATCCCTCGCCGAGAGGTCGAACCAGATCGGTCGAGTCGTACCGGGCGATGACCGTCCCGTCACCGAGTCTCGCTTGGGTAAGCCGGCGCTTGGCGTCCCGTCCGCGGATGATCTCGGTGGCGGTTGGCGAGGTGACGTCCTCCGCGTAGAGCGAGGCGACCGCGGCCGCGTCCTGACGGAGCATGGCGGCCTGGTGCTGAGCGTTGGCCGCGTCGATCGCGGCCCGCACCGCGGGGGTGACGGTGTCGGGAGGAGTCGCCGCGTCGCCATGGCAAGCGGCTGCAGCGAAGGCCATCGCGGCAACACCACCGCCGCCGAATCGTCGCCAACACGGAGTTTTGACAGCAGATCGAGAGGGCTTCATGGATTCCCCGCGTCACGCTCGCTGCGAGCTCCCTGACGGCCCGCGTTGACCTGACTCATCGCACGCGGAACGGTGGTACCGCCACCACCCGCAGCCGCCTCGGTCAGCCTCGGCAGGATTGGCGTGACCTCGTCCGCCGGCGGATCACACGCGTAGAGTGCCCGAAACCACAATGCCGACAGGAAGCCGGCCAGCGCCTCATCGGTCGACGCCACCTTGGCCACGAGGCTCCGCACTCCCGGCGTGCGCCGGGTGAAGAGCTTTCGGGTCAGGTCATCGATCATGCCGCCCAGCGCGTGATGGACCAGTTCCAGCTGGTCGCGATTCACCGCGGTGGAAGGGAAGCGGCGGAGCACCGACTCCGTGATCCGCCGGTACCAGCCGCGGCTCGTCCTGGCGAAGAGCTCGTCGAACTCCGGCACCTCCTCCGATACCTCGAGCAGACAGCCCATCAACCCGGCGTTCGCCCGCGCCAGCACGATCCAGCGCAGGTTGGCTTGATAGATCGCCTGGAACGCCGTCCGCGGCGCCGCCGCTCCGACCACGGCCATGAAGCGATCGAGAAACTCACCCAGCACGTCCAGCGTGAGGGCGGCCTTGCCCTCAAAGTAGCGATAGAGCACCGGC
>JBFXAS010000344.1:0-4198 GCA_050184075.1 Gemmatimonadales bacterium
GACGATTGTGAAATGCTACCAGCGAGCGGACGAGCAAACGATGCGCGCCGCGCTCGCGAGCCGCCGAAAGCTCACGTTCGGATGAACAGGAACTCGGGCCCCGCTTGCGCGGGGGTGACGGGGTTCGCTCGGGTGACGGGCTCCAACGGACACACCAATGGACACACCTGGCCCAGAATGAGGGTCCACGCCGTCAAAATCGCGGCGCGAACAAATCTCCCAACTTCAATTCAGCAAAGGAGTAATCGAACCAGGAAGGAACTACTGGGGCGGCAGGCTTCGAACCTGCAACCTCCCGGTTAACAGCCGGGCGCTCTGCCAATTGAGCTACACCCCATCAGCGCCGGGAGCCGGCGCGGGGGCAGAATACCGGTAAGCTCGCCGTTCGGTCAACCGCCTCCCGGTCACCGCACCGTCACGGCCGAGATCGAGCCCCCATCGGAGGCCGTCATTCGGGGCGCTGCGCGCCGACCGGCCACCCCGACCCGCCGCCCGCTCTGTAAGCCTCGCTCCACGAGCCGGACTACCCAAAAGTACCTCGGTCCGGGGAGCGATTCATGTGGGGCAAGCTCGCCATCCTGACGTCCGTCGCGACGCTCACGCTGGTCTCCGTCGAGGCCGAACGGCCTCCCATCCTGGTGCTCCGGGGCGCGACCCTGATCGACGGCACCGACCGGCCGCCGCTGCCCGACGCCACCGTGGTGGTGCAGAACGGGTGGATCGTCGCGGTCGGCGCGCGGGGCGAGGTGACGGTGCCGCCGGGCTCCCGGGTGCTCGACCTGAGCGGACGTTACCTGCTGCCGGGCTTCATCGAGATGCACGGCCACGTGGCCATCGGGGCCTGGGAGCTCGACACCACGGGCGGGAAGCGGGTGCTCCACTACGCCTACGACGAGGAGGCCTCGCGCGAGCTGACCCGCTCGGAGCTGGCCTTCGGGATCACGACGGTCCGAAACCCCGCCGGGCCGACCCGTGAGGCCGTGCTGGTTCGAGATCGGGTCCGCTGGGGCGAATGGGTCGGCCCCCGGATCATCACCTCGGGCGCGCCGCTCGACGCGCCCGGCCCGGTGGACGCCACCGACGGTGTGAGCACCGCAGCGGAAGCCCGCGCGGCGGTGGCCAGGCAGGCGGCGGCGGGCGTCGATTTCATCAAGCTCTACGCCGGCCTCGACTCCTCGCTGGTGGCCGCGGCGGTGGACGAGGCCCACGCGCGCGGCCTCACCGCCGTCGGGCACCTCTGGAAGACGTCGTGGACCGACGCCGCCCGCGCCGGAATCGACGGGATCACCCACATCATCGCCAACAACCCGAAGCTCCTGCCCGCCTCGCGACGGGCCGAGTACGAGCGGAGCATCCGCGGCGGGCAGTTCATGTTCGACTGGTTCAGGCACGCCGACTTCGACGGGCCGGAGATCCAGGAGATGCTCGCGACCCTGGCGGCCCACCACGTGACGCTCGACCCGACCCTGGTGGCGTTCGAGATGACCGCGTGGTGGGACGTGCCGACCCACTACCCCGCCGAAGCGGACCGCTACACGCCGCCGAGCTTCGCCGCCAAATGGAAGGAGATGAACGACCTCCGGGGCTGGTCGGCGGTGGACTACGAGAGCGCCCGGGCCCAGTTCCCGCGGATGCGGGAGCTGGCCCGCCGACTCCACCAAGCGGGAGTCAAGCTCACGGTCGGAATCGACGCGGGCAATCCCTGGTTCTTCCACCGCGAGCTCGAGCTGCTCGCGGGCTCGGGAATCCCCAACGCGGACGTGATTCGGATGGCCACCCGGAACGCCGCGCTCGGTCTCGGGCGGATCTCGGAGCTGGGCACCGTCGAGGTGGGCAAGCGCGCCGACCTAGTGGTGCTCGACGCCGACCCAATCGCCGACATCCGAAATACCCGCCGGATTGCCTGGGTGGTTCAGGGCGGCGAGCCGTCCCGGCCCGAGGCGTTCCTTCCCGATCGACTGATTCGCCGACCCCGCTGAGCCAGCCCGCAGTCGGAGGTATTATCGGGTAAGGAATCGGAGACCGCCCCCTCCGATCAGAAGGCACGGGCCCCCCGCGCCTGACTTCGTCGTTGCGGCCAAGGATCCGATCGCCATGCCCGAGCTCAACCTGCTGCACGCGGTGCTGACGACGCTGATCCTCGCGGCGACGATCTGGAGCTTCGTCAAAGAGAAGATCCCGCCGGACCTGACGGCCGGGCTGGCGCTGCTGGCCCTGCTGCTGTCGGGCGTGCTCACCCCGGAGGAGGCCTTCGCCGGGTTCAGCCATCCGGCGACGATGGCGGTCGCGGCGGTCCTGGTGCTCTCCGCCGGGATCGAGCGGAGCGGGGTGCTGTCGTTCGTCGCGCGCCGGGTGCTCCAGCCGCTGGGCCGGCACGAGTGGCTGTTCACGGCCGTGCTGATGATCCTGATCGCGGGGCTCTCGGCCTTCATCAACAACACCGCCGCGGTGGCCGTGTTCATTCCGCTGGTGCTCGAGGTCTGCCGCCGGACCGGCGCGAGCCCCGGGCGGGTGCTGATGCCGATGGCGCACGCCGCGGCGCTCGGCGGGATGACGACGCTGATCGGAACCTCGACCAACCTGGTGGTGCACGAGTATGCCCGGAGCCAGGGGCTCGAAGGCTTCGCGATGTTCGAGCTGGCCCGGGTCGGGCTACCGATGCTGCTGGCCGCGTTCGCCTACATCCTGCTGGTCGGCCGCTGGTTCCTGCCCCGCACCGCCGTGATGGAGGGCTCGCTGCTCGGCCCGCCGGAGCCCTATACCGTGGAGCTCCGGATCCCGCCCGGCTCGGCCTGGATCGGCAAGGAGGTTCGGCCCGAGCACCTGGAGCGCGACCTCGACCTGACGCTGATCGAGATCGTCCGGGGCGAGCGGTCGCTCGACCTTGGCGCGCGGCCGCGACCCCGTTTCGAGGTCGGCGACTCGCTCAGAGTGAACGGCGTGCTGGAACGGGTGCTGGCCCTGGCCCATCAC
Source organism: Gemmatimonadales bacterium (assembly GCA_050184075.1). GTDB lineage: Bacteria > Gemmatimonadota > Gemmatimonadetes > Gemmatimonadales > GWC2-71-9 > SHZU01. The sequence continues at coordinate 2,974 of JBFXAS010000344.1, forward strand.
GGCGAGGTCGCGCTGCACCGGCCCTCGACCTACCCGTACTCCAAGCCGAGCGACGACCGTCCCGCGAGCGCGGCGCGGAGCCTCGCGGAGGTGGTCCTGCTCTTCACGTCGGGTCTGATCGGACGGACCCTCAAGGCGGCCCGCTTCGCCGAGCACTACAACGCCATCGTGCTGGGTCTCAGGCGGCGGGGCACGATTCGGGATCGCCCGGCGACGACCCCGCTCAAGGCGGGCGACGTGCTGCTCGTGGAGGGCCCGCCCGACGCGCTCAGGACCATCGCCAGCGCCCGGGGCTTCCTGGCGATCGGCACCCCGGTCCTTCCCGAGGAGCGCCCGGCGCGGGTGGCGATCGCCGTCCTGACGCTGGTGGGCGTGGTCTCGGTGGCGGCGCTGGGCCTGCTCCCCGTGGTGACGGCCGCGGCGGCCGGGTGCGCGGTGCTGATGCTCACCGGCGGGCTCCGTCCGCGGGAGGCCTACCAGGCCGTCGATCTCAGTCTGATCGTGGTCCTGGGCGGCTCGTTTGCGCTGGGCGCCGCCGTCGACAAGAGCGGCTTGACCCAGCTCCTCGCCGGGGGCCTCGCGGGTCTCACGGCACACGCGGGCGCGTACCTCGCCCTGGCGGCGTTCTTTCTGGTGGCGGTGCTGATGTCGGAGTTCATGTCGAATACCGGCACCGCGGCGCTGCTGGCGCCGCTGGCGGTGTCCGCCGCCGAGGGCATGGGCATCAATCCGGCGCCGCTCCTGGTGGCGGTGACCTTCGGCTGCAGCGCAGCCTTCGCGATGCCGATCGGTTATCAGACCAACCTGATGATCCTCGGGCCCGGCGGATACCGGGTGAAGGACTTCCTCCGGCTGGGCATTCCGCTCGATCTGGTGCTCGCGGCGGTGGCCCTGTTCCTGATTCCCAGGTTCTGGCCGCTGGTCGGTCCGTGACCCGGCCCGGGCCGCGGGTTCGCGCGGCGCGCCGATCAGGAGCCGCGCGGCTCGATCAGCTCCCGGAAGGCGGGATCGGCGCGAAGCGGGTCGACGTCGCGGCTCACGTGGAGGTCGTAGCGGGCCGGCGCGCCCTGGCCTTCGGCGAAAGCGCGGCGCAAGAGCGCGAGGGCGCGACGGCGGTGTCCCAACACCGACTCGATCCGCGCGCCCCAGAGCGCCGGCTCGCCGAAGAGATGGTCGCCCCGGAGGGCCACGAGTGAATTAGCGACGCGGCGGGCGCCGGCCGTGT
>JBFXAS010000345.1:0-4187 GCA_050184075.1 Gemmatimonadales bacterium
CCTCTCCTTTCAGGAGCAGCCCTGGTGGCAGACGCTGGCGCTGGTCGTCCGCTCCGCGAACGACCCGGTGGCCTATGCCGCGTCGATCCAGCGGGCGATCTGGTCGCTCGACCCCACCGTGCCGCTCGAGATCGCGCCGCTTCGATCGCAGGTGCGCTCCGCCCGGGCCGAGCCGATCCTGGTCGAGCGTCTCCTGCTGCTGTTCGGGGGACTGGCGCTGTTGCTGGGTGTGGTCGGCGTGTACGGCGTCACCTCGAACGTCGTGACCCAACGGCGATCGGAGCTCGGCATCCGCCTGGCGCTCGGTGCGCGAGCCGGCACCGTGGTCGGGCGCGAGCTCGGACGGATGGCCGGCGCCGCCCTGGCCGGCCTGCTTGCGGGACTGGTCCTGACCACGCTCGCGCGCCGGCTCTACGCGGGGATGCTCTACGGGATCTCGCCGTCCGACCCCGCTACCCTCTCACTGGTGCCGGTGGGGCTGCTGCTCGTGGCGCTGCTGGCGGCCTCGGGTCCAGCCCGGCGGGCGGGCAAGGTCGATCCGATGAGAGTGCTGCGCGGCGGGGCCGACTCCGCGGGCTAGGGCCTCACGACCGGATCAGGCGAAGCGGGCCGAGAACATGCCGGTCGCGGGATCGAGCCCGTAGAGCGCGATCGCGTTGTCGGCCAGGATCCGCCGCTTCTCCCGCTCGGGCGTGGCCAGGTCGCGCATGAAGTCGAGGTACGACTCCATCGACGAGATCGGCCAGTCGGTCCCGAACAGCACGTTGCGGGGCTCCACCCCGAAGAGCAGCATCTCCTCCAGCTGCTTGCGCATGTACTTCTCGAAGCGGTCGGAGAAGTTGCCCAGGACCAGCCCGGAGATGTCGGTATAGACGTTGGCGTTCTTGTAGACCACTTCCATGCAATCCCGGATCCACGGGTTTCCGATGTGACAGATCAGGAAGTTGGTCTCGGGGAAGTCGACCGCTGCCTCGTCGACGTTGAGCGGGTGGGCGTACTTGAGCTTCCCCTTCGGGGTATAGGTGTCGCCGGTGTGGATCATCACCGGGATCTGGTGCTTGGCCGCGAACTCGTACGCCGGGCGCCACTTGGGGTCGGCGGGGTAGAAGGTCTGGTAGCCCGGATAGAGCTTGAGGCCGCGGAGCTTGCCCTCGGTGACGTAGTCCTCGAGCTCCACCAGGTGGTCGGCGGTGAAGGAGTAGTAGTCGAGCCCGGCCACGACGTAGACGTAGGGCAGGTCCCGGGTCGCCTCCACCACGCTCCGGGTCGAGGGCCGACCGGGCGTCACCTTGTACGAAGTGAGGGTGATCGCGATGTCGACCCGGTTGCGGCGCATCGCCGTCTTCAGCGCGTCGAGCCGCAAGTCGAGCGTTGGCTTGGTGTCTTCCTCGTAGTTGTTGAGGTGGACGTGGCAGTCGACGATCATCGCGGCTTCCCGAACCGCTCGATCACCGACTCGGCCCAGCCCCGTCCGCCCAGTCCGAACGCGAGTGCGAGCGCCAGGCAGCAGGCGCCGAAGGCCATCTGGAACGCCGAGGTGAGGAGCGCCAGGTCGATCTGGAGCTGCTCGAGCGCCAGCAGCGCCACGAAGGCCAGGAGGGCGAGCTGGACCAGGATGGCGATGTTGGCCGACCCCTTGACGCCCATGTTGTTGAGGTAGGCGGCCGCGATCCCGCGCACGAAACGGGCGAAGATGCTGCCGAACACCAGCACCACCACGGCGGCCACCACGTCGGGCAGATACGCGCCCACCCGGTCGACCAGGGCCGGACCGTCGCCGAGGCCCAGCACGTTGAAGCCGGCCAGCACGAAGATCAGCAGCAGCCCCCAGTAGACCACCTGCCCGATCAGGGTCACCGCGGTGAACCGGACCCCTCCCCGGACCAGGAAGTCCTCGACCCCGGTGTGCTCGGCCGCGGCGTCGAGCTTGAGGGCACGAAGGGTCCGCACGACGAGCCGCTGCGCGAGTCCGGAGAGGAGCCACCCGACGGTGAGGAGCGCCACCACGACGACCAGCCGTGGGGTGAGCGCGGCCACCTGATCCCAGGTGGTCTGGAGTGATTGGAGAATCAGTTGGAGCTGTTCACGCATGGAGCGACCTCCGAGGGGTGCGGGGGGAGCGAGGCGGCTGACCCGTACCCGTGCAAGCTGTCGCTGCCTGGCCGGCGAGCCAAGGGGAACGCGCAGCGCACGCTTATTTTGAGGGACCGATGAGCCCTTTACCCCCCACGGCCCCACCGCTCCGCGCCGACGACGCGCTGGCGATGCGCTGGGCGATCGACCTCGCTGCCCGCGGCGCCCGGGTTGGAGAGGTACCGGTCGGCGCAATCGTCGTCGAGCGCGGGCGGATCCTGGCGGAAGCGCACAACGAGACGGTAGCCCGCTCCGATCCGACCGCTCATGCGGAGCTTCTGGCTCTGCAACGGGCGCTAGCCGCCGAAGGCGTGGACCGGCTCCCGCGGGCGACCCTCTACGTAACTCTGGAGCCCTGCGCGCAATGCGCGGGTGCGATCGTCCTGACCAAAGTGGGGCGGGTGGTGTTCGGCTGCTTCGACGACAAGGCGGGGATGGCAGGATCCGTGGGCGACTTGCTTCGGCATCCCCGACTCAACCACCGGCCGGAGGTGCAGGGCGGGGTGCTCGCGGAACCAGCGGCAACGCTGCTCCGGGACTTCTTCGCCAGCCGGCGATAGACCTGTGGGGCGCCGCCCTCCGGTCGCCCGGGCTCGCCCCGAGGGCTACCGCTAAGCTGGCCTCCCACCTTATCTTATGCGGCCCAAGGACAGGTGTCCGAGTGGCTGAAGGAGCCGGTCTCGAAAACCGGTATACCCTCACGGGTATCGTGGGTTCGAATCCCACCCTGTCCGTTGCCCAAGTCGTTTCCCAGAATCAGTTGTCGCGGCTGTTTGAGCTCCACGCGAACGTAGAGCTCGGGCATTTCCCGGAGGAGCCCTCTGGTCATGCCCGTGGCCAGTCGAACTGCCGTTCGGGGACGTTTCCCGCCTTCGTCAGCACCCCTTCAGCCCCGATTGCTGCGAGGACGGACGGGTTCGTCGCTCGGTTCCGGTCGACAGGCACGGCGAGCTGCATTCATCCGCTTCCTACCGGCGCAAGCTGACGGTGTGAGCCCGGGAGTTGGGGTGGAACCGCTGGTCCGACCCACCCATTTTGGGACCACTCGAGACGGGGCCCGCCGCCATCACGGTACGATCGCGATCGGAGCGCCCGTGCAAGACGAATCCCCTGTCCCACATAGGAGCGACGAAATGAACGGTCGGAGCACCCTGGATCGCCTCGATGAGCTGATTGCCGAACGGTCGATTCTGCTGCATCCGTTCTACGTCGCGTGGCAGAAGGGCGCCCTGACCAGGGAGCAGCTCGCGAGGTACGCCACGATCTACCATCCGCACGTCGCGGCGTTCCCGCGGTACCTGAGCACGGCGGCCACGCGAACGGAGGACCCCGTGGTCCGTAGTGAGCTGGAACGGAACCTGGCCGACGAGCTGTCGGTCCCGAAGGCCCACGAGGAGCTGTGGCTGGACTTCGCCGAGGAACTCGGCGTCGACCGAGCCGGGTTGAAGGATGCAGCGCCGCACCCGGCCGCACGGCAGATCGTCGATGCCTTCGATCGGCTGGCCGCGAGTGGCGACGCCAACGCCATGGCCGCGCTCTATGCCTACGAATCGCAGCAACCCGAGGTGTCGCGCGAGAAGGCCGGCGGCTTGCGCGGGCTCTACGGCGTCGACAATCCGAGAGCGCTGGCCTATTTCGACGTCCATGCCGAGGTCGATATCGAGCATCGCGCCGGCGAGCGCAAGGTGATCCAATGGTGCCTCGACGCCGGCGCCGACCCCGACGCGCTTCTCTCGGCCGCCGACCAGGCGCTCACTGCCTATTGGGGGCTCTTGGATGGGGTCTGCGCCGACGCGGGCATCGAGAATCGACCGCACTGACCGAGCGGTGGTCGGCATCGGCACCGCTCCGGTGGCGGCGCGCGATCACGCAAGGCTGGACCCTGGTTGGCCCGGGGGGCGCGATGGTCGGCCGGGGGCTGCCACCGGCTAGTGTGATTCCAACTTAATATCTCTAATTGTGAGGAGCTGGGTGAGAGGGTGATGGGCCACGCCGGCCTCGCGGTTCCGATAGCGGACGTAGGCGACAATGCGGCGCCGGCGTGTGCGGTGATC
>JBFXAS010000346.1:0-4126 GCA_050184075.1 Gemmatimonadales bacterium
GAATCGAGCCAGTACGGCGTCGACGATGGCCGCGATGCCGGCCGCTCGAGCAACGTCGCCAGGGACCGCCAGGCTGTCGCGGCCGAGTCGGACGGCAACGGTCTCGGCCCGCTCTCGGTCGAGGTCGTTGACCGCGACCAGGAGACCGTCGCGCGAGAGCCGCTCGGCCACCGCCCGGCCGATCCCCTGACCGGCCCCGGTCACCAGCGCCACGCGGCGGTCCGGAGCCGCGGCGGTCATCGAGCGGCTCCGGCGGGACCGCTCGGAGCCGACAGTGGGCGAAACGGCCGGCTCGACGGCATGGGTAACCCCGGCTTGGAGGGAAGCGACCGGCGCAAAGCTAAAGGGTCCTGCGCGCGCCCGCGAGCGCTACCACCAGCACCCTCGATGAGCAGATGGGATTCCTTGCACAACATGAGACGCCGACCACTTGCCCCGCGGAGTCGACCTGCCGCCGAGACTCATGGATCCCACCGAGCTCGAGCCGCCGCGCAGGCGCTGTCTGCCGACTTCCGGGTGGTAGACTGCAGCTCGGCGGTGGTGCTGGCCGGCGGTCTGGCGCAAGCGTCCGATTCCGCGGCCACTCGCACCGGTGTGAGGTTACGCCATTCCGGCCCCAGGAGCCGGCGGATAGATTGCCGAGACCCTTTACGAACGCGCGCCGTGGCTAGCGGCTGGGGCGCGCCCAACCGTGCCCCCCTAGCCGAGGAGAAGCGGGCCATGGCCACGCTGGACCAGACTCTGCTCAAGGTGCAACGTCTGCTGACCGGTCCGATGGGGCTCCGGGTCGACCTCGACGGGAACGGCTTCCTCGTCCGGTTCCAGGACGCCAGCACGGCAGTCCGGCTGCAGGTTCGGGACTGGGGCACGGACCGGGAAGGCGAGTCCCGGACGCTCGTCCTGATCAGCGCTCTCATCCTCCGGGGCGTGCAACCGACCCCCCAGCTGTTCGAGTGGGTCGCCCGGCAGGGCGGATCCCGCTGGTTCGGCCACGTCGAGGTCCACGACGACCGGGACAACCCGGGTACGGTGTACCTCCTCCTGTCGCACACGCTGCTGGGTGATTTCCTCGACGAGAAGGAGCTCGAGACCGCGATGTACGCGGTGCTCGGCGGGGCCGACTCGTGGGACGAGGAATTGCAGAAGCAGTTCGGCGGGAAGCGGTGGTCCGATGCCTGAGGGCGTCCACTGATGCTGGCGGCGCAGTTGCGAGACGCGGCGATTGCCGCCGCCAAGGGATGGCAGCACACCGCCGCCGAGCCCCGCCACGTCCTGTACGCCGCCGCGCGCCAGCTGCGCGACCGAGCTGAAGTCGCCCCGTTCCTGGCCGCCGCCCGTGCAGCCCTCGAGCCGCGGGGGTCGGCGGTCGAGACCCCGTCCACGACCCCCGACTCCGAGGCCCTCCTCGCGACACTGGTGAGCGATGCGGAGGTAATCGCCGCGCTGCAGGCCGCCTACGGGACGGGTCCGTCGGTCACTGGCGACGCGCGCACCGCGACGGCCCAAGACCAGGTCACCACCGCCACACCCTCCGCGAAGGCTCATGATCCGGCTCACCCGCCCCGAGAGTCGGTCGCCCAGGTCCTGGCCGAGCTCGAGGGACTGATCGGCCTGGGGTCGGTCAAGCGCCGCCTGTCCGAGGTCATCGCGGTGGTCCAGGCCAACCAGGAACGGTCCCGGGCGGGTAAGGGCGTCGTGAGCGCCGGACTCCACTTGGTATTCACCGGTCCGCCCGGCACCGGGAAGACAACCGTGGCGAGGTTGGTTGCTCGCCTCTATGCGGCGGCCGGTGCCCTCCCGGGCGCGAACTTCACCGAGGTCGGACGCGCGGACCTGGTGGCCGGCTACGTGGGTCAGACCGCGATCAAGACCACCGAGGTCATCGGGCGGACCCGGCCCGGGGTGCTGTTCATCGACGAGGCCTATGCCCTGACGCCGAGGCACAGCTCGGACTTCGGGGCCGAGGCGATCTCCACAGTGGTCAAGGCGATGGAGGATCATCGGACCGAGCTGGCGGTGATCGCCGCGGGGTACGGCGACGAGATGGCGGAGTTCGTGACCTCGAACCCCGGCTTGAGGAGCCGGTTCAAGACTTTCATCGAGTTTCCAGACTACACACCGGACCAGCTGGTCCAGATCTTCGCTGGCTTCGCGGAGGAGGCCGCGATCGACCTGGCGCCAGGCGTGCTCGACGCGGCGCAGGCGGTCTTCGCCCAGGCGGTGACGGCCCGCGACTTCGGCAACGCCCGGTTCGCCCGCTCGTTGTTCGAGCAGGCCTACGCCAGGATGGCGGCCCGGGCCGCGACCGACGGGTCGGTCACGCTGGACGAGGTCTCGGTGATCCGTCCGGACGACATCGAATGGCAGCAGCGCGGGATAGACCGCGCGGACCGACCGATCGGGTTCCGGGAATAGGCTCGGCTCGGGTGCGACCCGGACGCCAGGATCGTCACGGTCGACCGGAGCGCCTTCGCGGCTGGGCCAGCTGGGCGCCAGCCGGAACGAGCGGACGCCTGCCACCAGGATCCGGAGGCCCTCCCATGCGAAGGTCGACTCCCGCTTTCCGCCTGGGACCGCTCGCGGTCGCCCTCCTCCTCGCATGCGGCGGCGAGGACGCTGGCCGCGTGAGCCGGCCGTTCGCGTACTCGGGCTACTCGGCCGAGGAGTGGACCGGCCACCGACGATGGGCGGAGTTCGTCACCATGCCCGACGGGGTCAAGCTCGCGGTGGACGTGGTGCTCCCGACCGGCTACACCGGCGCGGGCGACTCGGCGACCAGCTTCCCGGTGATCCTCCAGTATACCCCCTACGGCCGTTCGTTCCTCGATCCCACCACCGGCGAGGTGCCGGTGCCCGCCAACATGCGGTTCTTCCTCCGTCACGGCTACGCCTACGTTTCCGCCGACATGCGGGGCACCGGCGGCTCGGACGGCTGGATCAACCTCTTCGACCCCTCGGTGCGCCGGGACGGCAAGGATCTGGTCGATTGGATCGCCGCCCAGGTCTGGTCCGACGGCAACGTCGGGATGACGGGCGGCTCCTACGTCGGCTGGTCGCAGTACGCCGTGGCCTCGATGCAGCCCGCGGCGCTCAAGGCGATCGTGCCCAACGTGGCGGGCTGGGACGCGTTCATCGGCCGCCCGGGCGGGATCTTCTGGGAGTCGTTCATCGAGATGTGGTCGGCGCTGGCCTTCTCGCTCAATCGGAGCGCGGTCTTCCCGCCCTTTCCGATCCCGCCCACCCCGCCCGTCGTGGACCAGGACGGCGACGGCGACCTCCGCGACGAGATCCCCGTCGACCTCGACGGCGACGGCTGGCTCCACGACGACTACGCCTGGCCCCTCGAGAACGGCCCGGCGCCGAAATACGCCGACGACCAGCCGCGTCGGGAGCACCACTACCTCCGAGCCGTGTTGCAGCACGCGGCGCACCCCAATGGCGCGCCCGGCACCTTCGACGGCTACCGGACGTTTCACCCGCAGGTGTTCCGCGACACCCCCCGAGTGGGAGACAGCTTGCTCTCGGCCGAGCAGAACTGGGCCTGGTTCCCGGACGTGCTCGAGTCGGGCGTGGCCGTGCTCCACCTGGCCGGCTGGTTCGACCCGTTCGTGCGCTCCGCGTTCGAGATGCACGCGACGATGCGGGGCAAGCTGCCCAGCCGGATCGTCGCGCGGGCCGCCTACCATCAGGGTATCTCGCCGGCGCACGCCGCCGCCATCGGGCTCGACAGCGCCGACCAGGCGCTCTACAGCGAGCGGCACCTCACCGAGCAGCTGCGCTGGTACGATCGCTGGCTCAAGGGAATCGAGAACGGGGTGGATCGCGAGCCGCCCGTGCTGGCCTACGTGGCCAACGAAGGCTGGCGGGAAGAGGAGGCATGGCCCCCCGCGGGCGCCAAGCCCACGCCACTGTACCTCGACAGCGCCAACACCCTCGCCTCCCGGGCACCATCCGGTGGGGGGAACGACCGCTACCTGACCGACTTCACTCACTCCTCCGGCTGGGGTCCGTCGCAGGACGTCAGCCCGGTCGCCCGGGTCAACGAGGAGATCGGTCGGCCGGCGCCAGTGGCCGACAGCTACTACCGGAACCGCGCCTTCATGTTCATCCCCCCCGAGACGCCGCC
>JBFXAS010000347.1:0-4105 GCA_050184075.1 Gemmatimonadales bacterium
TGCCCGATCTGGCGCGCCGACGCGCCGGGCACCTGGTCGGCGCCCGGGGGCAGCTGGCCGTTGAGCGCGCTCTCGGCCTGATGGGCCAACCCGAGCACCAGGGTAGCGAAATGGGGATTCATCGGAGTCCTCGGTATTGGCGGCTCACCCGCTTCCCGACCGAGGTGAGCAGCTCGTATGCGATGGTGCCCGCGGCCTCGGCCTGGGCGTCGATGGAGAGGGACGGCCCATAGAGCTCGGCCACGTCGCCGACCGTGGCGGTGCCGGGCGTCGTGGCGAGCACGGTGAGATCCATGGTGACCCGACCGGCGATCGGTTGCCGGGCGCCCCGGAGCCAGGCCCCACCTCGGTTGCCGAGCGACCTCGGCAGGCCGTCGGCGTACCCGATCGCGAGGGTCACCAGCTCGCGGCGATCCTGGAGCCGGTAGGTGGCGCCGTAGCTCACGGTGTCGCCCGGCCGGCCCCGCTGAACGGCCACCACCCGCGCCGTGAGCCGGGCCACCGGCTCGGGTTCGAGCGCCCCGGCCTTCCCGCCGTAAAGGAAGATCCCCGGACGGGCCAGCGTCCCCGCGAACCGGTCGTCCCACTGGGCGGCCGCGCTGTTGGCCGCGTGAACCAGCGGCGGGCGCCCGCCGAGCTTGGCCAGCGCGCTCTGGAACCGGGTCCACTGGAGCTCGGTGCTCTCGGACGACTCGTCGGCGCTGTGGAAGTGAGTGAAGGCGCCCTCGTATCCCGGCGCGCCGTCGAGCATTCGGCGGGCGGCCTCGAGATCGGCGTCGTCGTTCCAGCGAATGCCCCCACGCATCATCCCGGTTTCGATCGAGAGGTGGAACGGCTCCGTGCTGGCGCCCGTCCACGCGGTGAGCCCGGCGACGCTCGCGATGGCCGGCCGCACCCGCTGCTCGAGGTAATCAGGCTCGTCGCCGGGCACGAACGGCGTGACACAGACGATCGGCCGGGTCACCCCCGCCTGACGGAGCGCCACCGCCTCGCCGAGCGCCGCGACGCCGAATCCCCACGGGCTCAACGGCTCGAGCGCCCGCGCCACGGCGACTGCGCCCAGGCCATAGGCGTCGGCCTTGACCATGGGCAGTAGTCGGGAGCCGAGCAGCTTGGCGTAGCGCCGGGCGTTGCGTTGCAGGGCCGCGAGATCCACCTCGAGCCAGGGCCCGTGACGTTCCATCGTTCCTCGCTTCGGGTCCGAGCGACCACGCCGAAGATCCCGAGCTTCCTCGCGCGGTCCGGCACCGATACAATTTGGCGGCAGGGAGGCCAAATGCAAGAAACATCAGCACTTGAGCGGGCCATGGCGATGGTGAGGGATCTCCGGGAGCGCTGTCCCTGGGATCGGGTTCAGACCCGTGAGACCCTCCGCCCCTACCTGCTCGAGGAGGTCCACGAGCTCGATCGGGCCCTCGGCTCGGGTGAGGTGGATGCGATCCGGGCCGAGACGGCCGACTTCCTCTTGCACCTGGCCTGGCAGCTCGTGCTGGCGGAGGAGCGGGGCGACTTCTCCGCCGACCAGGTCGCGATCGACCTGGAGCGGAAGATGATGCGAAGGCACCCGCATCTCTTCGACTTGGGACCCAAGGAGCCCTGGGAGCTGCTCAAGAAGAAGGAGGGAGCGGGCGGCGTGCTGGAGGGCCTCGCCGAGACCCTTCCGGACCTGCTGATGGCCTATCGGCTACAGGAGCGCGCGGCCGCCGTGGGGTTCGACTGGCCGGACACCGAGGGACCGGCGGGCAAGGTCCGCGAGGAGCTGGACGAGGTCCAGGAGGCGCTCCACGACCAACCCCGCGACCCCGAGGCCCTCGACCACGAGATCGGCGACCTCCTGTTCGCGGTCGTCAACCTGGCGCGCAAGGCCGGCGTTTCCCCGGGTCAGGCACTCGAGCGCGCCAACCGGCGCTTTCGCCGGCGATTCGGGCAGGTCGAGCGGCTGGCCGCCGAGCGCGGGGTGGACCTGCACGACGCCACCCTCGAGCGCCTCGACAAGATTTGGGACGAGGTGAAAGCGGCCGAGCGCGCCGCGAGCGAGTCGGCCCCCTGAACGGCCTGCTCGATTTCGGAGCAGATCTCGGCTCGCACTGGCTCCGGGGCGCCCGAGATCGCATCCGGCAGGACGGCACGCCGCTCGAAGCCTCGGACCGCGAGCGGCTCGGAACTTGGTTCGATCCGGAGCTGTTGGGGTCGGCTCGGCTCGCGCGGCTGGCCCAGGATGAGCTCGACGCGGCCCTTCCCGAGCTGATCCTCCGACTCGGCCGGTTCGCGGCGATCACGCTGATCGACACGGTGCTGGTCGGGCCCTCGATCGGCGCCACCGGCGCGCGCTGGCACGAGCTCCTCTTTCACGAGCTGGTGCACGTGGCTCAGTTCCGGGCCTTGGGCACCGACGGTTTCGCCCGGGAATATCTGAGGGGCTGGCTGGCTGGCGGTCGCCGCTACGAGCGGATTCCGCTCGAGATCGAGGCCTACACCCTGGCTCGACGGTTCGCGGCCGGCGAGCGGTTCGCCGTGGCGCACGAGCTGCGCCCCGTCTCGGGACGCTGAGCAACGGCGGGGTCCTCACCGACCCCAGAGTCAGCTCGCCGCGAGCGGCTCCCCCCCTGGCGTCGTCTCCCGCGCGGCCGCCGCCGCGTGACGGCGGCCGAGCCAGAGACCGATCACCAGCCAGAGGCCGGCGATTGGCGCCGCGACCAGAGCGATGCCGGTCATGCCCAGACCCATGGCCTTGAGCAGCGGATCGGCCCAGGCGCCCACCTGATCGCCCAGCCGGTAGACGAAGGTGTCGATGAAGCTCTTCGCCTTGAACTTGTCCTCCCGGCCGACCACGGTGTACAGCACTTCGCGCGACGGGCGGGCCACGGCGTAGTTGCCGGCCCGTCGGAGGACCAGGAAGGCCACCAGCATCGCGATCGACGGGGCGAAGCCCAGCCCGAGGAAGCCGCCGACCGAGATCGCCGGCACCAGCATCAGGCCACCCGCCACGCCCAGCCACACCAGCAGTCGCCCGGTGAAGAAGAGCTGGATCACGATCGTCAGCACGTTGACGGCGAGGTCGATCTTGGCGAAGAGCTGGGTTTGCGCGGCGCGATCGGAGAGCGCCTGATCCACCAGCGTCGCCTGCTGGAAGTAGAGGAAGGTCGAGCCGATCGTGTAGAGGAACATGTAGCCGCAGATGCCGAGCAGGTACGGCGAGCGAATCACGTGGGTGATCCCGGCCATCACCCCGCCACCGATCGCCGTGGTGCCGCGATCCGGCCCTGCCGCCCCCTTGTGCCGGATGGTCAGGTGCCGACCCAGCGCGAGCGCGCACTGCACGGCCACCTCGAGCAGCGCCCCGGACACCAGCAGCAAGGCCGGCGCCCCGACCGTGGTCACCAGCGTGGCCGTGAGCGTCGAGCCCACGATCGTGCCGAGCGTTCCGCCGGCCCCGATGAATCCGAAGAGCCGTTTCCCCTGGGCGGACTTGAACGCGTCCGCCATGAAGCCCCAGAAGATCGAGACGACGAAGAGATTGTAGACCGCGGTCCAGATGTAGAACGCCCGGCCGATCCAGACCTGCGACGCCTCGCCCTGGGTGGTGAACAGGAGGTAGAAGACCACCAGGTTCAGGATGAAGAACCGGTAGGCGAGCGGGACGAACTTCTGTCTCGGCAGCTTGGCGACCAGGGCGGCGAACGGGGGATTCACCAGCAACATGGCGATCATGGTGCCGGTGAAGAGCCAGGGGAGATTGCGCACGCCGCCCGCCAGCCCCGCCTGGTCGCGGATCGGCCGGAGGATGTAGTAACTGGCGAAGAGGAAGAAGAAGTAGGCCGCCGCCCAGAGCGTGGCGCGCACCTCGTCGGGCTTGATGTCCACCAACCGCTCGAGAAGCCGGGTGAGTGGGCCGGACTCTGCCTCCGCCGTGCCGTTCGACACTTGCCGCTCCGCCGTTCGTCGTTGTCGGGTGTGGGCCCGCCCCCGCGGGGGCGAACGCCGGAGAACCTACCGTTCTCCGGCGCGAGCCGCCACGGAGCGCGTGTGTGAGGCCGCGATCCCTACTTGTAGACCGGGAACTCGCCGGCCTTGTACTAGGCCCAGTAGGTGTCCAGCGCCTGCT
>JBFXAS010000348.1:0-4090 GCA_050184075.1 Gemmatimonadales bacterium
CTGGATCGCCTGCAGTCGGGTGACGGGGATCCCGGCGCGGTTGCCGGCGTACATGGACTTGGCCGCGTCCTGATTCATCCGCTGGATCCCATTCGGGTCGTCGGTGTGCAGCACGGCCCGCGCGCCGGCCCTGGTGACCAGGGCGAGGTTCTCGGTGATCTGGTCGTACGCCTCCATCTTGAAGCCGCCCCAGTCCGCCCAGACCGAGGCGGCGGTGCCGGCCGCCGCGAGCAGGTCGGCGATCTTGTAGGCCTCCACCCCGTGGTGGAAGGAGCGGATCTTGAAGCCGAACTCGCGGGCCAGGTCGAGCATCTGCGCCATCTCGTCGGCCCGGTAGCAGTGGTTCTGTACCGAGATCTCGCCCCGGAGCACGCCGGCCAGGGTCTCCATCTTGAGGTCGCGGGCCGGCGGATCGCCCTTTCGGTCGGCCAGCCACTTGTCCCAGCGCTGCCGATACTGCTCGGCCTGGATGTAGGCGGCCCGATAGCCCGCCATGTTGCCCATCCGGGTCGAGGGGCCCCGGTTCTGATAGACCCGCTTGGGATTCTCGCCGCAGGCCATCTTCACGCCGTAGGGCGCTCCCGGATACTTCATCTCCTGGACCGTGCGCGCCGGAACCAGCCGGATCGTGGCCGAGCGGCCCCCGATCAGGTTGGCCGATCCGGGAAGGATCTGGGCGACGGTCACCCCGCCGGCCACCGCCAGGGGGATCTGCGGATCATGGGGCCAGATCGAGTGCTCGGCCCAGACTTCGGCCGTGACCGGGTTGGTGGCCTCGTTGCCGTCCGACTCGGCCTGGGTGCCCGGCGCGGCGTAGACCCCGATGTGCGAATGGGTGTCGATGATGCCCGGAGTCACGAACTTGCCGGTCCCATCGATCACCTGCGCGTCGCTCGGCGGCGTCCCGATATTGGCGCCAACCGCGACGATCTTCCCGTCCCGGAAGAGGATCGAGGCCCCGGTCAGCTCCGGACCGGTCGCGGTCATGATGGTGGCGTTCCGGATGAAGACCGCCGGATTGGCCCGCCGCTGGTAGGTCGACGGGTATTGGGGCCGGTCGAAGCTCAGGGTGTCGGTGAAGGCCGGCTTGGCGGCCGGCTCCTGAACGCTGGCCGTCACCGCCGGGGCCGGGGTGGCGGCGGGAGACGGCTGGGCGCCCGCGGACGCGCACGCCGCCAGCAGCACGGCGCCCAGGCTACGGACTACGAGTCTATCCATCCGGGACCTCGAAAGGGGGGTTGGCACGGATCCGCCATCGTCGAGCAGAATATCGACAAATCCGGAACGAAAGAAGGTAATCTATATGCTCGCGAACCCCTTGCTTGTCAATCAGTTAGGCTGGCCCTCTTAACGGAGGGCCCGGTCCTGCGTCTACCCGGTGGCCGATGACAGAACGGAGCGATGCCGACCTGGTGGGCGCCTACCGCGCCGGCGACGAATCGGCCGCAACCGAGCTGGTTCGCCGCCACGCGAATCCGTTGGGCCGCTATCTGTGCGGCTCGGGCGCCCTCGCCGCCGACCTCGACGACCTGGTCCAGGAGGCCTTCTTTCGAGCCTTCAGCAAGCTGGAGACCTGGCGTGGCGAAGGGTCGTTTCGAGGCTGGCTCTATCGGATCGGCGGCAACCTGCTGAAGGACCAGGTCAGAAGGCGGAGAGGGGTGGTCGCGGTGCCGTTCGAGGACCACGACGCCACCGACGGCTCGGACCCGGCCGGCGACGTCCGGGCCAACGAGATGGAGGAGCGGCTGGTCGACGCGCTGGGCCGGCTCCCGAGATTGCAGCGAGAGGTGTTCGTGATGCGGGTGCAGCTAGGGCTCGAATACTCGGAGATCTGCGACGCGCTCGGTACCACGCCCGGTGCCGCCCGGGTCCACTACCACCACGCGGTCAAGCGGCTCAAGGAGTCCGTCCAGTGAACGAGTGCACGGCGCTCTCCGATCGGATGATCGAGGTGGCCCACGGCCGGTCCAGATGGACCGCGGCCGAATCGGCGCACCTGGAGCGGTGCGCCGACTGCGGGGCCGAGTGGCAGCTGGTGCGGGCCACGGCGGCGCTCGGCGGCTCCATCCGGCTCGACGAGCGGGCGATCGCCGAGAGCGTCGTCGCGCGGCTTCGGGCGGTGCCTCCGGTGTCGCTCGCCTCGCGGCGGCGGCGTAGGGTTGCGCCGGCCATCGGGCTGGCCGCGGCGGTGCTCCTGGCGGTGGCGGTGTGGCGCGTGGTGCCACGGTCGCCGGCCGCGGAGTCGACCAACTTCGCCACCGAGCTCGACGGGCTCGACGCCGACGAGCTGGCGATCGTGTTGGAGGCCTACCCGGAGCCGCTGGGCGCGGTGATGCCGGATGGCGTGGTGGGGATGAGCGACCTCGACCCCGAGGAGCTCGAGGCGGTCCTGGACTCTTTCGAGGGTTAGACGATGATCCGGAACGGCATGTTGATGATGATGCTGTCGCTGGCTGCGGCCGGGACGACGATGGCGTCGGCGCAGGACCCGGGACAGCCCCCGCGGGCCGAGCGGCTCCGCCAGCAGATCGAGATGCGCGTGGCGGAGCAGCTCCAGCGTCAGCTGGGCCTGACCGACGCCCAGTATGTCGAGACCCGCGGCGTCCTGCTCAGTTGGGCGCGGAAGCGGCGGGATCTGGAGCGCACCGAGCGGGAGCTTCGGCAGACGCTCGCAGCCCAGATGCGGCCCGGCGTCGCGGCGGACGAGGCCGTGGTGACCCGGACCCTGAACGAGATTCTGGACGGTCGAATCGCCTACGTGCAGACCTTCAAGGACGAGCTCGAGGAGCTATCGCCGATCCTGAGCCCGGTGCAGCGGGCGCAGTACATGCAGCTCCGGGACCGGCTGATGCAGCGGGTCCAGGAGATCCGGGGCGCCCGGAGCGGTCCGCCGGGGCTCCAGCGCCAGTAGCGGCGCCCGGCGCCAAGCCGGGTTGCGGGGGGGTGGTCCGGCTCCGCGATCCTGACCAGGCGGGGCGGCGACTTGCGAGGCAGGGTCGGCCCCCGGGCCGACCCTGTGCTTTTCTGGCCTGGTGGCTACACTTCCAGGGGTGACTTCGGATCGGTGGACGACCATGCTGCGACGGGCAACCCTGCTGAGCCTCGTGTGGGGCGCGACCGCTCTCGTTCCGGGTGACGGGCGCGCGCTCGCCGCGCAGGACGTCGTCTACCGGGTCGCCGTGACGGGGACGATCGAGAACGGGCTCGCTCCCTACATCGCGCGGGCGATTCGCGAGGCCAACGCGGGCGGCGCCAAGGCGGTGGTGCTCGACATCGACACGCCGGGCGGTCGGATCGACGCCGCCGAGCGGATCGTCGACGCCGTCCGGGCGAGCGCGGTGCCGGTCTTCGCTTTCGTCAACCCGCGGGCCTACAGCGCCGGCGCGATGATCGCACTGGCGGCCGGGGGCGGGATCTACATCCGCGAAGGCGGGGTGATCGGCGCGGCGACCCCCGTGGACGGCCAGGGCACCAAGGCGTCCGAGAAGATGGTGAGCGCGATGCGGGGCGAGTTCCGCGCCCTCGCGGAGGCGAACGGGTACGACCCGCAACTTGCCGAGGGGATGGTCGACGAGACGCTCGACATCCCTGACGTCAAACCGGCGGGGCAGCTGCTCACGCTCACGGCCACCGAAGCGGTGGGGCACGGATTCGCCAAGGCGATCGCGCCCGATCTCGGCGCGGTGTTGACCGCCGAGGGCTTCTCCGGCGCGACGGTCCAGACGGTCGGGATCAACTGGGCGGAGTCGGTGGTCCGTTTCCTGACCAACCCGATGGTGGCGCCGCTACTCCTCTCGCTCGGGATGCTGGGCCTGGTCTTCGAGGTCAAGGCCGGCCAGTTCGGCGTCGGCGCGCTGGTCGGTGCCAGCTCGCTCGGGCTCTTCTTCGGCTCCCACATGCTGCTCGGCCTCGCCGGCTGGGAGGAAGTGATCCTCCTCGGGCTCGGCCTGCGGGCGGTCGGGGTCGTGATCTTGCTGCTGCCGGGCTTCGGCGTGGCGGGCGTGAGCGGCGGGCTGCTTCTGGGCGGTGCGGTGGTGCTCTCGCTGCTGGGCGCGGCGCCGTCCGTCAGCGACTTCGGGCTGGCGGGCGG
>JBFXAS010000349.1:0-4085 GCA_050184075.1 Gemmatimonadales bacterium
TCGACCAGCTCCACCAGTCGGGCGATCGCCTCCGCGCCGAGACGGGATGGGGTCCCGCCCCCGAGATAGAGGGTCTCGACCGGCCCCGCGACGGCGCCGGATTCGCGATGCCAGCGCCACTCCGCCTCGATCGCCGCCAGGTACTCCGCGCCGGGGGTCTCCTTCCGGACCGCGATGGCGAAGTCGCAGTACGAGCAGCGCCGCGCGCAGAAGGGCACGTGGAGATAGAGGTGCACCGCTCAGAAGAGCCGCACGTACCCGCCCGCCCGCCGCTCGGCGACGCCGTCGATCTCGAGCTCCGAGAGGAGCGCCAAGACGGTCGCGGGCGACGCCGAGAGCTGGTGAGCGAGCTCGTCGGCCGAGCGGGGATTGCCGTCGAGACGCTGGTAGAGCCGCCGCAGCTCGTCGCGGAGCCGGGCGGCGACCACCTCGGGCGCGGTGGCGTTCCGAAAGGCGGTGCGCACCTCGGGCGCGATCTCCGGAATCAGACCCAGCAGGTCGTCGGGCTCGAGCCAATGGGAGGCGCCGTCGCGGAGCAGCCGGTTGGTGCCCGAGCTGGTGCTGCTGGTGATCGGCCCGGGCACGGCCATCACCTCGCGGCCGAGGCCGAGCGCATGCTCGGCCGTCTGGAGGGCACCGGAATCCATCGCGGCTTCCACCACGACCGTCACCCGCGCCAGCGCCGCGATGATCCGGTTCCGCACCGGGAAGCTACCGGCGTTGGGTCGCTCACCGGGTGGATGCTCGGTGAGCAGCAGGCCGGCGCCGGCCATCCGCTCGTAGAGCGTCCGATTGGCGGCCGGGTAGACCACCCCCAATCCGTTCCCCAGCACGCCGATCGACCCGCCTCCGGCGTCGAGGGCGGCCTCGTGCGCCACGGCATCGAGGCCGCGCGCCATGCCGCTGACGACGACGAGCCCCGCGCCCACCGCCGAGCGGGCCACCAACCGCGCGGCGTCTCGGCCATAGGTGGTTGGCAGCCTGCTCCCGACCACGGCGACGGCGATCCGCTCGAGCAGCTCGAGCCGGCCAAGCGCGAAAAGCAGTGGCGGCGGCTCCCGCAGCTGGGTGAGCGAGTCCGGGTACCGCTGGTCGTCCGGGGTGAGCAGCACGCCGCCCATCGCCCGAAGCTGCTCGAGGATCCCTTCCGCGATGGCCGGACTCGCGCGGTGGACGGCGGTTGCCGCGGCGCGGGTCATCGTCGGGACGCTCCGGAGCACCGGCACCGGGGCCGCGAGCACGGCGCGGAAGGAGCCGAGCGCGCTCCGGAGCGCGGCGAGCCGGGCCGCCCCAATGCCGGGCACCATCGCCACGGTGAGATACGCGAGCCGCTCCTCGCGATCGATCACGCTTCGTCCCACTCCACGTCCGGCGGCTCCTCGGCCCGGGCGCGCTCGACCAGCCCCCAGAGGGATTCCTTCCAGGCGTCAAGGCCGAGCCCGCTCACGGCGGAGACCGCGACCGGCCTGGCGCCGCCCAATCCCAGCTCGGGCAGCGGGGCCTCCGCGGGCAGGAGGTCCCGCTTGGTGAGCACCACCACTTGCGGCTTCGTGAGCAAGGCGTCGCTGTGGCGTCCGACCTCGTGCCGGAGCCGCTCGAGCACCTCCTCGGGATCCGGCGCGTCGAGCGGGATGAGGTAGGCCAGGACCCTGGTGCGCTCGACGTGGCGCAGAAAGGTGAGCCCGAGCCCCTTGCCCTCGTGGGCGCCCTCGATGATGCCGGGAATGTCGGCCACGACGAACGTCCGGTGACCGCTCAGCTGCACCACACCGAGATTCGGCTCGAGCGTCGTGAACGGATAGTCGGCGATCTTGGGCCGCGCCGCCGAGACGACCGAAAGCAACGTGCTCTTCCCGGCGTTGGGCTCGCCCACCAGGCCGACGTCGGCGATCAGCTTGAGCTCGAGCTCGAGATCCCGCTCCTCGCCGGGCGTGCCCGGCTTCCACTCCCGGGGCGCGCGGTGGGTGGACGTGGCGAAGCGGGCGTTGCCCCGCCCTCCCCGGCCGCCCTTGGCGACCAGCAGCACGTCTCCGTGCTCGAGCACCTCGCCCAACTCCATCCCGGTGGACTGGTCACGGGCCACGGTACCCGGCGGCACGGGCAGGTAGAGGTCGGCGCCGGAGGCGCCGGTCATGGTCTTGCCCTTGCCGTGCTGGCCTCGCTCGGCCTTCCAGGTGTTGCGATAGCGGTAGTCGAGCAGGGTCGAGAGGTTGGTGTCGGCCTTGAGATAGACGCTGCCGCCATGCCCGCCGTCTCCCCCGTCGGGGCCGCCCTTCGGCTGGTATTTGAAGCGGGCGAACGAGCAGGCGCCGGCTCCGCCGGGCCCCGCCACCACGCGGACCGCCACCCGATCGACGAAGCTCACCGGGCGATTCGCTCCCAGAGCGCCTGGCTCATCTCGGCGTGCTCGGGCTCCTGATCGGGCGCGAGCGCCTCGAGCACCCGCGCCACGACCGCCGGCGCGACGCCCGCGTTGAGCGAGCCGCGGAGATGGGAGTGCAGCTGGCGCTCGGCGCCAAGCACCGCGCACTGGGCCACCACGCAGAGCTCCCGGCGCCCGAGGTCCAGTCCGGGCCGGCCGATGGTTCGTCCGTAGCCTTCGGCCACCATCCAGGCGTCGACCGCGGGATGGAGATCGCGCACGTTGCGGCGGAGCTTCTCGTAGTTGGCACCGTACACCGTTCGACAGACTCCTTCGCCCCGCTCGGCCCACTCGGCTTGCATCCGGTAATCGGTTCCGTCTTCCAGCGAGGCCGGCTCCGCGACCCGCTCGCGCCAGAGGGCGAGCGCCCCAAGGGCGCGGGGGTAGCCGACCATCAGCACGGACTGGAGCATCAGCTCGTCGACCCATTCCGGCGGCACGCCCGAGGCGAGCGCCTGGTCGATCCGCTCGGCCAAAGCCTCGCGACGGCCCGTGGCGATCGCGGCAGCAAGCCGAACCAGCGCGAGCGTGCCCGGGTCGAGCGCATCCATGGTAAGGGGTCGGGCGTCCGAGCCGTTCATCGAAGCGCTCCGTTCAGGAGCCGGAAAACTGCAGCTCACCGGCCACCCGGATGCGGCCGACCACCGCGCCGCGAGTGTTGGTCAGCTCGGGCTCGAGGTACTCGCGCATCCCGTCGAGCGCCGCGCGCGCGGCCGGCGACGCGGCTCCTCGTTCGAAGACCCGGCGGAGCACCGCGAGCAACGCGATCGGCGCCGCGCGCCAGGCGCCGTCTTCCACCTTGAGCGTGAGACCGACGCCGAGCCCCGGCATGGCGGCCGAGTAGACCCCTTCGGCCCCGACCTTGGCCAGCACCTCTCCGGGCAGCGCGGTCATCAGCTCGGTCTCGAACCGGCGAGTGCCCGCCACCACCCAGGGATGCGCCATCATCGCTCGGGCGATTCTGGCGCACGCCGGCTCCTCGGAAACGATGAAGCGGGCATAGGCGAGCGCCATCGCCCGGATCGGCAAGCCGAAGCACACCGTCGCGCAGCCGTCGACCATCAGGGCGATCCGCTCCTCGGCGACGCCGGCGAATCGGGCGATCTCGCCGAGGATGCGGCGCTGGACCGGGTGACCGGCCTTGCCGTAGTCGTCGAGCGACCAGCCGTGGTGCTTGGCGAGCGCCACCAGGCCGGCGTGCTTGCCCGAGCAGTTGCTCCATCTGGGGGTCAGCTCGATGCCGCGGGCGATCACCTCACGCTGCACGTCCGGGCCGAGCGGCGGATGGGGCCCGCAGGCGAGCCGCTCTTCGCCGACGCCGGCCTTGGCCAGCATCCGGTCGACGATCGCGAGATGCCCCGGTTCGCTCGAGTGTGAGGCGCAGGCCAGGGCGATCTCCTCCTCGTCGAAGCCGAACGCGTCCGCCGCGCCGTCGATGAGCAGCGGCAGGGTCTGAAACGGCTTGGCCGCGGAGCGCCAGGGGATCGTGCGCTCCGGCTCGCCGGCCCAGGCGATCAGGCGGTCGCTCGGGTCCACCACGGCAACGGAGACCGGATGGACGGATTCCACCAGGTCTCCACGCAGCACTTCGACTCGGAAGCGGCTCATGAGGGGGGAAACATAGCCGCCCCCGTTACATTCCCAACCGTGCGGCGCGCAGCCC
>JBFXAS010000350.1:0-4063 GCA_050184075.1 Gemmatimonadales bacterium
AACGCCGAGGGTGCGCTTGAAGGCGGCGAGGTTGGCGAGGGCGACCACGGTGCGCTGGTGCTCCGGACCGACCGTGGCACGGAGCGCCCGAAGGGCGATGTCCTGGGTCCGGAACGCCTCCGGGTACCTGGCCTCGTAGTAGTAGGCGGCCGCCAGGTTGTTGGCGGTGATGCCGACGGCGCGGTGCTCCGGTCCCAGCGTCGCGAGCCGGATCGCGAGGGCCTCGGCGAGCACGGTCTCCGCCTCCTGGTACTGGCTCAGCGCGCTCAGGACCACGCCGAGGTCGTTGAGGGATCGAGAGAGGTCCTCGCGGAGCGCGGGTCCGCCGGAGCGGCGGATCGCGACGGCCTCACGCAGGATCGGCTCGGCGTCCCGGGAGCGACCCACCTCGTGAGTGATCCAGCCGACCAGATTGAGGGAGGTGGCGACGTCGGGGTGCTCTGGCGGCAGCGTTGCCCGACGCAGCCCGAGCGCGGCCAGGGCCAGGGGCTCCGCCGCCAGGGGGAGACCCAGTCGATCGTAGCCGTCCGCAAGCACCTCCATCATGTCGGCCCGCACCTCCGGCCGATCCGGGTACAGGGAATCGAGCCGCGCGGCCTGGAGGTCCAGCAGCCGCCGCACGCTGACCGTGTCGCCCACCGATTGACCGCTGCCGGTGGCGCCGAACATCTCCATCAGGAAGCCGCGCACCTCCAGCGCCTTGTCGCGCTCGGCCGCCACCCGAGCCGATTCGGCCGCCACCCGCTTCGACTGCACCAGGGTGACGATGGTGACGGCCACCAGCGCGGCGATCGCGATCGTCGCGGTGGCGACCCACGCCGCGTGTCTGCGGATGAACTTCCGGGTCCGATAGCCGAGGGTGTCGGGTCGGGCACTGACGGGGAGTCCGGCCAGGTGGCGCCCGAGATCGTCGGCGAGGGCCCGGGCCGACTGGTAGCGCCGCTCCGGTTCCCGCCGGAGCGCCTTGAGCGCGATGGTGTCCAGGTCGCCGGCGAGGCGCCGGCGCCGGTCGGGGTCGTCGACCACGGCGCTCGGGCGGTCCGCCGTCACCTCGATCGCCCCGGGGCGGAGTCGCGATCCGGTGGTTCGCCGACCGGGGAACGGGTGGCGGCCTGTCAGCAGCTGGTAGAGCAGCACGCCGAGGGAGTACACGTCGGTCGCCGTGGTGGTTGGCCCTCCAGCCAGCTGCTCGGGCGCGGCATAGTCGGGCGTCAGCCGACGGGCCTCGGTCCTGGTCTCCACTCCGGGACTCAGCCACTCGGTCGGCGCGAGCACCTTGCCGATGCCGAAATCGAGCAGCTTGGGGATGCCGGTGTCGGTCACGACGATGTTGCTGGGCTTGAGGTCCCGATGCACGACCAGGTTCTGATGGGCGTGCTGGACCGCGTCGCAAATCACCTGGAAGAGTCGGAGCCGATCGGCGATCGAGACCGCGCGACGCTCGCAGTACTGATCGAGCGGCAGACCTTCGACGAGCTCCATCAGGAAATACGGTCGGCCGTCCTCGGTGGCGCCCGCGTCGAGCAGCCGCGCGATGTTCGGGTGGTTGAGGCTGGCCAGGATCCGCCGTTCCTGGCGGAACCGCGCCAGCACTTCGTCGGTTGCCATGCCTCGCTTGATGACCTTGAGCGCTACCGGTTGGCGGAGGTCTTCGCTCGTCTGGATGGCGAGATAGACGTCGCCCATCCCGCCGCGACCGAGAAGCCGCTCGATCCGGTAGCCGGCGATCGCCTCCGGAAGCGGCGGCTCCGCGGCCGCGCCCTCCAGCCCCAGAGCGATTGGATCGACGAGGGGACGCTCCAGGAAGGACGGATCCCGCTCGACCTCCCGCAGCACCGACTCCACCTCGCCGCGGAGCGCGGGATCGTCGCCGCAGGCGCGATCGAGGAATCCGCTTCGCTCGCCGGAGGGAAGGTCCAGGGCGTCGAGGCAGAGCGATTCGAGGCGGCGCCAGCGGTTTGGGTCCATCGGTGCCCGGTCTCCGAGCCCGACTAGCCGTTGGAGGAGAACAGCGTTGGTTGGCCGCTCGGCAGGTCGCGCAGCTCGTGACGAAGCCAGCCCTTGGCCACGATCCAAACCCTCCGGACCGTCCGCTCGGAGATGCCCATCACCTCGGCCACCTCCCCGTGGGACAGGCCGCCGAAGAAGCGGTACTGCACCACCCGGGCGCCGTCCGGATTGAAATCCGAGAGTCGGGTGAGCGCCTCGTCGAGCGCCTCGAGCTCGCGAGCCTGCTCGTCGGACATCGCGGCGCCGCCTCCGTCCGATTCGGCGACCCGCTCGAGCGACTCGTGGACCGCCCCGGAGCCCCGCTTGGCCGCGAGCCGGCGGCGGGCATAGTCGGTCAGGATCCGGCGCATCGCCTCCGAGGCGACGGCGAAGAAGTGGTGTCGGTCGCGCCACTGCACCCGGGTCTGGTCGATCAACCGGAGGTAGGCCTCGTGCACCAGCGCGGTGGTGTTCAGGGTGTGGCCGGCGGCCTCGAGCTGCAAACGGCCATGGGCGAGCTGGCGGAGCTCCTGATAGACCGCTCGCAGCAGCTCCTCCAGGGCTTGGCGCTCGCCCTCACGGGCCTGGCGAAGCAGAGCCGTGATCTCGGCCGAGGCGTCGTCGCCCGCATCGTTCGTCACCTGGAAGTCCGCCGTTTCATACGACCCATCATCATGGCCCCTAATAGCTTAGCCGGATCGCACCGGACTCGGGAGAGCGACCCGGAAGCGGCGGACGGCTCGCGGTTGGCCGCCTTCGGCCCGTTCTTGCGCGAAGTCACTTGGCCGCCCTCCCCGGGAAGGCGGACGCGCGCGTGCCTGCAATCGAGGAGGTGGACCGTGGTCGGACGCCATCGTTGGTTCCCCGTGGTCGTGGTCGGGTCGCTGTTCGGGCTCGGCTGTGGCGGTGGTGACCCCGGGCCGACGCCCCCACCCCCGCCTCCGCCCTCCCCTGCCAACCTGATCAAGCAGGCCGGCGACAACCAGACCGCCGAGCCGGGCCAGTCGGTGTCGGTCGCGCCGGCGGTGAGGGTGACCAGCAGCTCGGGCGATCCGATCTCCGGCGTGGCGGTGACCTTCGCCGTCGCTTCCGGCGGCGGCAGCGTGAGTGGGGGGTCGCAAACCACCGGCTCCGACGGGATCGCGACGGTCGGCGGGTGGACCCTCGGCGACGCGGTCGGACCCAACACCCTCACGGCCTCGATCACCGCCACCGGCGTGACCGGCAATCCGGCGACCTTCACGGCGACGGGCGAGCTGGCGGCGCTCAACCCGACCGGCAACGTCACCCTCTCCGGCAATCGCCGCTACACCAGCATCGACGTTCCGGCGGGCGTCACCGTCACCATGGCGGGCGACCTCACCCTGAACGCGACGGGCAACGTCACCATCGCGGGCACCATCGCCGGCGACTGCAAGGCACTCACCGTCAACGCCGATGGCGCGCTCACGGTCTCGGGCACGCTCGACAACGGATGCGCGGGCGGAATTCCCCCAACCGGCCCGCCCACGATGACCCTGGTCGGCAAGGGCGGCTGGACGCTCGATGGCGGCGGCGTCCTCGCTCCCGGCGACGTCACCGTCACCGACGACCCGACGGCGACCGACGCGGACTTTGCGCCCTCGCCGTTCGCGGGGCCACCCTTGAGCCAGCGGAGCATGGCCGCGGCCGTCACTCCCTGCGTCGCCAACAACTTCACCGGAACGGCCAAGCCGGCCACGGCCCTGCCGAACGACGCAGCCAACGGCGTGGCCGGCGGCGATGGGACCACCTGGACGCTCCGCTGCAAGAATGGTCCGGACATCATTCTCAATGGTCTGTCCCTGACCGGGCAGCACGGCGGCAAGGGTGGGGACGACACCGACGACACCGACCCGGCGGTCGCCGACGGCGGGAAAGGCGGCTCGGGCGGCACGGTCAAGATTCAGGCGTTCCGGGACATCACCATCGGCGGTGGCACCATCAAGACCGGCGATGGCGGCGCGGGCGGCTCGGCCACCGCGACCGGCGTCAGTGAAGGCGGCGCCAGCGGCGCGAGCGCCACCGCGACCGGCGGGGCTGGTGGGGTGCCGGG
>JBFXAS010000351.1:0-4027 GCA_050184075.1 Gemmatimonadales bacterium
AGAGCGGCCGTGAAGCGATGCGCGCGATCGCCGAGCTCGGGCCCGACCTGGTGTTCCTCGACGTCCAGATGCCGGGCATGGACGGCTTCGAGGTGGTCGAGCGGGTGGGCGGCGCGATGCCGCCCGTGGTGTTCGTCACCGCCTTCGACCAGCACGCGCTCCGGGCTTTCGACGCCAACGCGCTCGACTACCTCCTCAAGCCGATCGACGACGAGCGCTTCGCCGTGATGCTGGGCCGGGCGCGCCAGCGGGTGGCGGAGCGCCGGCTCTCCGCCGGGGCGCCCGCTCCGGCGCGGCTCCTGGTTCGGGAGCGCGGTCGGGTGGCGTTCGTCGATCCGGCCGAGGTTCGCTGGGTCGAGGCCCGCGGCGACTACGTCCGGCTCCATCTGGCCGATCGGACCCACCTGCTGCGCGAGACGATCGGCGCGCTCGAACGGCGGCTCCCGTCCGATCGGTTCGTGCGGGTCCATCGCTCGGCGCTGGTCCGCGCTTCGGCCGTGGCCGGACTCGAGCAGCGCTCCAGTCGGGACTGGTCGGTGGTGCTGGACGACGGCACGAGGCTCAAGCTGAGCCGTCGGCACCGGGCAGCGCTCGACGCGCGGCTCGAAGGGGCGCGCGCCGAGTCGGGCTGAGGCTCAGGAGCGGAACCCGGTCACCTCGAGCTCGACGGTGGTGTCGCTCACCGTCTCGCCGGCGAGGAAGCGCCGGATCAGCGCGCCGACGGCCGGGCTCACCATGAACAGGTTGTGCCCCGCGCCTTCCACGGTCACGAAGGTGACGTCGGTGAGCTTGGCGACGGCCTCGCGCTGCGCTTCGGGATAGGTGCGCCCGTCGAGGGTTCCGGAGAGCACCAGCGTCGGGCGCGAGGAGACCGGCGGGGAGCGGAAGTCGTCTCCCAGGTCGACCCCGGCCAGGTCGGGGAGCGCGTGGGGGATCGGGAAGTTGAGCAGGTCGCCGAGCAGCGCGGTCCTGGCCTGCTCCTCGACCAGCGCGAGCCGTGCGGCGTCGATCCCGCTCGAGGCGTCCATCAGCTCGGGCATGCCGGAGATCTCGATCGGCCTCCGCATGAAGCGGTGCTCGAGCCCGCCGAGCGGCGTCCAGTCGCCGTCCAGCGCCGAGCGGAAAAGGCGGAGCAGGGTGGCGAGGTTGTCGGGATCGCTGATCACGCCGGCGGTGAAGAGCCGGACCTCGTCGCCGCCCATCAGGAAGCTGGTCGATCCGCCCTCCACGGGGATAGTGACCCGCACCGGCGCCGAATCGAGCCGCGCGAACACCCGCCGGATCAAGCCGACCAGGTCGGGATAGATCGCCTTCGACGCGGGGTCGCGATCGATGGCCTGCTGGATCCGCTCGAAGTACCGGTCGGTGCGGACCGGCAGCTTGACGGTCTGATCGAGTCCCTCGACCGAGGCAAGCACCAGGCGGTCGATCCTCGGCTCCATCACCTTGAGGGCCGCGAGTGCGAGGTGGGTGCCGTAGCTGATGCCCCAGAGGTTGATCTGCTCCGCGCCGAGCGCGGCCCGGAGGGCGTCGAGGTCGCGGGCGTTCTGGGTGGTGGTGTAGCCCGCCAGATCGATGCCCGCCTCGCGCCACTGGCGGTAGCAGATCCGGGACAGCTCGCGGATCGCCTCGACGCTGGCGGCCTTGGTGGCCGGCTGGTCGTCGGGGATCGGTCGTCGCTCGGTGCACTCGGGGATCTGGTTCGACTCGCCGGTACCCCGCTGGTCGAGCGCGATCACGTCGGACACCGAGCGGAGCGCCATGAACAACGGGAACCGCCGGCCTCGCGCGGCCTGGATGCCGCTTCCTCCCGGTCCACCGGCGAGATACACGATCGGGGCGCCGGGTGTCGGCGTCGTGGCCGAGAACCGCACGTAGGTGAGCGTGATCCATCGGGAGTCGGGAGCGCCGCGCCGCTCGGGCACGGCGAGCTGGCCCCGCTCCGCCTGGATCGTGTCGCCGGCGGCCGAGATGAAGGTGTAGGGGGCCACGACGTGATCGCGGAACAGCTCTTCCGGCCCGCTGCAGGCGCCGAGCAGGGTCGCGGCGGGCAGCACGATCGCCAGGCGTCTCACGTCTCCTCCAGGGCCTCGGTCGGGATGCGGACTGCACTACGCGACCTGCCGGCATAAGTTCCGGCCGGACTGCTCGTCGCGCTCTCGGGACCGCCCGTCGCTCCACACAATCGCTCGCGGCGGACCCCGCTAGTTTCGGAGCTTCTCCCATCGGAGGCTTCGGGATGTCGCGGTGGCTCATGGCGGTGGCGTTGATCGGCGGGGCGGGATGGTCCCCGGCCGCGGCGCAGGGGCAGGCTGATCGAGACGGCGTGCGGCGGGCGGTGCTCGACTACGTGGAAGGCTTCTACGAGGGCGACAGCACCAAGTTCCTCCGCGGGGTCCGTCCCGAGTTCTTCAAGTACGGCTTCTTCCCCGCCCGCGACGGCGGCGGCTACCGGGGCGAGCGGATGAGCTGGGACGACGCCCTCGCCTACATCCGCAACGTGAAAGAGCGGAAGCGGTTCGCCGCGCCGGGCGCGCCCAAAGGGATCGACGTCTACGACGTCAACGACCAGACTGCGAGCGCCAAGCTCACGGCCTTCTGGGGCATCGACTACCTGCTGCTCGCGAAATACGACGGCCGCTGGATGATCAGTCACGTGCTCTGGCAGACGCCGCCGCCGAAGTGATTCGACCGCGGTCGCCGGCCGCGCGCGGGCTGGCGATCGGAGGAGCGGAGCTTACGATTGTGCCATGCGATGGCTCCGGCGCTTGTTCGTTCTGCTCCTCGCCCTGGCCCTCCTGGCCGCCCTGCTGGTCGTCACCGTCGTGGTTCCGATCTTCGACGGGCGCTCCAATCAAGTCCGGGTCGTCCCCCTTCCGCCGCTCGACTCGGCCGCCGCGCGGCTCCATCGGACCCTCGCGGTGGCCGACCTCCATGCCGACCAGCTGCTCTGGCCGCGCGACCTGACCGAGCGATCGAGTCGCGGTCACGTGGATCTGCCCAGACTGGTCGAGGGCCGGGTGGCGCTGCAGGTCTTCTCGGCGGTGACCAAGACGCCGCGGGGTCTCAACTACGAGCGGAACGACAGCACCACCGACATGATCCGCTTCTTGAGCGTCGCGTCCCGGTGGCCGCGGCGCACCTGGAGCGGCCGGACCGAGCGGGCGCTCTACCTGGCGGAGAAGTTCGACCGGGCGGTGGCCGAGTCGGAGGGAGGGCTGGTGCCGATCCGCTCGACGGCCGACCTGACCTCGCTGCTCTCGCGGCGCGCCTCGAACCCCGCGCTGGTGGGCGGGTTGCTCTCGATCGAAGGGGCGCACGCGGCCGAGGGCACGATCGCGGGGCTCGAGCGACTGTACGACGCCGGCTACCGGATCGTCGGCCTGACCCACTTCTTCGACAACGAGGTGGGCGGCTCCTCCGCGGGAGTGGCGCAGGGCGGGCTGACTCCGTTCGGCCGGGAGGCGATTGCCTGGATGGCCGAGCGCCGGATGATCGTGGATCTCGCGCACGCGTCGCCGCGACTGATCGACGAGGTGCTGGCGACCAATCCGCGGCCGGTGATGGTTCGCACACGGGAGTGCAGGGTACCTGTCCCGGTCCGCGGAACCTCTCCGACGACCTGGTCCGGCGGATCGCGGCGGGCGGCGGGCTGATCGGGATCGGCTATTGGGCAGCGGCGGTGTGCGGGCTCGCGCCCGACACGATCGCGGCCGCGATCGCCCACACCGCCAGGCTGGTCGGGGTCGAGCGCGTGGCGCTCGGCTCGGACTTCGACGGCGCCACGACGACGGGGTTCGACACCGCGCGCCTGGCCCTGCTGACGGACGCGCTCCTCCGCCGGGGGTTCTCCCCGGAGGAGGTGCGGCTCGTCATGGGCGGGAACGTCTTCCGCTTCCTGCTCGCCGAGCTGCCCCCGCGCTGAGCGGTCAGGCGGGCTCGCCGAAGGGGTTGTCGGGGAAGCGGAGCGCCCGGGTGGCGCCCCCGCCTCGCTCGTGGGCGTCGAGCCGGAGGAAGAACGACCCCA
>JBFXAS010000352.1:0-4012 GCA_050184075.1 Gemmatimonadales bacterium
TGGCCGCGGACGGGCCCTTGACGATCTCGATCGATTCGATCTCGTCCGGATTGATGTCGTCGAAGAAGGAAGGCGCGAAGCCGCCATTGTCGAGCTGGAACCGCGGACCGCGCTCGCTGACCCGGATCCCGTCCACATAGAGGATCGGATCGTTCGAAAGCGAGACGCTGCTGGCTCCACGGATCCGGACCCGGGAGCTGCCTCCGATCACTCCGTCGCTCTTGAGCACCGTGACCCCGGCGACTCGGCCGTTGAGCACGTCGGTCAAGTCGCTGACCGGCGAGGCTTTGACCAGGTCGGCCGCCTCGACCCGCGAGATCGAATGCCCCAGCTCGCGGCTCAGCTGCTCCCCGGTGGCCGTGGTGACGATCTCCTCGAGGGAGTAGGGCACGGCCGAGAGAGCCCAATCGACGGTCACCGCGGTAGCGGCGACGGTCACGGTCTGCTGTCCGGAGCCATAGCCGACCATCAGCGCCCGCAGGACGTAGGCGCCGGGCCGGACTCCTCGAATCGAGTAGCTGCCCTGGGCGTCGGAGACCGCGACGTAGTTGGTGCCGGTGACTTGGATTCGCGCACCGGCGAGCGGTTGGCCGCTCGACTGATCGGTGACTTTGCCGGTGATCGACCCGGTCTGCGCGGCCAGCGAGCCGATCGTGCCGACGAGAAGGCCTAACGTGAGATGGAGTGACCGGGTCAGACGTCGGCGGGAAGGCGACCGCATGACTACCTCGGCGGAGGGGGGGTACTCGCTGAAGTCGAGCTCACACGACATTGACAGTAACTACGACCACCCGCTCCGAGCGAGTTTCGCAGGGAATGATTGAGGTGGTCCGACCCGGGCCGATTCGGGTCGGGAGCGAGAGTCGTCTCGCTTCCGGGACAACGGGTCGCGGCGCTCGACCACCGTTCCCGTTCCATCCGGCAGACGCCGCCTGGCGAGGTCGGGCCGGCGCTTGCGTCCCGGCCCGCGGATCCTGAGCTTCCGTCCATGGCAGACGCGAACCGGCTCCGCCGCGCGATCGAGCTCCTCCGCCGCGACCCGGATACCCCAGCCCTCGAAGAGCACGTCCGTCGCGGCGTCCCGGTGCTGGTGCACAACTCGCGACCCGACGTCGCGACCGCCGACGCGCTGGCCCGGCTCGACGATGCCCTCGCCCTGATCGAGCGCCACGCGCCGGAGCGGTTCGCCACGGTCGCGACGGACTTCTCCGCGATCCTGGTGCGGCGGTACCCCTGCCGGGCGGCCTTCTACCCGGACCTGGGCGTCTGCCTGATCGAGCTCACCTTCCTGGTCCATCCAGACATCAGCGCCGCCCAGGTGGCCGCCTCGATCGTCCACGAGGCGGTGCACGCGGAGTGTCGCGCCCGGGGGATTCGGGACGGATCGCGGGCCGCGGCCGCGGCCGAAGAGCGCCGCTGCCGCGAGGCGGAGATCGAGTTCGGCCTGGCGGTGCCTGGTGGGGAGGCCGTGGTCGAGCGGGCCCGGGCCGCGCTTCAGCTGGCCGATCAGGACGTGGCGCCGGAGATCGACTGGGGCCTCGCGGCGGCACGGGTGGCGGAGATCGACCGGAAGCACCGCGACTCCGGCTAGGCCGCCCAACCGGAAGCACCGCGACTCCGACGAGGCCGCCCGTCCGGAAGCACCGCGACTCCGGCTAAGCCGCCCGACCGGAAGCACAGCGACTCCGGCTAGGCCGCCCGACCGGAAGCACGGCGCCCCCAGTAGTGCACCGCCCGCCCCGCAGCACCGCGACTCCGATCAAGGCGCCGCCCGCCCCGCCGGGCGAACCCGCGCCCCGAGTCGCCCGCCGGAGCCCCGTAGCGGAGACCCGCCGCCTTGCGCTAGGTTCCCCTCTGCCATTTTGACGCGCGGCGATGCCGCGCCAAGTCTCGATTCCCCAACGGGCTAGCATCGATGAGCGACACGACGACCCTGCTGAAGACCCCCCTCGCCGAGACCCACCGGGCCCTCGGCGGGAAGATGGTTCCCTTCGCCGGCTGGGAGATGCCGGTACAGTACTCGACCGGGATCCTGGCCGAGCACAGGGCGGTCCGGAACGGCGTCGGGATCTTCGACGTCTCCCACATGGGCGAGTTCGAGGTCACCGGTCCCGATCGCAACGCCTTCGTCAATCGGATCACCTGCAACGACGTCGGCGCGATCGCGTCGGGCCAGGTGCAGTACTCGGCGATCCTTACCAAAGAGGGCACCTTCGTCGACGACTGCACCGTCTACCGCTTCGACGACAAGCTGATGCTGGTGGTGAACGCGGCCAACCGGGCCAAGGCCTGGAAGCACATCGTCGACGCCAAGGCGGGGGCGAACATCCGGCTCCGGGACATCTCGGACGACACCGGGCTCCTGGCGGTGCAGGGACCCGGCACCGAGGCCGCGCTCCAGCCGATCAGCGACGCGCCGCTCTCGGCGATCGGGTACTACCACCACGCGTCCGGCAGGATCGCGGGGATCGGGTGCTTCATCTCCCGGACCGGCTACACCGGCGAGGACGGCTTCGAGATCTACTGCCGCTGGAAGGACACCAAGGCGCTCTGGGACGCGATCACCGCGCGGGGCGCGGTCCCGATCGGTCTCGGCGCGCGCGACTCGCTCCGGCTCGAGATGGGCTACGCGCTCTACGGCCAAGAGATCGACGACACCATCACGCCGCTCGAGGCCGGACTCGGCTGGATCGTGAAGCTCGACAAGGGCGCCCCCTTCGTCGGGCGAGAGGCCTTGGCCGCGCAGAAGGCCAGGGGGGTGATCCGGAAGCTGGTGGGCTTCCGGCTTCACGGGCGCGGGATCGCGCGGCCGGGCTATCCCGTCCAGGTCGGCGGCAAGGTGGTCGACCAGGTGCGGAGCGGCGGCCAGAGTCCCTCGTTGGGCTACGCGATCGGGACCACCTTCCTGCCCGCCGAGCAGGCCAAGCTCGGGAATCGCTTCGCGGTCGAGTGCCGGGGCGAGCTGCTCGAAGCCGAAGTGGTCAAACGCCCCTTCTGGAGCCAGGGGAGTGTCAAGCGTTAGGCTCGCGGTGCTCACCGTCTCCGACGCGGGCGCCCGGGGCGAGCGCGCCGACGCCTCGGGCGACGCGATCGCGGCCTGGGCGGCGGAGCGGGGCTTCGTGCTGACCGACCGTGCGCTGGTGCCCGACGACGTGCCCGCCATCGTGGACCGGTTGATCCGCTGGGCCGACGGCGGCGGGATCGACCTCGTGGTCACCACCGGCGGCACCGGGCTCACCGAGCGCGACGTCACCCCGGAGGCGACCCGGGTCGCGATCGAGAAGGAGGCGCCCGGCATCGCCGAGGCGATCCGCGGGGCGGCGCAGCCCGGCTTCCCCCGGGCCATGCTCTCGCGCGGGCTCGCGGGCGTGCGCCACCGGACCCTGATCGTCAACCTTCCCGGCAGTCCGGGCGGGGTGAAGAACGGACTCGCCGTGATCGCGCCGGTGGTGGAGCACGCGGTGGACCTGCTCCGCGGCGAGAGGACCGGACACTAGCCATGGCCGAGATCGTCCTCACCCTCGCGGATCTGGAAACCGCGGTGCCGCTCAACGCGGCGCTCGAGCAAGCCGGCTTCAAGACCGCGCTGGTCTCGGCCGTGGACGATGGCCGGGCGACCGTCCGACGGGAGCAGCCCGACCTGCTGATCTTGACCGGCGGGATCCACGAGCCGCCGGCCCAGGAGCTGGTCGCCTACGGACGCGATCTCGAGGTCTACACCCTCGCCCTGATCGAGCCCACGGACTCCAGCCGCGGCGAGCGGATCGCCCGGCTCGGTCCCACCGAGGTGATGATGAAGCCGGCACCGGTGGCGGAGATCGTCGCCACCGTTCGTCGCCTGGTCGAGCGCCGCCAGCTCCAGCAGCGGATCGGAATCATCGGGCAGTCGAGCGCGGTGCACGAGGTGCTGGTCAAGATCGAGCAGATGGCGCCGGTCTCGACCACGGTGCTGATCCAGGGCGAGAGCGGCACCGGCAAGGAGCTGGTGGCCAAGGCGCTCCACGATCTCTCA
>JBFXAS010000353.1:0-3912 GCA_050184075.1 Gemmatimonadales bacterium
CAGACAGGCCCTGGGCTCGCTCGACCGGGTGAGCCGGGTGGTCAAGCTGACGGGATTCGTGAACGCCGTGCCGGGATTCGCGGGCCAGCCCGGCGTGATCAACGGCTGCTCCGACCTGATGGTCGAGGTCTTCGGCGAGCGGGGGCGCCACGCCCGCGCGGCCGTCGGCGCCGGCAGCCTGCCTCTCAACGTCCCCGTGGAGGTCGACGCGGTGCTCGAAGTGCGCGACGAATCGTGACCGCGCCGACGGGGGTGGCCATCTCCCGCGCCGGGATCGAGCGGATCCACGGGATCATCGCGCCGGAGATTCGACGCACGCCCGTGCTCCGGGTGAGCGGGGCCGACCTGGGCCTCGGGCTCGAGTCGGTGACGCTCAAGCTGGAGACCACGCAGCGGGCCGGGTCGTTCAAGATCCGGGGGGCGTTCACCCACCTGCTCACCCGCGACCTGCCGGCCGCCGGGGTGGCCGCCGCCTCCGGTGGCAACCACGGGGCGGCCGTGGCCTTCGCCGCCGGGCGCCTCGGGGTGCCCGCGAGGATCTTCGTGCCCAGGACCTCCTCCGCGCTCAAGCTGGATCGAATTCGCGCGTCGGGCGCTTCCGTCGACGTGCACGGCGAGGGCTACGCCGACGCGCTGGCCCGCTCGGAAGCGTGGGTCCGTGAATCGGGCGCGATGGTGGTCCACGCCTTCGATCAGCCGGAGACCATCCTGGGCCAGGGCACCCTCGCGCTCGAGCTCGAGCAGCAGGTCCCCCACCTCGACACGGTGCTGGTCGGCGTAGGCGGCGGCGGGTTGATCTCGGGCATTGCGACCTGGTTCGAGGGCCGCTGCCGAATCGTCGGCGTTGAGCCCGAGCTCGCGCCCACCCTGACCCGCGCGCTCGCCGCCGGCGAGCCGGTCGACGCCCCGACCGAGAGCCTGGCCCGCTCTCTCGCGCCCAAACGGGTGGGCACCCTGGTCTAT
The DNA here is from genome assembly GCA_050184075.1 of Gemmatimonadales bacterium. Classification (GTDB taxonomy): domain Bacteria; phylum Gemmatimonadota; class Gemmatimonadetes; order Gemmatimonadales; family GWC2-71-9; genus SHZU01. The sequence goes on from JBFXAS010000353.1 coordinate 964, forward strand.
CCGATCGTCGCGCAACGGGTCGAGCGCACCGTGCTGGTCGGCGACGACGAGATCCTCCGCGCTCAGCGCGCCCTCTGGGACGCGATCCGGATCTGGCCCGAGCCGGAGGCGGCCGCGGCGTTCGCCGCGCTCGCGAGCGGCCGGTACCGTCCCGAGCCCGGCGAGCGGATCGCCGTGGTGCTGAGCGGCGGCAACGCGATCATGGAAGCGGAGCCCGCGGCGTAGGAAGCGGCCGGCGGTCCGGCCGGCGCCGCGAATCGGAGCGCCCCAAGCGGACCGGCGCAGACCGGTACGGTCGGGCCGCTTGCCGGGCGGGCGCCGGGCCCTTACCGTGCAGCGCGCCGATGACCGTCTATCCCCTCGTCTTCCAGATCGGCCGGCTCGAGATCACCGGCTTCGGGCTGCTGATGGCGGCCGCCTTCGTGGTGGGTGGCTGGCTGGTGAGCCTCGAGCTCCGCCGGCGCGGCTGGCATCCCGACTATACGGCCGACCTGGTCGCCGCCGCGGTCGTGGGCGGCCTGCTCGGCGCCAAGCTCTGGTACGTCGCCCTGACCGGCGACCTGAGCGCCCTGCTCTCCCGGAGCGGGATGGTCTGGTACGGCGGCTTCATCGGCGCCACCATCGCCGTGCTCCTGAACGGGGTGCGCCTCGACGTGCCGACCCGGGCCACGATGCAGCTGGTGGCGCCCGCGCTCGCCGCGGCCTACGCGGTCGGCCGGGTGGGCTGCTTCCTGGTGGGCGACGACTACGGCCGGCCCACCGATCTGCCCTGGGGGATCAAGTTCCCCCAGGGGATCCCACCGTCGACTGCCGCCAACCTCGCAAGTCAGTTCGGGGTGCCGATCGACCCCGATCTCGCGCCCACCGCCGTGCTGGCCGTCCATCCGACCCAGCTCTACGAGGTGGTCGCGATGCTCGCGGTGTTCATGCTGCTCTGGCGCTGGCGGCTCGGCGGGCGACCGTTAGGCTGGCTCTTCGGGGCGTACCTCGCCCTCGCGGGCGCGGAGCGGTTCCTGGTGGAGATCCTCCGCGCCAAGGACGACCGTTTGCTCGGCCCCTTCACCCTCGCGCAGCTGGTCAGCGTCGCGATCGCCGGGATCGGGATCGGGGTGATGCGCCGGCTGGCGCGCGCGCCCGACCCTGCACCGGGCGCCTACCTGGTGCCGGACGCCGAGGCCTGAGCGAAGCTCGTCCGGCGCCGTATCTTCTCCGTTGGCGCTTCCACCAGTCCGGCCAGGAGGCCGACCCATGCAGGCAATCTTCGACGCGCTCGCTTCGCTCTCCCCGACCGTGCGCCTGCTCCTGTTCGTCGGGCTCGCCGTGCAGCTGGTCGTCCAGATCTACTCGCTCATCGATCTCGCGAAGCGGCCCCGGGTCGCCGGCGGCCGAAAATGGGTCTGGGTCCTGATCGTCGTGGCCGGCAACCTGCTCGGCGCCCTGATCTACCTGGTCCTCGGCCGCCGCGAGCCGCTGGTCGAGATCGCCACCCACGCCGGGGAGCGTGAAGCGAGGGACCGGGCCCTCGACCGTCTCTACGGGAAGTCCAATCGGCCGTGAGCGAGCCGCCGATCCAGATCGACGAGGTCAGCAAGCGCTTCGGGCAGCACCTCGCGCTCGACCGGGTCTCCCTCACCGTTCCCGCCGGATCGGTGTTCGGCTTCCTCGGACCGAACGGGGCCGGCAAGACCACCACCCTCCGGATCCTCACCGGCCTGGCAGCGCCGACCAGCGGCACCGCACGGGTGCTGGGTCACGACGTCCGGACGCTCCGGCCGGCGCAGCGCGCCAAGCTCGGATTCCTCCCGGACGTCCCCGGCTTCTACGACTGGATGACGGGCGCCGAGTTTCTCCGCTTCGCCGGACGGCTGTTCGGGCTTGGCGGGGCCGAGCTCGAGACCCGGGCGGGCGCGCTGCTCGAGATGGCGGGTCTCGCCCGGGTCCGGGGCCGGATCGGCGGCTACTCGCGGGGCATGAAGCAGCGGCTCGGCGTGGCGCAGGCCCTGATCAACGCGCCCGACCTGCTCTTCCTCGACGAGCCGACCAGCGCCCTCGACCCGATCGGTCGGCGCGAGGTGCTCGAGATGATCGTCTCGCTCCGCGGCCGGACCACGGTGTTCTTCTCTACCCACATCCTCGCGGACGTCGAGCGGGTCTCGGATCACGTCGCGATCCTCGACCGCGGCCGGGTGGCCGCCAGCGCCTCCGTGGCCGAGCTCAAGCGGCGGGCCGGGGTCGAGCGCCTGGCGCTCACGCTGGACGTCCCGGCGGACCGGTTCCTCGGCGCGCTGGACGGGGCGGCCTGGATCACCGCGCTCGAGGCCGAGGCGAATCGGCTCCGCATCACCGTGAACGACCGCGCCACCGCCGCTCGGGAGATCCCCCGGCTGGTGTCCGCCGCCGGGATCGGTCTGGTCGCGCTCGAGCCCGAGGAGGTGACGCTGGAGGAGGTCTTCGTCGATCTGGTCGGGCGGGAGGTCGCATGAGCGGCCTCGCCGCGTTTCTCGCCAAGGAGCGGAACGAGATCTTCCGCACCTGGAAGATCTGGGTCATCCCGGGCATGCTGCTCTTCTTCGGGATCACCAGCCCGCTCGTCGCCCTCGTCGCCCCGAAGCTGATTGGCTCGCTCGCCGGCTCCCAGCCGGGCGTGGTGATCCAGCTGCCCGATCCCACCGGGCTGGACGGCTACGCCCAGTTCCTGAAGAACCTCTCCCAGATCGTGGTCATCGCGGTGATCATCGCCGGCGCGGGGGTCGTCTCCTCGGAGCGGTCCTCGGGCACGGCCATCCTGGTGCTGACCAAGCCGCTCTCCCGGGCCGCCTTCGTGGGCGCCAAGCTGATCTCCTTCCTCGGCCTGATCCTGGTGCCGACAGTCGTCGCCGCGATCGTCTGCGTGGCGGTCTCCCGGCTGGTGCTGCCGCCGGAACCCGTCGGGGGCTTCGTCCTCGCCGT
>JBFXAS010000354.1:0-3713 GCA_050184075.1 Gemmatimonadales bacterium
GAGGAGCGCTCGCCACGAGAGCTCGAGCCTTTCGTCGGCGTCTACCTGGTCAACGGCGTCGAATGGGCGGTGACGCTCCGCGGTCCGAGCCTCTTTCTGGAGGTCGGCGGATCAGGGCGTACCCGACTCAAGGCGCAGCCCGATGGGGCCGTGATTCGGGCGGACAACGATTACACCAGGATGACGTTCCTGGTAGCCGACGGACGTGCGACTGGGGTCTCGATCCACCAGTGCGTGCCGACCGACCATCGGCGGTGCCGTACGTTGGAGGGAACGAAGCTCCGTTGAGACCGCCGCCGACGTCGAGGCGTCTCGACTGCAACATCGCCACGGCCCCGTACGGGGTCAGGCGCGGCCACGCGCCCTCATGGCCCGCTACCGGGTGGGCATCGGCACCCGCCGGACCACGTCGTTGAAGCCGAAGAGGTCCCAACGGAAGACCAGCTCCGCCGCGCCCGACTGCGCGGGGCGCCATTCGACGTCGCGGGTCTCTCCCGGCGAGAGCCAGATGCGGGCCGGGCCCTCGACCGCGAGCGCAGCCGGCAGGTCGGCGCCATCGCTCGCGAGCGGGCGCCAGCGCAGCAGCGCGGGCCCGGCGACGAGCGAGATCTCGACCGTGTCGTCGGGATCGATGTTGATGAAGCGAAGCCGATGTTGGGTACCCGGGCGGACCGGGTAGGCCACCGGGCTCACCTGACCGTTCACCACCTGGGTAATGGAGTCGCCGTCGGCGGCGAGCGCGGCGATGAAGACGTGGTCGCGCTCGGGGTCGAACGGCGCGCCGGGCTCCAGCACCAGGAGCGGACCGTACAGGCCGCGCCGCAGCTGGTCGGTCTCGTCCATGTGAGTGTGATAGATGAAGGTCCCCGCGCGGGGCGGGGCCATCCGGACGGTGAACGAGTCGCCGGGGGCGACCAGCGGCGCGAGCCGGCGACCGATCCCGCTCCAACCCGCCACGCCGTCGTAGACGCTCTCCAGCTCCATTCCGTGCCAGTGGATCGTCGTGGGCTCGGCCAGGGTGTTGACCACCGTGATCGCGGCCAGCTCGTCCTTGGTGAGCAGGATCGGAGGGCCGGGCACCCTGAGCGAGTCCGCCGCCTTGGCGCCGCTCTCCGCGAGGGTAAAGCCCTTCGGACCGGGCGAGCCGTCTCCGCCTGGCGCCTCACGGGCCACGAGACGGAGCGCACGGTCCGGCTGGGCGGCCCTGGCCAGGCCGCCTGGGTCGCTCACCTCGATGCCGAGCACCAGTCCGGCCATCGCGTCGAGCGGGTGGCGGGCGAGGTCGTGCGCGTCGTGCGCGATCGCCTCCTCCGTTCGCTCGGGGAACGGGGTGATGTGGGCGACGATGTGGCAGTGCATCAGCCAGTTGCCGGGCCGGGTCGGGACCCACTCGATCCGGAACGATCCGCCGGGCTCGAACACCTCGGTCACGCCGAGCGGGGCCCCGTCGGGGGGGAGGACCACGTCACCTCGGCCCTGTCCTCTGGCCACCAGCTTGAAGTGGAAGCCGTGGAGATGCATCGGGTGGCGGGTGTCGCTGCCGTTGAGCCAACGCCAGCGCACCGTGTCGCCGACCGCGTGGGCGAATCGCTCCGTGTGGGGCCAGGAGCGGCCGTTGATGGCCATCTCGAAGATGTCCTCGAACGGCTGCGGCCCCGCGCTGTCGGGCAGCAGGTCGAGCACCGTGACCACGAAGATCCGCTCGCGTGGATCGGGCTCACCGTCGGCCGGGTCCACCACGATCGCGCCGCTGAGCTGGCCGTCGCGTCCAGTGCGGAGGGTGAGGGTGTCCGTCGAGAGCGAGCCCCAGTAGAGGTAGGTGCCCGGCTTGGTGGCCCGGAAGCGGATCTCCCGCTCCGCGCCGGCCGCGATGCGGACCGTGTCGTGCTCCACCGTGCCGGCCCGGAGGCCGCGGATCACGAGGTCGGGTCCCGCGAACTGCTGGTTGGTCACGCCGGGCTGCCGGACACCGGGGGGAGGCGGGCCGATTCGGATCGAGTCGGTGAGAGGGTTGCGGAGCCGGATCCGCACCTCGGTGCCAGCGCGCACCCGGACCAGCGGTCCGGGTATCGACGGCGGCCCGCCCGCCTCCGCGAAGGCGAGCACCGTGACGGTGGTGTCCACGTCGAGATCGGGCTGCCAGCGCGCGATCCGCGCCTCGAGCGCGAGGTCCAACCGCCCGGCGCGCGAGGTGCCGGCCGGGGCGCGATTGTCGTTGGCGACCACGAGCGGCGGCGTCTGGGCGGGAGCGGCCGACGAGACGACGCACGCGGCGGCGAACGCAAACCCCGCCGACCTGATTGCGGTTGGCATCCGGTACAAATAGCCGTGGGCCCGGCTCGCCGCCAGAGCGATCTGGGGTCCGGTGGCGTCGGCCCCGCTTTGGTGCTCTCTTTAGCGTCCGCACGAAACGAGAGAAATGCATGAGCGCCCGGACCTGGCTTCGCGGCTGGCGAGGCACGTTGCTGATGGTGGTCTGGCCGTCGCTGATCGGGGCCCCGCTCGCGGCGCAAGCGGCCGTGAATCGCGATCCCGGTCGGGTCCGCCTGGTCACCGAGGACATCCCCCGCTTCTGGCGCGCGCTCGACGGCGCCACGCTGCTCAACGCGGCGGATCGGTTGCAGCGGATCTACGTCGACAGCGGCACCGCCGGGCTGCAGGGATTCCTGCGCGGCCGGATCGTGAGCGGCCGCGGCCTCGCGGGAACGGTGGCGAGCCGTCCGCGCTTCTACGAATCGATCCGGAACGCCACCATGGCGATCGACTCGGCGCCCGAGACCCGGAGCGCGATCCGGGCGAGCCTCGAGCGACTCGCGGCGCTCTATCCGGACGCGGTCTTTCCCGACGTGTACTTTCTGATCGGCCGGCTCAACTCGGGCGGCACGACGGGCCCCGCGGGGCTGCTGATCGGCGCGGAGATGTACGCCCGCGGCCCCGAGACTCCGCTCGACGAGCTCAGCGGCTGGGAGCGGGCCGTCACCGGGTCCGCGGAGGCGGTGCCCTGGATCGTCGCGCACGAGCTGATCCACTATCAGCAGCCGCAGCTCCAGGGCGCCGTGACCCTGCTGTCGCAGTCGCTCAAGGAAGGCGCGGCCGACTTCGTCGGCGAGCTGATCTCCGGCGGCATGATCAACCGGGTCCAGCACGAGTACGGCGACGCCCACGAGGCCGCGCTCTGGGAGGAGTTCCGGGGCGCGATGGCGGGCACCGAGCTCGGCGCTTGGCTCTACCAGGGCGACGCGTCGAAGGACCGTCCCGCGGATCTCGGCTACTGGATGGGCTACAAGGTCGCCAAGGCCTACTACGACCGCTCGCCCGACAAGGCCGCGGCGCTTCGCCGGATCCTGACTCAATCGGATCCGGAGGCGTTCCTCGCCGAGAGCGGATACCGGGGCGGAGCGCGCTGACGCCACGCCGCCGGTCGATCACACGAACGAACCCGCAAGGAGAGTCGATGCTCGCTCGAGCCATGCTGATCCTGTCGGTGACCATGGTGGCTCCCGCCACCCAGGCGCTCGCCCAAGCGCGAGCGTTCGATCTCGAGGCGATGGGGCGGATCGTCCAGCTGGCCGACCCGCGGATTTCGCCCGACGGCCGTCAGGTGGCGCTGGTGATTCGGCGCACCAACGACGAGGCCAACCGGTTCGACGCCGAGCTGACCCTGGTGGACGTGGCCACGGGGGGGCGGCGCAGTCTCGCGCCGGGTCGGCACG
>JBFXAS010000355.1:0-3685 GCA_050184075.1 Gemmatimonadales bacterium
TCGCCGATCGCTGGGAAGGCGTCACCGCACCCGAGGAGATCGCCTTCCGGAGCCACGGCGGTCTCTATCTCCAGGGTTTCCTCTTCAAGCCGCCGGCGATGGCTGCCGGGCGGACCTATCCTGCCCTGATCCAAGTGCACGGGGGCGGGACCAACTCGTACCTCCGGGGTCTGAACCTTCTGGAGCAGTATTTGGCCGGCCAGGGCTACGTGGTCCTCGCGATCAACTACCGAGGCGGCTCCGGCTTCGGGCGCGAGTTCCAGGACCTCGCGATCAACGACTGGGCCAACGGCCAGGCGCTCGATGCCGCGGAGGCAGCCCGCTTCGTGCGCGCCCAAAGCTGGTCGAACGGCAGGGTGGGGATCTACGGCTACAGCTACGGCGGGATCCAGACCATGGCGGCGATCGCGTGGGCGCCGGGGGTATTCGACGCGGCGGTGCCGATGGCCGGCATCTATGACTTCGCCGACGCCTACGCCAACGCCGATCGCCTGGGGCGGATCTTCATCAGGACCGGGCACGGCGGCGCGCCCGACGAGCGCCCCGAGATCTACGCGGTGAGCAACACCCTGGCCCGGCTCCGCCACGTCACCACCCCGGTCCTGGTGATGCACGGCGAAGCCGACGTGCGGGCGCCCTACCGGCAGTTCCAGCTCGTGGTCGATTCCCTGCGGGCGTTCGGCAAGGTCTTCGAGTCGAAGAGCTTTCCCGACGAGCCCCACGGGTTCCGCAACCCCGCCAACCGGATCGAGCTCTACCGCCGGCTCGAAGCGTTCTTCGCGCGCTACCTCCAGCCGGCCAGCTGACCCCGGCTACTGCTCCGGGACGACGGTCAGCTCGAAGTCCGCGGGCGGCTCGACGCCCAGCAGGCTCCGCACCAGAAAGTCCCAGCGGCGCCGGACGAAGTACGGCTCGAGGACGAAGCCATGGTTCCCGTATGGCATGACCACCAGATCGAAGCTCTTGTTGGCCTTGATCAGCGCGTCGATCAACACCAGCGTCAGATTCGGCGGGACGTTGTCGTCCATCTCGCCGTAGGCGAGCATCAGCTTGCCTTTCAGATTCTTGGCCAGGGATTGCACGTCCTGGTTCGCGTAGCTGTCGGTGCCGTCCGCCGTCTTGCTGTAGAGCCCGTGGAACTTCTCGCCCCAGAGGAAGGTGTAGCCCCGCTGGTCGAAGTTGCCCGCGCTCGACGCCGCGACCTTGAAGACGTCGGGATACATGAGGATCGCGCGGGCCGATGAGTATCCGCCTCCGGAGTGCCCGAAGATGCCGACCCGCTCCGCGTCGATCCACGAATGGCGGGCGGCGAGCTGGCGGATGGCCGCGACGTGATCGGCGATCCCGTTGTCGCCCATGTTGCCGTAGTAGGAATCGTGGAACGCCTTCGACCGGAAGGGCGTGCCGAGCGCGTCGATCGCCATCACGATGAAGCCCAGCTCGGCCGTCGCCTGCGCACCACCGCCGCCGACCACTGAGAAGTCATGAACGCCGAGCGGGCCGATCTGAGGGCCCGGATAGATGTAGTCCAGGATGGGGTAGCTGCGGGTCGAGTCGAAGGTGGAGGGTCGGTAGATCGCCCCGAACAATGTGGTGACACCGTCCCGGGCCGTCACCGTGAAGGGGATGGGCATCGGCCAGCCGAGCGCGGCGAGTCGGGAGAGATTCGCGCGAGCCACCTCGCGGATCACCTTGCCGCTCCGATCTCTGAGCAGGGTGACCGGCGCCGCATCCATCGCCGAGTAGCGGTCGACGAAATAGCGCCCCGAGGGCGAGAAGCTCACCTCGTGGTCACCCGACTCGGGGGTGAGCAGCGTGAGGCCGCTTCCGTCCCCGCCTACTCGGTAGAGCCGCCGATGGATCGGGTGACCCGGCTCGCGTCCCCGCCCCGTGAAGAACAGGGACGTGCCGGTCGAGTCGATCCATTCGACCTCGCTCACGTTCCAGGGCCCGCTGGTGAGCCGGTTCCGGACCCCGCCGGTCGCGGGGTCGATCCGATAGAAGTGCGCCCAGCCGTCGCGCTCGGCGTACCACACCAGATCGGCACCGGGTCCGATCAGCCTCCAGGCCGCCTGGCCGATGAAGGGATGGAGGTCGACGTGGGTGGGGCGTGCCTCGGTCAGCACGGTGCGGGGTCGTCCGATCGCGGCATCGACGTCGACGACCCGATAGCGCTTGTCTCCCCGATCGCCGTAGACCAGGAAGAACCGAGCGCCGTCCCGGCGCCAGCGAACCCGCTGGACCGACGTGTCCGTCGCGAAGAGCAGGATGTCGGCGTCGTGGGTCGGCAGGTCCACCCGGGTGACGGCGCCGCTCTCGAGGTCGACGATGTGGTAGTCGAGGCGGGGCAGCACGCTGTCGCCAGCCATGGCGTAGGGGAAGACGTGGAGGGTCGGGCGCCCCGGCTTGGGCTCGATCACGGCCAGCGGCAGCACGCCCCGTTCGTCGACGCGATGGGTCACGATCCGCTTCGAGTCCGGCGACCAGGCCACGATCGGCGGCCTCCGGATCTTGAACCGCTGCTGCGTCACCTGGGAGGTGACGTCGCGGTTGACGGCGAAGCCGAAGTCGCTGGTCCCGTCCTTGGTGAGCTGTCGGCGCTCGCCGCTGGTGAGCGAGCGGACGTAGAGGTTCCCGCTCTCCTCATAGGCCGCCCAGGCGCCGTCGGGGGATCCGACCTCGTAGGACATCACCATGCCGGTCGTGTCGGCGGCCGTGCAGGTGTATGCGGGCAGCGCGCACCGCCAATGGGCCGTGCCCCGCTGGAAGCGGATCCAGGCGAGGTCGCTCGCCACTTCGAGGCCCGGTAGCCGGAGCTTGACGGGATCGATCGCGGTGTCCGTGGCGGCGGTCAAAGCGGCCGCGAGCCGGTCCCGGTCGAACACCGGCCGCTCGCTGTCGAGCGCGGCGTCGATCAGGAGCCACCGGCGCCCGGACTCGGTCCGATCCTCGTACCAGAAGCGGTTGCCGTCGAGCCAGTGCGGCACGACCTGATCGTGCGCGACCAACGAGGTCGCGTTGCCGGCCTGGAACCGCTCGGCCCGGAGGTAGTCCGCCCGCGTGCCTTGCGCGGCCAGCGGCGTGCCGAAGAGCGCGGCGACAGCCGCGAGAGCGCTGCAGCGTCTCATGGAGCTCGTCCTGGAGATGGGAGATGGGCTGGTGAGACAATGCCGTCCCGCCACGGGGGAGGCAACCCCCGCCGGCCGACGCTATCTTTGGCGCCCGGCAATCTCCGCCTCGAATTCAGGATCGTCATGCCGCTTCCCCTCGTCGCCGTCGCGATGCTCGGCCTGGTCGTGCAGATGCCGCAAGCCGAGAAGCCCCTGCGCAGCGCCCGTCCGCTGGTGCGGGCCCGGTCGGGCGCCCGGATCACCGTTGACGGGCGGCTCGACGAGCCGGTGTGGCGGGCCGCGCCCGCCGCCACCGACTTCGTCCAGAGCGAGCCCCGCGAGGGCGCCCCGGCGAGCGAAGCCACCGAGGTCTGGGTCGCCTACGACGAGACCAACCTGTACGTCGCCGCGCATCTCCACGACGCGGAGCGCCACCGCCTGGTGGTGAACGACATCCGGGAGGACTTCACCGAGACCGATCAGGACGACTTCGAGCTCTTGCTCGACACCTTCGGCGACCAGCGCAACGGCTATGTCTTCATCACCAACGTCGCGGGCGCCAAGGCCGACCGGCA
>JBFXAS010000356.1:0-3682 GCA_050184075.1 Gemmatimonadales bacterium
AGGCCAAGTCGATCGGCCCGATCGCCAACGGCAAGCCGTTCGGCTATCCCGGCGGGACCCGGCCGGGGATCATCTTCTTCAACGACGAAGGCACCGAGAACGGCGGGCTCACGTTCGGCGGCAAGACGGAGGATGGGAAGTTCCAGGCCGGCGCGCACCTCTCCTTCGATCAGTACAATCAGGACCAGGTGCTCTACCTCACCTACAACGACAACAATGGCCGGCGGCGCATGGGGATGACGGTGGCCGACCGGGCGGACATCCCGATCCTGGACGTGGTCGCCAAGATGGACGCCGCGCGGGCGCTGCCGGCGGGCCCCGCGCGCGATTCCGCAATGCTGGAGATCCGCAACCTCCGGGCCGATGGGGTGCCGTTGATGGCCGAGCGGGTCTACGTCGGACGGAACCTGGAGAAGACCGCGCTCTTGCGGCTCTCGGATCGGGAAGGCCGGCCGCGGCTCCTGTTGCAGGTGGACTCGCTGGGACAACCCTCGCTCGAGTTTCTCGACGAGCGCGGTGAGGTCGTGAGCCGCCTGCCCGCGACCCGCTGAGGGCCGACTGGCCCGGGAACGACGCTGACCCTTAGCTTGGGATCCGATGGCTGACGAATATCATCTTGCCGGCGACCGCGTCCGTGGGGACCAGCTGAGTCTCGGGCTGGTGGTCAAGCTCGATCCGCCGAGCGCGGTGAGCGAGCTCACGCCGGGCGACCGCTTCCTGCTCGAAGACGCGAGTCTCGAAGGCCGACTCGAGGCGTGCGGCTCCGGGTCGGCCACGGTGCTGCTCTGGCGTGAGGGAGCCAGCCGACCGGAGCGGACCACCTGGGCGCTCTCCACCTCCGTCCGACGGCTCCGGGGTTGACCGGCGGTCGCGTCGGGCTGGTCGCCACCAGCGCGCTCCTGTTCGCGGCCCCGGCGGCGGCGCAGCAGGTGCATGCCACCATGCCGGCGCGGATCGACGCCGCGAAGAGCTACCTGATCTACTCGCACGGACGAATCGTCGAGGGCACCAACCCGCGACCGGTGCGGGAGGGCTGGGGCGTCTACGACTTTCCCGCGATCCAGCAGGCGCTGGTGTCGGGCACCGATTGGGAGCTGATCTCGAAGCAGCGACCGCTCGACGCGGACCTCGACCTCTCGGCCGACGAGATCGTGGGCTGGGTCCGGGCTCTGATCACGGCGGGCGTGCCGAGCCAGCGCATCACCCTGATCGGCTTTTCGAAGGGCGGCGGGATCACGGCCCTGGCGTCGAGCCGGCTCAGGGACCTCCACCTCAACACCGTCCTGCTCGCCACCTGTTGGGAAAGCATGGTGGCCGACACGGCGATCCGGTTCGGCGGACAGCTGCTCTCGATCTACGAGACCTCCGACGTCGGGGTCGGCTCCTGTCGGGTGCTGGTGTCGCGGAGTCCCGAGCTCGCCGGCTTCGAAGAGCTGGCGATTTCGACCGGCAAGGAGCACGGGGCGTTCTTCCGGCCCCTGCCGGAGTGGGTCGAGCCGCTCAAGGCCTGGGTCCGCAAGCGCGTCTCCTCGCCCTGATCGAGCCGGCAAGGCGGGATGGCGGTCCAGACCTCCCGACTTCTCAAGGCCGGAGGAGGCATCTGGCGGAGGGCCCGCCGATGGCGGACATTCCTCCACTCTCGCGCCCGGAGCGTTCGATGGCTTGCTCGAGACCAAGACCCTTCGCCTGGTCGGTCGTCCTCATCGCCCTGCTGGTGAGCGGTAGCGCGGCCATGACGGTTGCCGCGCAGGGGGCCGGCGAGCCGATCAAGCTGAGCGCGGTGCTCACCGCGTTCCTGGTGGACTCCGGGGTGCGGACCCGGGGGCTGCCGTGGACCACCGGGTCCGAGCTCCCGGTCCAGTGGGAGTCGCCGGGACCGGTTCAGAATCCGGACCAGTGGGCGGCGAAGCAGGGCCGGGTGGTCGCCCGGAACGGGAGCTTCACCGGCACGATCGGCGACAGCGTCGCTCTGGCCATGACGATCAACGTCAGCGGGATCCCCGCCGGTCTGGCGCAGGTGGCGATCACGATTCCCTCGATGGAGGTCACCAAGCCAGACGGGAGTGGCTTCTTCGCGACACGGGAAATGGTGGAGGCCGCGCTCAAGAACGAGGGATTGCAGCTCCAGCCGGTGAAGTGCAAGCGGGAGACCGAGGGGGCCTCCTTCGGCAACTTGGTCGACGCGCTGAAGGCGCCGGGCAAGACGGCCTCGGGCCTGGCCTGGCACTGGGAGGCTCCGCAGCAGCAACTCTACGTGACGCTCACCATTCTCTATCGTCGCGCCGACCTGGCGCAGGTCGAGTGCGCCGGAAGCTGAGCGAGTAGCGGCCGCCGTCGGTGGTGGTCGATTGGCTGCCCTGGCGACCGCGGGTGGAGCTGTGGAAACCCCGCCCGGAGCGCCAGCGTAGGTCCTGGATCCACCTCAGCCTCGGAGTCCCCCCATGTCGCCCGCTCACCGCCGTGCTCGCGGTTTGGCCGCGCTCGTGCTGCTCGGCTCGGTCGCCTCTTCCACGCCGCTCGTCGCCCAGAACCTGCTCGATCAGGGTTCGGCCAACGAGCTCCGGAAGCAGTTCCTCGCCGACATCGACACGGTCCACGTGAAGGTGATGGCGCTCGCCGAGTTGATTCCGGCCGAGAAGTACACCTGGAGTCCGACCCCGGAGACGCGAACGATCGCGAACGCGCTGATGCACGTCGCCACCGAGTGGTACATCTACGTCCCGGCGGTGATTGGCGGCTCGCGTCCGGCCGAGATGGCCGCGCCGCGGGAGTCGATCCCGATGTTGGAGAAGCTGACCGACAAGAGCGAGGTGCTCGACCACCTCCGCAAGGCGTGGGAACACGCCCGGCAACAAGTCGAGGGCGCCGACCTGACGCTGCTCCTGGGTCGGCGGCAGCTGTTCGGCCAGTCGACTACTTTACCCCAGGTTCTGTTCCTGATGTCGGGCGATCTGCACGAGCACCTGGGCCAACTGGTGACGTATACGAGGTCGATCGGCCTGGTGCCACCCTGGAGCAAATAGGCGGTCCAACCTCGCGGGAGGCACGCGTGGATCTCGGCATGCTGCTGGCTCGGGTGCTGCACATCGGAGGCGGGGTGTTTTGGGTCGGGGCGGTGGTCTTCACCTCCGTCTTTCTGCTTCCCTCGATTCGCGACGCCGGGCCGGAGGGCGCCAGGGTCGTGGCCGGTCTCCAGCGCCGGCGCTACATGGACTGGTTGCCCGCGATCGCCCTGATCACGGTGCTCTCCGGGTTCTACCTCTACTGGAAGGTCTCGGCCGGGTTCGCGCCCGCGTTCATGGGTTCGCTCCCGGGCATGATGTACGGCACCGGCTCGGTGACCGCCCTGATCGCGCTGCTGCTCGGGCTCGGCATCGTGCGTCCCTCGATGCTCGAGGCCGCCGCGTTGAGCCAGCAGGCCCCGGCCGAGGGTGCCGGCCGGGCGGAAGCGCTGGCGCGGGCGCAGGCCCTTCGGGCTCGCGCCGGCGGTGTCGGCAGGGTGGTCTCGCTGCTGCTCGTGCTCACCACGATCACGATGGCGGTGGCGCGCTACCTCTAGCACACCGTAGGAGTCCCCCCGGCTCTGCCGGGGAGGCACCCGAAGTTTGACAGTTCCGGCAGTATGAAGGAGGCGGTCCATCGACGAGACTCCGGGCGTGAGCCACCAAGCACACGACCTAAG
>JBFXAS010000357.1:0-3679 GCA_050184075.1 Gemmatimonadales bacterium
GCGGCACGCCGTCGGAGCGGTCGATCAGCGCCTGGGCCGTGCTCGGGTCGAGCAGCCGCCCCGACGCCAGATTGGCGATCAGGGTCGAGGCGTCCTCACGGTCGCGCGGGTCGAGGGTGCTCTGAGAGAGACGGGTCCGCGATTCCCAGGGCGGCGTGAAGCCGGGTCGCGCGGTCATCACCACCAGGAGCCGGGCCGATCCGGCGCGCTGGATCAGGAGACCGAGCAGGTCCAGCGTCGAGGGATCGAGCCAGTGGAGGTCTTCGGCGGCCAGCACCACGGTGGCGCTCTCCGTCTCGCGCAGGACCGCGGCGGCCAGCAGCTCGAGGGTCTGCTCCTTCTGGCGCTGCGGCGAGGCGGCGGAGGGCTCGAACCCGGCCCCCGGCTCCAGCCCGATCAGGGGGGCGAGCAGGGCGACGGCGTCGGCCGCGTCGCTCGGCAGCTCCGACGCGAGCGCCTGGAGCCGCTCCAACCGCTGGCCGGTCGGCTGGTGCTCGCCGCTCCTGATCAACTGGTGGAGCAGATCGGCGACCGGGTAGAACGGGCTGTCGCGGTGATAGTCCGAGCCCGCGAGGGTGAGCCAGCGGCGGGGGCGGTCGCCGGTCCGGTCGCGGAGCTCTTCGACCAGTCGGGACTTGCCGAGCCCGGCCTCGGCCACGACCAGCACCGAGCGGGCGCGCCCGCTCTCGGCGGCCTGGAAGCGCTGTTGGAGCAGGGCGATCTCCGCTTCGCGGCCAACCAGTCGGGCGAGGCCACGCCTGCGGGAGAGATCGAAACGGGTGCGGACGCTGGTGGCCCGAATCGGGCGGAAGACCGGTGTGGGCGCGCCGAGACCCTTGAGATCCCGCTCGCCCTTGGGCTCGAACTGGAAGTAGCCCTCGCAGAGCGCGACGAGGTCGTCGCTCACCAGGACCGAGTTGGGCTCGGCCTCCGCCTGGAGCCGGGCGGCGACGTTCGGGGTCTGTCCAACCGCCAGCTGCTCGCGCCGCTGACCGCCGCCCACGTCACCGGCCACCACCAGCCCGGTGTCGATCCCGATCCGGACGGCCAGCGGGGTGGTGCCGGGAGTCGGGGGCAGCGCTCGGATTTCCTGGACGATGCCCAGGCCGGCGTGGACCGATCGGACCGGGTCGTCCTCGTGGGCCTTGGGATACCCGAAGTAGGCCATCACGCCGTCGCCGAGGTATTGGGCGACGTGACCGCCAAACTGCTCGATCACGCCGGCGGCGGCCTGCTGGTATCTCAGGATCACCGTGCGGAGCTCTTCCGGGTCGAGCCTGCTCGAGAGATCGGTCGAGCCGACCAGGTCGCAGAAGAGCACCGTGATCCGACGGCGCTCGGCGGCCGGGCCCGGGGCGGTCTCGGACCGCTCGCCGGTGAGCGCGTGCCCGCAGCGGCCGCAGAAGGCGTGGGCCGGCGGATTCTCGAACTGGCACGAGGGGCAGACGAGAGGGAGCGACGCGCCGCACTGACCACAGAATCGAGTGGCCGGGCTGCGCGGGGCATTGCATGCCGGGCAAGCTTGCGAGGTCATCACCGTGGCCGGGTACGGGCATTAGCTTAATCCTGACGACCGCCGCCAGCCACCCGCACCCGAGTGCCGATGCCCCGCCACCGTCTCGCCCCGATCAAAGGCAGCGCCCCGGATCGCACGCTGCTGCGCTCGCTGGTGGGCGCCGCGGACGCCGACGATCGGCTCGCGGTGCGAGTGGTGATGCGGCCCCGGCCACTCGGGAAGCGCGCGCGGCTCGCGGGAAGGTACCAGCGCTGGATGGAGGGCGAGCCGGTGCGGTTCAGCGAGCGGGAGATCGTCCGGCTCCAGTCTCCCGATCGGACGGAGCTCCGCGAGCTGCTCGCGTTCGCGCGGTCGGTGGGTCTCGAGGTCGCGGGCGTGTCCCGGCCCCGGCACGACGTGGTGCTGGCGGGTCGCTCGGAGGTGGTGGCCGACGCCTTCGGGGTCGACTTCGAGCTCTTCGACTCGCCGGTCGGGCCGCGCCGCGCCCACCGGGGCGAGATCCACCTGCCGACCCATCTGCACGAGAGCGTGGTCGGGGTGCTGGGTCTCGACGATCTTCCACGCCACCGGCCGGCCGGCGTGGCAACGGGTGCGGGCCGTTCCTATTCGCCGCGGACGATCGCGCGTCACTATCGCTTTCCGGCGAGCGATGCCGGGGGCCAGCGGATCGCGATCCTGGCCTTCGGCGGCGGCTTTCATCGCTCGGATCTCGACCAGTACTTCAAGCGCGTGCTGCGGATCGAGCCGCCCACGATCCGCACCAAGCTGGTGGGCGCCGCGGCCAACGCGCCGATGGATCGCGACGTGCTCGCCAGGTTCGTCGACGCCTTCAACGCGCCCGGCGCCACCGCCGCCGGCCTCGCCCGTCAGTTCGGCCCCGACATCCTGGACTGGGCCAAGGCGACGCTCGAGGTGACCCTCGACTGCCAGATCGCCGGCGCGGTCGCGCCGCGGGCCACGCTGGAGGTGATCTTCGCGGACCCGGGCTCCGCCGGCTTCTACGACGCGATCTACACGGCCATCGGGCTCGGACCCACGCGATGCCGGCCGGCCACGGTGATCTCGATCAGCTGGGGCACGTCGGAAGCGATCTGGGGCGGTCATCTCGACGTGATCGACCAGGCGCTCCGGGCGGCTGCCATCCGCGGGATCACGGTGGTCTGCTCGAGCGGAGACTTCGGCTCGCTCAACCATCCGAAGTCCAGGCGGGCGCAGGTGAACTATCCGGCCTCCAGCCGCTTCGTCCTCGCGGTGGGCGGCACCAGCATGACCTCTCCGCCGCTCCGGAAACGGAGCAACGAAGTGGTCTGGAACCGGCGTGCGCTCGGGATGCGGTGCGCGTCGGGTGGTGGCGTGAGCGGCCATTGGCCGCGGCCGGGCTACCAGCGGCGGGTCGAGCCGGGACCTCATGCGCGATCCTGGCGCAACCCGCACGCGGGGTCGCGCGATGCCGTCCGCGGGATCCCGGACGTGGCCGCGCTCGCCGATTCGGTCGGCGCCTATCGGATCTGGCTTGGCGGACGGAGGACGATCGGTGCCGGCACCAGCGCGGCCACGCCGCTCTGGGCGGGTCTGATCGCGCGGATGCGTCACGCCACCCGTGGGACGCTCCAGTGGGTGACCCCGCTCCTCTATCGACCGGAGCTCGATGGCGCCTTCACCGACGTGATCAGAGGGCACAATCGGATCAGTCGGCACGGGGGCGCCTACCACGCCCATCAGGGTTGGGACTGCTGCACCGGTCACGGCAGCCCGCGCGGCGACCGACTCCTTGCGGCGCTCGCCTCGCTCTACGAGCGGGCCCGGGCCAAGCGCGAGCGGTAGACCCGCGCCAGCCATTCGAGACAGATCGCCTCGCCGTCCAGATCGCCGCCGGGGAGAATCCGGTTGAGCCAGAGGTGAGTCAGATCCCCGGCGAGAGTGCGTGGCGCCGGTTGCCGGCGTTTCGCTCCGGACGACCCGAGCGCCGACCCGAGCGTCCGCGCGGCCTGCTGGCGCCGCTCCAGGGTGGAGCACGCCCCGCGCGACCCCGCAGGCTCGCGCCGGCTGCGGAACAGCCGCCCTGCCTCCTGCTTGATCTCGGCTTCGACGCTGGCCTCGAAGGGTCGCCGTCGGCGCAGCGCGTCGACGGTGGCGAGGCGGGTGCTGAGATCGAAGCTGAGC
>JBFXAS010000358.1:0-3667 GCA_050184075.1 Gemmatimonadales bacterium
TTGCGATCGCTTCCGGGCGCGCGCCTGCTCGCGAAGGCGATCCGCTCTCCGTCGGGCGACCAGGCCGGCGCCGCGTCGTCGTAGTCGCCCGTGGTGAGCTGCTCGACCTGCTTCGACTCGAGGTCGTAGAGATAGAGATGGGTCCGCCGCCGGTCGAGGTAGCCGACGTAGTCGCGCTTGAAGTCCCAGCGGTCGATCACCAGCGGCTTGGGCGCCTTGCGCTCGCCGCCCTTCGAGGGCGTCGAGTCGGGATCGGGATCCTTGATCACGAAGACCAGCCGCTTCCCGTCGGGCGCCCACTCGTAGTCGTCGATCCCTGCCTTGACGTCGGTCAGCTTGCGACCCTCGCCGCCCAGCCGGTCCATCAGCCAGAGCTGGGCGCCCTTCTCCGAGTCGCCGCGGGAGGAGAGGAAGGCGAGGTAGCGGTCGTCGGGGCTCCACTTCGGATTCGACTCGCTCTCCGGCCCCGAGGTGAGCTGCACCGTGCGGGCGCCGTCCCAGCTCACCATGTAGAGATCGGTGTTTCGCTTGTCCTTGGCCGAATCGGCCGAGGTGACGGCGTAGACCACCCAGGCGCCGTCCGGCGAGATCGACGGGGAGCCGACGTCGCGGAAGCGGTAGTAGTCCCCCGGCACCAGCGGGCGCTTCGCGGGCCCCTGCGCGGAGAGCGGGAGGGCCAGCAGGCCGGCGAGGAGGATCACGAACGATCGGGTGCGCATCGCTGTTGCTCTCGGGCGAGTGGGTCGGACGGCCTTAACGAAGTCCAGCCATGCCCTTCACCGACGCGATCAGCTTGGCGGAGTCGTACCCGACCCCCTCACGGAACACCAGGGTGACGTTCCGGATCTCGGCCGGGCGGGCCACCGGATCGCCGCGGATCACCACCAGGTCGGCGAGCTTGCCCGCGGTGACGGTGCCGTAGCGGTCGGCCGCGTCCAGGATCTTGGCGCCGTTGGCCGAGAGGATCTGGATCGCCTCGACCGGCGTGAAGCCGCCCTCGAGGAAGAGCTCGTAGTTGCGCTGGTCGCCGAAGCCGGCCAGCACGCCACCCACGCCGGTCGGATCGACGCCCGCGCCGAGGAGCCCGCCGGCGCGCACGAACGCCAGCTCGTAGGCCAGCATCTTGGCGAATGCCTTGTCGCTCACCCGGAACGGGGCGGCTTCGGGCTTCTCGAGCATCGAGCGCGCGGCGAGATAGGCCCCCTTGGCGGGCGGGTAGAGCGCGTCGAGGGTGCGCTGCTCGAGCGGCGGCCGGCCGGCCATCAGGCCTTCGGCGATCGCCACGGTCGAGGTCATCGCCACGCCATGGGAGACCATGTCGCGGAAGGTGGCCTTGACCGCGTCGCTCTCGAGATCGAGGCCCTCGAACACCGACATCTTCACGCCGGGGCACTGGTCCGGCTTCTTGTCCGGGTCGTACTCCTGGTTGGCGTAGAGCCCGTGCTCGACCGCGTCCATCCCCGCGGCCACCGCCTCGCGGAAGCCGATCGAGCAGAGGTGGCCGGTCACCTGGACGCCGTGCTTGTGGGCCTCCTCCACCACCGCCTTGAGCTCGGCCCGGGTGATCCGATCGTAGACCTTGAGCCAGCTCGCCCCCTCCGCGGACCAGTAGGCGGCGACCCGGCGGGCGGCTTCGGGCGTGGTGACCTCGTGCATCATCCCGTGATTGCCGCCGGGCCCGGTGATGTAGGGGCCGGTGACGTACATCCGCGGCCCGACCACGAGCCCGCTGTCGATCGAGCGCTTCAGGATCATGTCCTGGTAGGGCGCGGTGCTGCCGGTGGTGCGGATGGTGGTGACGCCGGCGGCCAGATAGAGCCGCGGCGCGCTCACCGGCTGGTGCACGTAGGGCCACGAGGCCCCGCCGTAGAAGGTGTGGTCGTGGAGCCCGACCATTCCCGGGATCACCGTGTGCCCGGCGAGGTCGAGCACTCGCGCGCCCGCGGGCAGGCTGGCCGATCGGCTCGGCCCGACCCAGGCGATCGCGCCGCCCTGGATCAGCACCGTCTGGTCGTCGGCGGGCGGGGCGCCCGTGCCGTCGATCAGCTTGACGTGGGTGAGGGCAACCACCGGGGCGTCGACCGCCACAAAAGCGCGCTCGGCCGGCTGCAGGCGAGAGGTGGTCTGCGCGGCCAGGAGCGTCGGGAAGAGCACGCTGAGCGCCGTCAGTCGTCGAGCCATCATGGGAGCCTCCGGAGCATCAGACCTTGTTCGTCTTGAGCAGGGACAACGGGTAGAAGGTATCACGCCAGCGAATCCCGCCCTGGGCGAGGTTGAGCGCGGCGGTGCGGAGCACGATGAAGGCGAAGAGGAGCACCACCAGCGGATAGAGCAGCGCCCGCGACGGCGCCACGCCCACCTCCCGCGCCACGAGCCCGAAGCCGAGGACCGAGGCGAGCACCGTGGCCAGGCCGACGGCTCGAGTGGACCCCGATCCGAAAGCGATCGCCAAGAACGGGAGGAAGTTCAGGAACAGCTGCGAGCCGGCCCCCGCGATCGCGAGACCCAGGTTGTAGTCGAGGCCCGCGAAGGCGTTCTTCTCGAGCCCGCGGATCAGCTCGCCGAGCGAGTGGTACCACTCCACCCGCACGGCGCCCAGGCCCTGCACCAGCTCCTGCCCCGCGCCGGACTGCTTGAGGATCTTGCCGAGCTTGAGGTCGTCGTCCGGCCGGAGCGCGATCCGCTCGTGGGTCCCCGCGCGGACGTAGGCCTCCCGCCGGACCAGGTTGAAGGCGCCGACCCCGATGAACTGGCGCGACTTGGGATCTGGCGCCTTCCAGGGCTGGGTGAAGAGCAGGAACGAGGCGCTGAAGAAGACCGCGAAGCCCTGGAGCAGCGGCCCCGGCAGCTCGAGCGTCGGGGTGATGGTGATGTGATCACGGCCCGCGGAGAGCGCCCGGCCCATCGCGCGGCGGAGCACGTCGGGCGCGAGCACCACGTCGGCGTCCACGAAGAGGAGCCACTCGCCCCGGGCCCGGGTCGAGCCGACGAAGAGCGCGTGGTTCTTGCCGAGCCAGCGCTCCGGCAGCTGGTCGACCCGGACCGGCACGATCCGCGGCTCCGACTGGGCCATGCGGGCCAGGACATCGGGCGTCGCGTCGGTCGAGCGGTCGTCGACCACCACGATCTCGAGCGCCGGATAGTCGAGCGCGAGCAGGGAGCGGAGACCGGCTTCGATTCCGCGGGCCTCGTTCCGGGCGGCCACCACGATCGACACGCTCGGCGCCGCGGCGTCCGCCACGGGCTCGATCTCGGCCAGCTGGGGCAATTGGCGCGAGCCGACCAACAGGCCGACGAAGGAGAGCGCGACCGCGGCCAGAACCAGGACGGCAAGCCAGAAGAGCATCGTAGTCAGAGGGTGAGGCCGGACCCCAGGGTAGCCGGCCTCAGCGCGGCTGTCCAGCGTAGACGGTGCCGGCTTTCATCACGAACCGGACCCGGGTGAGCGCCTCGAAGGCGCCGCCCACCGGATCGCCGTCCACCGCGATCAGGTCGGCGAACGCGCCCGGCTTGATCACGCCGAGCCGGCCTTCGTAGCCGAGCAGCTTGGCGTCGTTGAGCGTCGCGGCGCGGAGCACCTCGACCGCGCTCATCCCGGCATCGTGGTAGGCGAGCAGGTTACCGCGCGCCGACAGGCCCTGGGGCTGGTCGAGATCGAGATAGTTGT
>JBFXAS010000359.1:0-3632 GCA_050184075.1 Gemmatimonadales bacterium
TTCGGATCGGGGCGTTCCGCTGTCCGCTGGCGCACCCGGAGTTCCAGACCGCCGGCCCGATCGAGGGGTTCAGCGTCGTATTCCCCCGCTCGGCCGTCTGGATCCAGCATTCCGGCGGCCGCCCATTCGTCGCTGACCCCGCGGTGGCCGCCATCTACAATCTGGGGCAGCCGTACCGGCGCTATCGGCTCTCCGCGGAGGGAGATCGGGCCGACTGGTTCAGCGTGAGCGCCCGGATGGCCTCGGCCTTGGTCGCGGAGGTCGCCGAGGCCGCGGGAGACCCCGGGCGCCCGTTTCCGGTGACCACGGGACCGGTCCCGGCCCCCCTCTACTATCGCCAGCGGCTGCTCTTCGCTCGGGTGAGCTCCGGTCGGCTCCGGGACGCTTCGGCGATCGAGCAGGAGGTGACCGAGCTCTTGCGTGAGATTCTCCGGCTCGCCTTCACCGAGCGCGGCCTGGATTCGGCCCGGGCCAGCGCGAAGCAGCGCCAGGTGGCCGAGCGGGCCCGGGCGGAGCTGGCGGCGGATCCGGCGGGTCGGCTGAGCGTGCGCCAGGTCGCCGATCGGGTCGGCGTCTCGCCGTTCCACCTCTGTCGCCTGTTCCGCCGCTACACCGGGCACACCCTGCATCAGTATCGGCTCGAGCTCCGCGCTCGGCTCGCGCTCGAGCGGCTGGAGACCGGCGACCGCAGCTTGAGTCGGGTGGCCCACGGGATCGGCTTCTCGAGTCACAGCCACTTCACCGCGGAGTTTCGGCAGCGACTTGGCCTCACGCCCTCGGGCGCGAGGCGGCTGCTTCGCTGGAACGGTCCCAAGCGGGCCTGAGCGCTCGTAGGCTCGGGATACGCTTTGATGCCGCGCGCCGCAGAGGCGCTCGGACCCCGTCCGTGCCAAGCGGGGCCCGATCCGGTGCCCGCGGAGCGCCTTCGTTGTGCTCCGGTTCAGCGAAGGGTATCCGTGAACGTGAAGTTCACGGATCCCGCGCGCCCCCCAAGGCGCGCGGCTGGCACCTGGCCAGCTCCCGCGATATCCTCCGAAGTCCCCGCACGATCGCGCTCTCGGAGGAACCATGAGTCGGACCCCACTCTCGAGGCGTCGGCTGCTCGAGCTCTTCGGCGTTGCCGGTGCCGGCGCGGTGCTCGCTCGAGACGCCACGGCGGCGTCATCGGCTCACGCATCCGAGTCGCGATCGCCGCGCCGGGATGCCTCGGCCCTGTCGGAGGCGCTCTCCAGCCTGGTCGCGAAGCACCGGATGCCGGGCGCCGTCGCGGCGGTCTACTCCAAGGGCAAGGTCGAGAGCGCGGCCGCCGGGATCGCCAACCTCAACACGGGCGCGCCGATGACGGCCGGCACCGGGTTCCTCACGGGCTCGATCACCAAAGTATGGTCCGCGACGCTGGTGATGAGCTTGGTAGACGAAGGGGCTATCGATCTCGACCTGCCGCTGGTGCGCTACCTGCCGCGGCTCCGGTTTGCCGACGCCGAGGCGACCCGCCAGATCACGACCCGGCAGCTGCTCAACCACTCGAGCGGACTCGACGCGGGCGACTTCATCATGGACCTCGGCGAGGGCCCGCTGGCCCACACCGCGTTCGTCGAGGCCATGTCCGGCCTGGGGCAGATCCACCGGCCCGGCGCGTACTCGTCCTACTGCAACGGGGGCTGGGTCCTGGCGGGGCATCTGCTCGAGACCCTGACGGGCAAGAGCTGGCATCAGCTCCTCGAGGAGCGCGTCATCCGCCCACTAGGCCTCGAGCGGACCTTCGCCTACGCCGAGGATGGCATCCTCTTCGGCTCGGCGGTCGGCGGAGTGCCGGACCCGAAGCGCCCGGGCGAGCACATGGCCACGCCCAAGTTCCTGCTCCCGAAGACCTTCGCACCCGCCGGCGCGACCCTGATCACCACGGTCGAGGACAATCTCCGCTTCGCCCGCATGCACCTGCGCGGCGGCACCTCGCTCGGCGGCACCAGGGTCGTGAGCGAGCGGAGCGCGCGGGCAATGGCCACCCGCACGATCGATCATCCGTCCGGCCCGGCCTCGGGCTTCGGGCTCGGCTGGATGATCTCCAGTCTCGACGGCCGGACGATGCTGTCGCACGGCGGCGGCTCGAACGGCGGTCGCGCCCAGCTCGCCGCTGTGCCCGAGGCGGACTTCGCCTACGCGACCTTCGTCAACTCCAACGTGAGCGGCGGCTTCCAGGCCGAGTTGGAGAGCTGGATCGCCACCAACTATGGCTTCGGTCGACCGGAGTCGGTCGGCGGACGGGCGATGTCGGCGGTGCCCAATGCCCCGGCCATCGACCGCTCGAAGTTCTTGGGTACCTATCGCCGCACCACCACCAAGGTGACGATCCGCGAGGAGGGCGGGAAGCTGATCCTCACCAGCGAGTGGATCCTGGCGGAGGCGCCGGGCACCGAGGCCTACGTGATCGGCGCGCCGACGGTCTTCGAGATGGTGCCGGTCAGCGACAACGCCCTGGCCCTCGCGAGCGCGGATCCGAGCGGGCCGCGCGCGCTCTGGACTTTCCTCGAGCCGGACTCGAGCGGTCGATTCGGGCTGATGTACGCCAGTGGTCGACTGGCCCGCCGGATCGACTGAGCCGGAGCGGCATGCCGTCGCCGCGGCTCTCCACGCGCCAGCGCCATACTTCTTCGCGTATGGAAATTTCGGGGAGCCAAACCAAATGCCGCCGGGCATCCCGGCGGCGCTTGGCGTTGCTTCGAAGTGAGGCTCGGTCAGAGCGGGCGACCGGACTCGAACCGGCGACGTCCAGCTTGGGAAGCTGGCATTCTACCAACTGAATTACGCCCGCACCTGTTCGCTAATCTGCTCTACCTCTTAGACTTAGTCAACTGAGGCCTGGCTCGTTCAACTGGGTTGAGCGTCCGCCGGGTGGGCGCGGGACCGTGTGGCGGGCCTGCGCAAGCGTGCCCCCGGCGTCCGCCGACGGGCCGGGGTTTCTCAGACCAGGCGGCCTCGCGGAGTCAGCGATTGTCGTAGATGAAGTGCTGAAGCTGCTCGATGGTGGTCTGCTGCTCGTCCACCTGAAAGGCGAGCAGGTCCCCGATCGTGATCAGCCCGGCAAGCCCCCTCTCGTCGCCGATCGGAAGATGCCGGATCCGCCGGCTGGTCAGGAGCGCGGCGCACTGGTCGAGCGGCATGTCGGGCTTGGCGGTGACCACGGGGCTGGTCATCACCTCGGCCAAGCGGGTGGCGGCCGGGTCGCGCGCCGCCGACACGACGCGGCGCAGGATGTCGCGCTCGGTGAAGATCCCGACCATCCGACCCTGGTCGATCACCGGCACGCCGCCGATGCCGCGCTCGTTCATCAGGTTGGCGGCCTCGAGCACCGTGGCAGTCGGTGGGAGGGACACGATCTCGCGGGACTTCCGAGCGAGGACGTCCTTGACCGTCGCCATGATTGCCTCGACGTGGGGCTTCGACCAGTCTAGTGCTCCACCCGAGACCGCGCCAGCAACTGGGCTCCGGGCCCGCCAGGTCGAGGCCCGCCCTACTTCTCGGCGGCCACCTTCGCGGCGAACCCGACCAGCGTCCCGCAGGGCGCGCGGACGAAGAGCTCGTCCATCCCGTAGAAGGTCTGGCGCCGCGGCACCACCACCTCGGCGCCATCC
>JBFXAS010000360.1:0-3606 GCA_050184075.1 Gemmatimonadales bacterium
GGTGGTGCTCTCGCTGCTGGGCGCGGCGCCGACCGTCAACGACTTCGTGCAGGCGGGCGCCGTGATCGGGGCCGCCCTGGTGATCTCGGCCTCGGTCTTCATCGCCTGGCTCCGCCATTTGCCCAACAGCAGCCGGTTCAAGGGTCTCTTCCTGAAGGACTCGACCGGGAAGGACGAGGGCTTCGTCTCGGCGCCGATGCGCGCGGACCTGATCGGCAAGACGGGCAGCGCCCTGACCGACCTGCGCCCGTCCGGCGTGGCGCTGGTCGACGGCGAGCGCCTCGACGTGGTCACCGAAGGCGACTTCATCAAGAGCGGCGCGCCGGTCAAGGTGCTGCGCTCCGATGGCTATCGGCTGATCGTCCGCGCCGCGGACGCGCTGACGCCGCCGGCCTGATCTGCGATCCCCCACGTCCGGCCGGGTCGGCGGGCGGTGTCTCACCCTAACGACGAGCACGATCTATGGATACCTCACAGCTCGGGCCCGCCATGTTGCTCGCGCTGGTCGTCATCGGGCTGCTGTTCCTGACGATCTTCTTCCGCTTCATCCCGATCGGCCTGTGGGTCACGGCGCTGGCCAGCGGGGTGCGGGTCTCCTTCCTCAACCTGTTCGGGATGCGGTTTCGCAAAGTCAACCCGTCGGCGATCGTCAATCCGCTGATCAACGCCTACAAGGCAGGGCTCACGGTGCCGATCAACGCGCTCGAGGCCCACTACCTGGCCGGCGGCAGCGTGGAGCGGGTGGTGCGCGCCCTGATCTCCGCCGACAAGGCCGGGATCCCGCTCGACCTCAAGCAGGCCACGGCCATCGACCTCGCCGGCCGCGACGTCTTCGAGGCCGTGCAAGTGAGCGTCAACCCGAAGGTGATCACCACGCCCAAGGTGGCCGCGATGGCGCGGGACGGGATTCAGCTGCTGGCGCTGGCCCGGGTGACGGTCCGGGCCAACATCAACCGGCTGGTCGGCGGCGCGGGCGAAGAGACGATCCTGGCCCGGGTGGGCGAGGGCATCGTCAGCACGATCGGCTCGGCGCAGAGCCACAAGGCGGTGCTCGAGAATCCTGACATGATTTCGAAGACGGTGCTCGCGAAGGGGCTCGACGCCGGCACGGCGTTCGAGATCCTCTCGATCGACATCGCCGATGTCGACGTCGGGAAGAACATCGGCGCGGAGCTCCAGACCGACCAGGCCGAGGCCGACAAGCGGATCGCGCAGGCCAAGGCCGAGGAGCGCCGGGCGCTCGCGGTGGCGATGGAGCAGGAGTATCGGGCCGAGGTCCAGCGGGAGCGGGCCAAGCTGGTGGCGGCCGAAGCCCAGATTCCGCTGGCGATCTCGGACGCGTTCCGCGCCGGCCACCTGGGCGTGATGGACTATCAGAAGTACCGGAACGTCGAGGCGGACACCCAGATGCGGCGCTCCATCGCCGGTCCCGTCGATCCCTCGCCGGGATCTACGGGAGGCTGACGCCGTGGAGTTCGTCGCGCTGCTGGCGGTCTTCTTCGTGCTGAACCTGATCTCGCGCGGGGTGCAGCAGCAGAAGCGGGGTCGCGGGGCGCCGCGGAGGCGTGCGCCGGAACGCCTGCCGTCGGGAGGCTCGGAGGGTCGCCGCCAGCCGCAGTCGATCAAGGATCTGCTCGACGAGTTCCGCCGGGCGATGGAAGAGGCGGAGCGGCGCTCCAAGGGCGAGGACGTGGTGGTGCTCGAGCCGCCGACGCCCGTCGAGGAGGACGAGGAGGATGACCTCGACGCGATCGAAGAGCGGGAGTCGCTCGAGGTGGTGCCGGAGGTCCGATCGATCGAGGCTCCGGTCCGGGTGGTCGAGCGCTCGGTGGTCGATCTCGACGATGAGGCCGAGGCGGCGATTCGCGAGCGGCTCAGGTGGGCGGAGCAGACCGCGCGGGGCCGCCGGCCCGGCGACCACGCGGCCTTCGACGCCCGGATCCGACGGAAGCCGGAGGTCGAGGAAGAGCCGGAGGCCGCCCGTCCCGACCTCCGCCAGGCCATCATCTGGCGCGAGGTGCTCGGCCCGCCGGTCTCGCTCAGGGACGACTAGCCCGGATAGCTGGCGCGGTAGCGCTCCATGCAGGCGAGCACGTCGGCGCGGGCGGTCTCCGCGTCGGCGAACCCATTGCTGATCTGCTTCTGGGTGCGGGCGGCCTCGAGGTCCTTGTAGACCAGGAAGAAATGCTCGATCTCGAGCAGTGCGTGCCGCGGCAGCGAGGGGAGATCGGTGATCTCGCGGGTGAACGGGTCGGCGACCGGCACCGCGAGGATCTTCTCGTCCTTCTCGCCTTTGTCGACCAGAGAGAAGATTCCCACCGGTCGCACCTCAATCAGACAGCCCACGAAAACCGGCACGGTCGTCAGCACCAGGATGTCGAGCGGGTCGCCGTCCTCGGCGAGCGTGCGGGGGATGAACCCGTAGTCGCCGGGGAAGCGCATCGCGCTGTGGAGGACGCGGTCGAGCCGATAGAGGCCGGTCGGCTTGTCGAGCTCGTACTTGTTGCGCGAGTCCTTCGGAATCTCGATCACCGCGGTGAGCAGCTCGGGCGGGGAGGGTCCGGCGGGGAGGTCGTGCCAGGGGTGGAGGCGCTGGGGCAACGGAGCGGCGGTCATGGGGCCCGGAGGGCGGTGGTCGGGACGGGGGAAAGCTAGCGGGGCGGGGAGCTTGGTGCGGGACTGGGTTGGTGCCACCCGATGCTTGCGATCGAGGCGGCGGCTCGGCGATCTTTGGCGACTGGCCCGAGTGGCGGAATGGCAGACGCAGCGGACTCAAAATCCGCCGGGGGCAACCCCGTGCGAGTTCGACTCTCGCCTCGGGCATAACGACTTAGCGCGCATCGCTCCCACCCGACTGTTGCCCATCTGTTGCTTGGGCCGCCAGCACCGCCAACTTCGCCACGCCGGCCCGCAGGTCGGCCGCGTTCGTCACCGCGTACCGCTGGTAGACCGACTCGGTCTTGTGGCCGGTCAGCTTCATGGCCACCGAGCGGCTCACCCCCGCCCGCTCGAGGTTCCGGACCGCGGTGCGCCGGAGGTCGTGGAAGAGCTTGCCCGGGACGCCGGCGCGCTCACAGGCGCTCCGCCAAGCGTGGTAGTGGTCCCGGATCGGTCGCGGGCCGCGTGCGGTCGTGCGGAAGAACACCCAGCGCGACCGCTCGCCCGTCGCGAACTCCGCGCCGGTCCCAGCGTTGAGCTGGGCGCGGAGCAGCTGCGCGAGCTCCGGCAGGGCGGTGAAAGGGAACTCGCGCGCCTCCGCGTTCTTGGTATGGCGGCCCTCCAGCCGGATGGTCCCGGCGGAGAAGTCGACCCGGTCCCAGGTCAACCCCGTGACTTCCTTGAGCCGCCAGCCGGTGAAAGCGCCGAACCGGAGCACGGGCACCAGGTAGTCCGGCAGCTCGGCGGCCAGCCGCTCGATCTCCGGGTCTTCGAAGAACCCGGCGCGCGGGTCGGCCGCCCGAACCTTGGGGAACGTCGGCACCCGGGCGAGCACCTCATCCTCGTCGAGCAGGTTGAAGGCTCGCTTGAGCGCCGCGAGCTCGGCGCGGATGGTGCCCGGGGCCGCCCCGTCGCCGGAGCGGCGGGTGACGTAGGCGCGGAGCCGCG
>JBFXAS010000361.1:0-3577 GCA_050184075.1 Gemmatimonadales bacterium
CCGGCCGACACCACCGCCACCCGGCCATCGAGACGCCCGGCCGGCCGGTCCGGCTCGAGCGCCACCGTCCGGGCGAGCGGGTTCCAATGGGCGCCCGGAAACCGCTCGGTGAGCGCCGCGGCGTGTCCGGGCGTGGCCCGGGTGGCGAGGAAGCCCCCGGTCGCGTCGACCAGGCGTGAGGCGATCGCGACGACTTGTTCGGTCGTCTTGTGGCTCGCGAAGATGATCTCGGAGCGGCCCCGCCGCAGGACCCGATGATGGTCGATCTGGGCGAAGCCCACGTCCTCGAATGGGAGGTGGCGAAGCCGCTCGACCGCCTGCTCGACCGAGACGGAGCCGCGCGCCACCTCGGCCAGGAGGCCGGCGAGCTTGTCGATCACGCCGCCACGAAGCTCCGCTCGAGGTAGTCGCGAAACAGCTGACCGGCTTCGACCATCGTCTCGACCTGGAAAAGCCGCTGCCTGAGGCTGGCGGCGCCCGGCAAGCCCTTGGTGTACCAGCCGAGGTGCTTGCGGAACTCGACGACCGTCTTGCGGTCGTCGCCCTGGAGGGTGACGGCCAGGCTCGCGTGCTCGAGCGCCACCGTGAAACGCTCGACCGGTCCGGGTCGCGGCGGCGGGGTGGCACCGGAGAGCAGCGCGCGCCCGTCCCGGAAGATCCAGGGATTCCCGAACGAGCCCCGTCCCACCATCACGGCGGCGCACCCGGTGTGCCGCTTCATCCGCAGGATGTCCTCGCCGCTCTGGACGTCGCCGTTGCCGATCACCGGAATGTCCAGCGCCTCGACGACCCGGGCGATTTCGTCCCAGTCGGCCTTGCCGCCGAACATCTGGCTCCTGGTCCGCGCGTGGAGGGTGAACGCCTTGGCCCCCGCCTCCTGCATCCGGAGCGCGATCTCCACCGGTCGCCGCTCGAGCTCGTTCCAGCCGCTCCGGGTCTTGACGGTGACCGGGAGATGGGTGGCCGCGACGACGTCGCGGATGATCCGCTCCACCAGGCCCATGTCCTTGAGGCAGCCGGAGCCGCCGTTCCGCTGGACGACCTTCTTGACCGGGCACCCGAAGTTGATGTCGATGAAATCCGGCTGATAGGCATCGGTCACGATCGCCGCGGCCCGGGCCATCGCCTCCGGCTCCGCGCCGTAGATCTGAATCCCGATCGGACGCTCGCCCGGGTCGAACTCGCAGCCCTCGAGCGTGCGCCGGATGCCGCGCCTGATCGCCTCCGCGTTCAGGAACTCGGTCATCAGGATGTCGGCTCCGAGCCGCCGGCAGACGTGTCGGAAGGGCGCTTCCGAAACCCCGGCCATCGGGGCCAGGATCAGCGGGGTCTCGATCGCGGGCGCGTAGGGTAACCGCATGGTGGAAAGCTACTTGGACTCGCCGTCCCGAGCCACGTCTCGGTCGGCCCGTCTTTTGACATCCCGGGAGCCCCGCGCCTAACTTCGGTCGCCGATGCAACTTCGCCACTTCCTCCAGCCGACCGCCGTCAAGCCGGCGCTCACCGCGACCAGCAAGGACGGGGTGCTGGAGGAGCTGGTCGCGCTGCTGGGCCTTCCCGAGCGGCGGGCCGCTTCCGTGGTTCAGATCCTCAAGCGCCGCGAGCAGCTCGGCTCCACCGGAGTCGGCCGGGGAATCGCGATTCCGCATGGTCGGTCGCTGGCCGTCAAGCGCCTGCGGCTCGCCTTCGGGGTCCATCCGACGGGGATCGAGTACCAGTCGATCGACGGGCACCCGGTGTACGTGTTCTTCCTGATCGTGGCGCCGCCGCTCGAGGTCGCCAACCAATACCTGCCGGTGCTCGGTCGCCTCGCGCAGCTCGGCCGGGAGCCGGGGGTGGCGGACCGCCTTCGCCAGGTCCGCTCCGCGGACGAGCTCTACGCGCTCTTCGACGAGAAGGGCGTCTAGGTTATTCCCACTCGATGGTGGCCGGCGGCTTGGAGCTCACGTCGTACACCACCCGGTTGATGCCCCGCACCTCGTTGGCGATCCGATTCGAGATCCGGCTCATCACCTCCGGCGGAAAAGGAAACCAGTCGGCCGTCATCCCGTCCCGCGAGGTGACCGCGCGAAGCGCGAGCACCTGCTCGTAGGTGCGGCCGTCTCCCATCACGCCGACGGAACGGATCGGCAGGAGCACGGCGAAAGCCTGCCAGATGTCGTCGTAGAGCCCGGCGGCCCGAATCTCCTCGAGGTAGATGTGGTCGGCGGTCCGGAGCACTTCGAGGTCGCTCCGGACGACCGGCCCCAGGATCCGGATCGCGAGACCCGGCCCGGGGAAAGGGTGACGGCCGACGATCTCTTCGGGAAGCCCGAGGTCGCGACCGACCGCGCGCACCTCGTCCTTGAAGAGCTCCCGGAGTGGCTCCAACAGCTGGAACGGCAGGCGCTCGGGGAGGCCCCCGACGTTGTGGTGGGTCTTGATCGTCACCGAGGGTCCGCCGCGTGGCGAGGTGGACTCGATCACGTCGGGGTAGAGCGTTCCCTGCACCAGCCACTCGACACCCTCGCCCACCTCCTTCGCGGCCAGCTCGAAGACGTCGATGAAGGTGTGCCCGATCCGGCGGCGCTTGAGCTCCGGGTCGGTCACGCCCTCCAATTGGGCCAGGAACTGGTCGGTGGCGTCCACCACTCTCAAGTCGATGCCGAGGTGGCGGCGGAAGGCCACCTCGACCTGCTCCCGCTCGTGCAGCCGGAGCAGGCCGTGATCGACGAAGATGCAGGTGAGCCGATCGCCGACGGCGCGGTGGACCAGGGCGGCCGCCACCGACGAGTCGACCCCGCCGGACAGGCCGCAGATCACCCGGGCGGTGGGGCCGACCGTCTCGCGGATCCTGGCCACCTCGGTCTCGATGAAGTGGGCCGAGGTCCAGTCGGGCACGCAGCCCGCCACCGAGAAGAGGAAGGCGTTGATGATCTCGCCGCCGCGAGCGGTGTGGGCCACTGCGGGATGGAACTGCACCGCCATGAAAGGCCGGCTCTCGTGCTCGATGCCTGCGATCGGACAGTTCTCGCTCACCGCCGTCAGACGGTAGCCCGGGGGCACCTCCTCGACCAGGTCGCCGTGGCTCATCCACACCGTGGTCCGCTCTCCCGGGTCGAAGCCCTCGAAGAGCCGCCCGCCCCGGACCTCGATCTCCGCGCGGCCGTACTCGCGGCGCCCCGCCGGGGTGACCTTGGCGCCGGCGGCCTGGGCCACGAGGTACAACCCGTAGCAGAGGCCGAGCACCGGGACGCCCAGCTCGAGCACCCCGGGCGTCAGCGTGGGCGCGCCCTCGTCGTACACCGAGTTGGGACCGCCCGAGAGGATGATCGCCCGCGGGTTCCACTCCTTGATCCACTCGAGCGACCGCGTCGGCGGGTGGATCTCGCAGTAGACGTGCGCCTCGCGGACGCGGCGGGCGATGAGCTGGGTGAATTGGGAGCCAAAGTCGAGAATCAGGACGGCGTTCTTGGTCACGGCGCCTCGTCGGCAAAGGGGTCACGTCGCTCGAGCCACATCAGGTGATCGATCGTCTCGCGGGGTCGCGCGATCGCGAAACGGCCCCGATCGATCATCACCTCGGGCGGGCGCGCCC
>JBFXAS010000362.1:0-3492 GCA_050184075.1 Gemmatimonadales bacterium
CGCGCCGTCGCCGACCGGGTCGGCGTGCCGGTGATCGCCTCCGGTGGCGCGGGCGAGGCCCGGCATGTGGTGGAGACGTTCCAGCAGGGTGGTGCCCAGGCCGCGCTGGTGGCGGGCATTCTCCACGACGGCGTGACCACGGTTCGCGCCCTGAAGGAAGCGATGCTCGACGCGACCATCCCGACGAGGAGAACCTGGTGACCGATCCGAGTGGCTGGCTCACGGCCGTCGAGGAAGCGGCGGCGCTCGCCGGGGAGGTGGCGCTCCGCCACTTCCGCCGCAATCCCGCCGTCGAGTGGAAGGGAGACGGCAGCCCCGTCACCGAAGCCGACCGACACGCCGAGCGCGCGGTGCGGGAGTGGATCGCGCGTCGCTTCCCGGACGACGCGATCCTGGGCGAGGAGTACGGCGCGACGGGTCCCACCGGCGCGCGACGCTGGCTGATCGATCCGATCGACGGCACCAAGAGCTTCGTGGCCGGCGTCCCGCTCTGGGGCTCGCTGATCGCCGTGGTCGAGGACGACCGGGTGCTCGCCGGCGCGATCAACTGCGCCGCGGCGGGCGAGATGGTGGTGGCGGCCGCGGGCGCCGGCGCCCACTGGAATGGCAGCGCCTGCGCGGTGTCGGGGCAGGCCGAGTTGTCGCAGGCGACCGTGCTGACCACCGACGACCGCTTTCCCGACCGGCCCGAGCGCCGGGCTCGGTGGGCGTTCCTGGCGGAGCGCGCGCGGGTGGTCCGGACCTGGGGCGATTGCTACGGCTACCTGCTGGTGGCCACCGGCCGCGCCGAGGTGATGGTGGACGACCTGATGAACCCCTGGGACGCGGCCCCCCTGCCCGTGATCATCCAGGAGGCCGGCGGCCGCTTCACCGACTGGCGGGGTCGCCCCACCGCCTTCGGCGGCGACTCGATCGCCTGCAACGCCGCCCTGGCCGAGGTGACCCATTCCATTCTCCTCGAGGACGAGCGATGAGCGACGGGATCGATCTCGACCGGCTCGACTTCGCCAAGGGCAATGGTCTGGTAACGGTGGTGGCGCAGGACGCACGCACCGGCGCGGTGCTGATGGTCGCCCACGCCGATCGGGAAGCGCTCGAGCGGACCGCGAGCACGGGAGAGATGCACTATCGGTCGCGGAGCCGCGGTCTCTGGCACAAGGGGGCCACCAGCGGGAACACGCAGCGCGTCGAGAGCCTCACGCCGGATTGCGACGGCGACGCCGTGCTCGCCCTGGTCGAGCCGAAGGGCCCGGCGTGTCATACCGGCGCGACCACCTGCTTCGGCGAGCCCGAGGCGAGGGACGTCCTGGACCGGGTGGCGGCGGTCATCGAGGCGCGCGCGCGCGAAGGCCGATCGGATGGGTCGAGCTACACCGCCCGGCTCCTCGGAGACCGCAACCTCAGACTCAAGAAGCTCGGCGAAGAGGCGGCGGAGCTGGCGGTGGCGTGCGCCGACTCCGACCGGGCCCGGGTGGTGGCGGAAGCGGCGGATCTCGTCTATCACATTCTCGTCGCGGCGCGGGCGGAGGGCGTTTCGCTGGAGGAGGTTCGGGCCGAGCTCGCCCGCCGGGAGAGGGCCTGAGACGCGGCCTGGCGGCCGGTTCGACCCCCCGCTACAATCCTGAGCCCCACCCGCCCGACACCTTCCGTAGGAGGCCCGATGTCCATCGCCGAAGCCGTGCTGCCGGAATTCGATCAGGAGATGGCCAGCACCCGGAGGCTCCTGGAGCGGGTCCCCGATGCGCACAAGGATTGGAAGCCGCATCCGAAATCCTTCTCGCTCGGCGACCTCGCCATCCACCTCTGTAACCTGATCTCCTGGACCGGGATGACGCTCGAGCAGACTGAGTTCGACGTCAATCCGCCCGGCGGCCCGCCGTGGACTGCGCCGACGTTCACCACCACCGCCGACGCGCTCAAGATGTTCGACGAGAACGTCAAGGCGGCGCGGGCCGCGCTGGCCAAGACCTCCGACCAGGAATACATGGTCGACTGGTCGCTCAAGTCGGGCGGCCAGACGATTTTTACCATGCCCCGGGTGGTGTGCATCCGCTCGTTCGTGATGAACCACGTCATTCACCACCGCGGCCAGCTCACCGTCTACCTGCGGCTCAAGGACGTGCCGCTGCCTTCGATCTACGGCCCGACCGCAGACGATAGCGGAGGGATGTAACCCGCGGCCTCCCGCGGGTCGGGATGCGCTTCCCCTCGCTCACAGCCCTCGCCGCGCGCGCTCGGCGCACCGCGACGCGGTTTCCGCTGGCGCTCCTCGCCGGATTCCTCTCGGCCGGGGCGATGATCGCGCTTGTGGAGGGGCCGGTGCGCCCGTGGATGTCCCGGCTCCTCTTCGCGGGCATCCTCGGCCTCCCCTCCTTCATCGCGGTCGAGCTCGGGGCCGAGCGGCGGTGGTACGGGCGGCGGGCACGCTGGCTGGTATCCGCGCTCGTCGCCCTGGCGCTGGTCGGCTTCTTCGTCGCCTCCAGGGGGTGGACGGACCAGCTGACGATCTTCCGGCTGCTCCAGCTGTCCCTGCTTGCCCATCTTGCGGTCGCCCTGGTGCCGTTCGGGCGGTCGCGCTCGCAGGTCGGGTTCTGGCAGCTCAACCGCCTGCTCCTGGTGCGCCACCTGCTGGGTGCCTTCTACACCGGCGTGCTGTGGGTCGGCCTCGCCATCGCCCTCGCCGCGATCGACAAGTTGCTCGGCGTGAGCGTGCCGGGCGACACCTATCCCGAGCTGGCGGCCATCCTGGTATTCGGCTTCCATCCCTGGTTCGTGCTTGCCGGCCTGCCCGACGAGCTGGATCCGCTCGATCGGCTCGACGAATACCCGGCCGCGCTCAAGGTCTTTACCCAGTTCGTGCTGCTCCCGCTGGTCACGGTCTACCTCTCCATTCTGATCCTCTATCTCGGCCGGGTGCTGATCACCCGGGTCTGGCCGAGCGGGTGGATCGGGTGGCTGGTGTCGAGCGTGTCCGTGGTGGGCGTGCTCGCGCTGCTGCTGCTCCACCCGATCCGCGAGCGGATCGAAAACCGCTGGGTGAACGGTTATGGGCGCTGGTTCTTCGTCGCGCTCCTCCCGCCGCTCGGCATGCTGCTCGTGGCCATTGCGAAGCGGGTCGGCCAGTACGGCGTCACCGAGCCGCGCTACTTCCTGCTGGTGCTGGCGATCTGGATGGTGGGCCTCGCGCTCTTCTACGGGGTCACAGGCTCCCGCAACATCCGGATCATTCCGCTCTCGCTGGCGGCGGTGACGGCGCTCTCCGCCGGCGGGCCCTGGGGCGCCTACGCCGTGAGCCGGCGGAGCCAGCTCGCCCGGATGAGTGCGCTGCTGGCGGCGAACGACATGGGCGTGGCCGGCGCACCCAGGCCTGCCAACTCGCCGATCGACGACGGCGATCGGCGGGAGCTGAGCGCGGTGCTCGCGTACCTCCGACGGAACCACGGTGACGACGCGGTCGCTCGGGCCGTCGGCGTGCCGGACGACTCCCTCGGG
>JBFXAS010000363.1:0-3462 GCA_050184075.1 Gemmatimonadales bacterium
GGCCGCCTCGCGCCAGGTGCCGCGCGCGTCGGCGCGATACAGGTAGACCACGCCCGCTCCGTAGAAGTTGGCCGGCTGGCCGACGAAGAGATCGCCGCCGAGCTCGGCGCCACTCCGGCCGAAGTTACCTGATTGGGCCGCGGCGGAGGGGGCGATGGCCGGGGCGGCGAAGAGCGCGAGTGCGATCAGAGCGGGGCGAATCTGCACTGGGGACCTCGTGGCGATCGGTTCCGAAATCACTCGCCGCTGGCGGCGAGGGGTCTCACGTCCTGGACCAGATGGAGCAACAGCTTGCCTGGCTCTTCGAAGGGGATCATGTGGGCGGAATGCTCGAACCAGACGAACCGCTTCGACGGCGCGGCGATCTTGTCGAACCACGCGCGGGCCACGTCGGAGACCGTCTCGTAGTCGTAGCGGCCGGCGAAGATCACGATCGGGCAGCGGAAGTCGAGCGCGGTCTCGTCGTACCGGACTGCGTTCATCGCGCCGATCAGCTGGGTGAGTGAGCCCAGACCCGCGCGGCGAAGAGCGGCGAGGTCCCGGGCGTCGTAGTCCGGGGAGAGTCGCACGGCGCCCTGCTCGTAGCCGTAGTCGCTCCGCCCCCAGGTGAGTCCGCCGTAGGCGATCACCCATTTGCGCTGGGTGAGGATCTGCTCGACGGTCACCGAGCCGTCGGGAGCGGGGTAGGGCGCGATCCCCTCGAGCTCGGCCAGCGCGGCGCGATCGTCCCGACGGCGCGCCTCCCCGAGCGCGAACTCGTAGCCCGCCCGCTCGTTGGCCGGCGCATTCACCGCCTGGCCCATGCCGATGTAGGCGTGGAGCCACTCGGGACGCCGCCGGGCGATCTCAACGCCGATGAAGGTGCCCCACGAGTGCCCCAGCAGGAAGATCTTCCGCTTTCCGAACCCGTCGCGGAGGTACGCGACGATCTCCTCGCCGTCGGCCACCATCCGCTCCAGGTCGATCGTCGGCGTCACCACGGCCGGATCGTTGGCCGCGGCGGTCTTGCCGGCGCCGCGCTGGTCCCACTGCACCACCGTGAAGTACTCCTCCCACGGGGTCTGGAAGACCCAGGAGGCCGGCATCATCGGCGAGCCGGGCCCGCCGTGCACGAAGAGCAGGATCGGGTTGTCGCGGTGTTTGCCACGGATCGAGATCCACTGGGTGATCCCGCCCACCTCGATGGGCCGGAGCTCGGCGATGCCCTCGGTGGTGTCGATCCACCGCAGATCGGCGATGATCGCGGCCGCGTCGCCGCGGGAGACGGCCTCCGGAGCCGCGGACTCGGCCGCCGGGGCGGGCTGCTTGGCCACGGCGCACCCGGCCGTCAGCAGGATGGCGGTCCAGCCCGAGAGGCGGTGGGGGCTAGGCATCGGGGGAAAATAGCCCGGGATCGATCTGCGGGTGCCCCGACCCTGTGTGAGCCTTCGGGCGCGGGCAGCTTGCCCGGAGCGTTATGGAGCTCGACGTGTCGACCACCACCAGGCGTCGCCGACCGACCACAGGCTCCAGAACAGCGCCACCAGATAGGCCCGGCCGCCGCCCAACGCGGTGCCCGCGGTGATCAGATAGGCGATCACCGTGCTCAGGTGAGCGAGCCCCACCAGTGGTCGACCCTGACGGAGCTGGGCCAGGCCGGGCAACACCAGACTCAAGAAGGGGGCCGCGGTGTCTACCGAGACCCCCGCGTGCGCCGCTGGATCGGAGCCCGGGGAAGCCGTCTCGTACGGCTGGTCGGTCGCTCGCTCGGCCCTGGCCCCGTCGCGGCTCGTGAGGGCCGCGCTCAGAGCACGAAGCCCCCGTCCACCAGCACGTCGACGCCGGTGATCTGGCCCGCGGCGGATGACGTCAGGAAGCACACCAGCCGCGCCACGTCCTCCGGGTCGGCGAAGGGCGGACCGTCGCCTGCGAGCGCCGCGAAGGCCGCCTCCTCGGAGCCGTGCTGCGCGACCAGGTCCTGGAAGAAGGGCATCCGCCGCCAGAGCGGGGTCTTCACCCCGCCAGGGCTGACGACGTTGACTCGAATCGGCACGCCCCCGTCGCGGCATTCCTTCGCCGCGGTCCGAGCAAGCATCGCGAGGCCGGCCTTGCTGACCGAGTAGGCGGCGGCGCCCGGGGCCGGCTTGGTGCCCGAGGCCGATCCGATCAGCACGATGGACCCGCCACCCTCGCGCATCGCGCGCAGGCCGTGGCTGGTGGCGAGGAAGGCGCCGTCGAGATTCACCGCGAGCACCGCGCGCCAGTCGGCGAGCGAGGTGTCGGCGATCGGCGACCCGGCCGAGATGCCCGCGGCGTGCACCAGAATGGTGAGCCGGCCCAGCCGCTCTTCCGCCGTGGCGATCGCGGCCCCCCATCCCGCCTCGTCGGTGACGTCGAGCCCGAGGCTGATGGCCGCTTCGCCGATCGCTTCCGCGGTGGCGGCGGCGCCCTCCCGATCGAGGTCGGCGCAGCAGATCCGGGCGCCTGCTCGAGCGAGCAGCCGCGCGCAGGCGGCGCCGATGCCGGAGGCGGCACCGGTGACGAACGCGACTTCTTCCGACCTGGCCGTCATGGGTCGCAACGATAGACGCCCGGTGAAACCGGCGCCAGCGGCGCGGTCACTGCGCGGGTGCCACGACCGGCCGGATGGCCGGTCACGGTTGCCTCGAGCCCGGTTGTCGTCTGTCTGGCGGTGCGGTTACCCGGCGAAGCAGTAAGCGCAGCCCTTCTCCTGGGCGCCGCTCGCGGCGAGCACCCCCGACGGCACGACCTGGACCCCCGGCACGAGATTCTTCATCCAGTCGGCTTTGACGGCCGCCCCGTCCATCCCGAGCTTCCCGGCGACCATCCCGGCGTAGACCGTCAACGCGACGTTGCACGCGCCGAAGAGCACCCCTTTGGCCGAGAGCGCCTCGATGCCCGTGCCCGGCAGCGGCAGGGGCAGCGGCTTGAGCCAGAGATTCCGGGTCGCCGGATTGGCCCCGTCCTTCACGTTGAACTGTTCGCCCAGCTTGTACTTGGCCCAGGCTGCGTCGTTGAGCGCGTAGCCGATGGACCCGTGACGCAGGATCACCACCGCGGTGTTCTGGGCGTCGGTCGTGCCGTAGGTGGCGTTGGTCGTATCGAGCCACACCCGGGGCCAGACGACGGGCATGCCGCCATTGGGCTCGGGCGCGTCGAACACCATCTTGTGGGTGCCGCCGATCTTGTCGAGCCAGGCCTGGTATTCGGGGTTGTTCCCGACCGGCGTCCGAGCGGGCTCCGCCGCCGCGGTTCGCGGGAAAAGCTGACCGAGTCCGACGGCGGTGGCCGCCGCGGCGATGCTGCCAAGGAACCCGCGTCGATGCGCGGGGCGGTTCAGGGCGAGCACGTCTCCCTCCAGTCTCTGATCACTCGATGTGGGTGGCACGTCGGGGCTGGCCCCGGGGCCGGGGGCTGCTTCCATCGTACGGCGGTCCGGACCCGGTGGCAAACGGAGCGTCC
>JBFXAS010000364.1:0-3373 GCA_050184075.1 Gemmatimonadales bacterium
CCAGACGCCGATCGCGGTGAGCGCCGCGGCGTTCCAGGTCTGGCGATTGCTCAATCCCTCGTTGAACTCGCCGATCAGATTCGCCGCCTCGTCGGCGATCGCGTTGACGGTCTCGGCCTCGTCGTCGGGGAGCCAGCCCCGGGCCTGGAGCGCCCGCGCGCCGGCGAGCAGGCTCACGATCCACATCGACTCCAGATAGGTCGAGAAGAAGAGGTGGGTCGGGCCGAGCACGTTGTCGCGATTGGGCAGCTCGAAGTACCGATCGCGGTATCCGGCGATCAGCTCCCGCGCGCGGCCGGCCGCGCGCGCGTCGTCGGTCAACACCCCAACGGTCGCGAGATGCGCCGCGCGCTCCGCGATCCAGAGGTGCTGCGCCCGAGCCCAATGGCCGTGCTCGCGGGGATCGTCCGTCGCGTGGCCGCACCTGGCGCACTGGTGGCGATCGGGACTCCAGGGATCGAACCGGAGTGCCCCGCCACAGGCCGGACAGACGCCCCCCGTCGACGTGAGGGTGGCCTTCACGTCGGGAATCGACGGCATCCGGTCGACCACCGGACGCGCGCGCTCGACCTGGCGCGCGAGCAGCGCCGCCAGGTCGCCGCTCGCCATCATCGCACGGCGCTCCTCGAGCTGCTCCTCGGTCAGCATGGACGTACTCCTTGATCGGTGAAGCGGAACGGCAGCACCGTGGCGCCGGCTGCAGTGGCCGCAGCTTCGGCCGCCTCGCGCCGCCCGTCGAGCAGGAAGAACATCGAGCCCCCGGCACCCGCGCCCGCCGCTTTCCAGCCGAGCGGGCGCACGGGCTCGAGAGCGCGCTCCAGCGCGGCCATCCCGTCGGTGCGCATGCCCTGGTCGAGTCGCTGCTGGTGGCGCCAGTTCTCGAGCAGGAGCGTGCCGACCGCGCGCAGGTCGCCGGCCTCGAGCGCCGCGACCATCGCGGCCGCGACCTCGGCCAGCCCGTCGAGCGCCGCGGTGATGGTCCGATCGCCCCGGACGAACCCGCCCATCACCCGCGCGATCGTGTCGGAGGAGACCCGAGACTGTCCAGTGTGGCAGACGAGGATCCGGGACTCGAGCTCCGAGCGGAGCGCGGGATCGAGACGGAGGGACCGGGCCAGCACCCGGTCCGGCTCGTAGCGGAGCTCGTTGAAGCCGCCGCGCGCCGCGGCGTGCTGGTCCTGGGTGCCGCCCGGCAGGTCCGCTTCGATGGCCTCGAGGTGCCAGGCGCGGTCCACGAGTGACGAGGGATCCTCCTCCCGTCCGACCGCGGCGTCGAGCGCGGCGACCAGGGCCACGCCGAGCGCTCCCGAGCTGCCCAACCCGGAGCCGGGCGGAACGTCGGACCGCACCCGCACCGCGCAGGGACCGATGCCGGCCGAGCGGACCGCGGCCTTGAGCAGATCGAGCTTGCCGTTCCTCTCGAAATCCGCGGGCACCCTCGGGTGCACCGTCAGGTCG
Source organism: Gemmatimonadales bacterium (assembly GCA_050184075.1). Lineage (GTDB taxonomy): Bacteria > Gemmatimonadota > Gemmatimonadetes > Gemmatimonadales > GWC2-71-9 > SHZU01. The sequence continues at coordinate 1,459 of JBFXAS010000364.1, forward strand.
AGCTCGTCCGAGCGGAGCCGATACTGATCCGCGGGCTCGACCTCGACGAAGACCCGTCGCTCGATCGCCGCGTTCACCACCAGGCCGCCCCGCTCGGTGGCGTACGGCGCCACGTCGGTCCACCCGCCGGCGAAGTCGAGGCGAACCGGCGCGGAGCAGCAGGCGGCCCTCACTCGATCGTCCATCGGGTCACCGTGGGCAGCTCGCCGCGAAGGTCCATCCGCACCCCGCCGACTCGGCGATTCATCCCCTGCACCCCCCGAGCGTGGTAGAGAAACGCCACCGGCATCGAATCGGTGAAGGTCGCGAGCAGCGCCCTCCCGGTCAGACCCGCCGGCGCCTCGACCCCGGCCAGGTCGAGCAGCGATCGAAGGTAGCCGAGGGCGGGATCACCGGAAATGCCGAGCACGGCGGCGTCGAAGTCACGGGCGGCTCCGTAGACCCGGTCGAGGAAGGAGGCCAGCTCGAGCTGCCGAATCCGGACCCGAATCCCGATCAGGGCGAGCTGGCTCTGGAGCATCTGTTCGAGCGGCGCCTCGCCGCTGCCAACCGTGAGCAACTCGAAGTCGAGCGGCTGTTCGCCGAGGAGGACCCGGCCGCGGCCCGGTGCGTAGAACGGCTCGGGCGCCAACGAGTCGAGCTCCGGCGGGAGCGGCCCCGAGGCCGCGCGACCGAACCCGAAGAGGTAGCCGTGGACGAGGGCGGTGCGATCGATGGCGAGATCGATCGCGCGCCGCACGTCGAGCCGATCGAACGGTGGGCGCCGGGTGTTGAAGACCAGCCCGTAGGTGAACAGCAGCGGGTATTCGAGCACCGCGAGCCCGCGTTCATCGGCGACGAAGCTGGCATGGGCGGGCTGGATGCCGGCAAAATCCAGCTCCCCGGAGACCAGCGCGGCCAGCTTGGTCATCGGCTCGTCCACCACCGCGACCACCAGCCGATCGATTCTCGGTCGGCCGCCGAGCGACGGCGGGAAGGCCTCGTTGGCCCGGAAGGCCCAGCGGCGGTTCGGCTCGTGGCGCACGAAGCGGAACGGGCCGTTGCCGACCGGCTTCGCGTTCCAGGCCGCGCTCCGGAGCTCGGATGGCTGGATCTCGCCCAGCAGGTGACGCGGCAGGATCGCGAGATCGGTGAGGACGTCCGGAATCCCGTTCATCGGGCGCCGGAACCGCAGTGACACGGTGTGCTCGTCCATCGCGGTGGCGCGCTCGAGATCGGCGAGATCGGCGAGGCGAGGGTAGCCCGCCGCGGGATCGAGGGCGGTGGTGAGCGTCCACGCCACGTCGGCGGCCGTGGTGGGCCGCCCGTCGTGCCAGCGCACCCCGCCGTGGATGGTCAAAATGAGCTCGCGCCGATCGTCGGACCAGCTCCAGTAGCGCGCCAGGTAGGGCTCGATGGCCAATGCGCTGTCGTAACGCACCAGCGTGGTGAGCAGCGCATAACGCTGGACCTGCTTGGCCAGCGGGTGGGTGGTCACCAGCGAGTTCATGCTCTGGAGGTCGGCCCCCGACGCGAGCACCACGGTGCCGGGACGGCGCCCCCCCGCTGGGGAGCACGCGACGGCGAGCGCCAGGAGGCCGAGAAGCGCGGGGCGAACGGACGGCACGGTCCGGAGAATGTAGTCGAACCGGCCACTGTCGTCGGATGGCGTGCGGACCACGCCGGGCAGCGACGTCTCCAATCCACCCGTCGGCAGACCCTCCGCCGACCCAAAGGAAAGGATTGGCGCGTGACCCGACCTGTGCTCGTTGGCCTGTTGCTCCTCAGCGCGCCCGCCGTCCAGGCACAAACCGGATTGGACGTGGTGGTGAAGGGTGGAGTCTCCTTCGGCAACGTCTCCAACAAGGGCCTCCTGCCCGGCAACCTCGAGAACCGCACCGGCTTCGCGGCGGGCATCGGGTTCGCCACCCGCGGC
>JBFXAS010000365.1:0-3359 GCA_050184075.1 Gemmatimonadales bacterium
ACGCGTTGCCGGCGGTCAAGGTGCCGTCCTTCTCGAAGGCGGGCTTCAGCTTGCCGAGGCCCTCGAGCGTGGTGTCGTCTCGCGGCCCCTCGTCCTTGTCCACGACGGTCGGGCCATTGCGCCCGGGGATCTCCACCGGAACGATCTCGCTGGAGAAGCGACAATCGGCCTGCGACTCGGCGGCCTTGCGCTGGCTCTGGAAGGCGAACTCGTCTTGCTCCGCCCGGGTGATCCCGGCCTTCTTGGCCGTGTACTCCGCGAGGTTGCCCATGTGGACGTTGCCGAAGGAATCCCAGAGCCCGTCTTGGATCATCAGATCGAACATCGACTGCGTCCCGATCTTCACCCCACCGCGGATCCCGTGCAGGTAGTGCGGCGCCCCCGACATCGACTCCATCCCGCCGGCCACCACGCAGGCGTTGTCGCCGGCCTTGATCGACTGGGCGGCGAGCATCACCGCCTTGAGCCCCGAGCCGCAGACCTTGTTGATGGTGACCGCCGGGATCACGCCGTCGAGCCCCGCGTGGATCATCGCCTGACGGGCCGGCGCCTGACCGGTGCCGCCCTGGAGCACGTGCCCCAGGATGACCTCGTCGATCGTCTTGGCGTCGATCCCGGCCCGGCGGACGGCCTCCTTGACCGCCAGGGCGCCCAGTTGCGGCGCCGGGAGCGATGACAGGCCGCCCAGGTACTTGCCGATCGGCGTCCGACAGGCGGCGAGAAGGACCGGAGTTGTTGCGTCTGACATGTCTCACTCACGCTGAATGAAGAAATCGTAAGACGGCCGGTGCCGTCCTGGCACTGCAAGTTAACGTAGCTCCTGCGCCTCGCTGGTGAGTCGCCTAACCGCCAGCCCGGCCTCCGTGACCCAGGCCCGGGCGTCGGGATCCGCCTTGTCCCAAAGCCTGAGGAACTCGGAGTAGTTCCGGACCGCCGCCCCCCGGTCCCCAGCGGCCTCCAGCGCTCTCCCCAGCAGCAGCCTGGTGTAGGCCTTGGCCCCGAAATCCGACTCGAAGCCGTTCTCCAGCAGCCGGATGCCCTGCTCCCGCGTGGCCGGACGGGCCGCGAGGGTCCGGGCGTAGGCCAGCCGCTGCCCAGCCGTCAGGAAGAGGTTCGCAACGCCGGCTTCGCGCAGCCCGCCCTGCAGCAGCCCGAGCCCGCCCGTCGTGTCGCCCCGCTCGAGCGCGATCTGGCCTTTGACGGCCGTCATTCCACCCCGGAGATAGCTGCCGCTCCGCGTGGTGTCGGCCGTTACCGCCGGGGCGCCGAGCACGCTGTCGACGAGCCGCGAGGCGAGGTCGAGGTCGCCGAGGGTGACCATGACCTGCACGACCGCGTACACCTGAAACGGGTTGGTGCGGGGCGCGGCCAGGATCCGCTCCCGATCGCCGGCGGCGAACCCGGGCGGCGCGATGCCGAGCATCAGCGGAGTGAGGATCGCGTTCCAGCCCATCGGCTGATCAGTCTTCCTGAGCGAATCCGCGATCCGGTACGCCTCGTCGAAGCGCCCGAGGCTCGCGTGCAGCGTGCTCCGGGCGAGCGCGTACTGCGAGCCGCCGGCGGCTCCCGCGGCGCCGCTCTGCATCCACCCCTTCGAGGCGGCGGCGATCACCGAGTCCGAGCCCAGGCCGGGCCGGGTGGTGATCGCGATCATGGCCGCGCTCACCGTGCCCTGCCTTGGGCCCAGCCGGGCGATCAGGGTGGTGTCTTCGAGCCCGCGCCCGAGCAGCTCGAGCCCGGCGGCGAACTCGTCGGCCTGCTCGTCGGAGCCCGCCTCCCGCATCAGCGCGATGTAGCGTTTGAGGTTGACCGTGTCCCGATTGGCGAGGGTCAGCTCGGCGGGGTGGATCGCCGCCGGCGCGAGCGAGGAGTCGAGGGCGAGGACCCGATCGAAGGGCTCCCGCAGCGTCTCGGCGCTCAGCCCGTTGAGGGCGCGAGCGTGCACCAACGCGTCGGCGTAGACGTACCAGCCGTCGATGTCGTCCGGATAGCGGGTCACGTAGCTCCGCATCGAGTCGATCGCGGCGGTCCTGCCCTCGCTGAAGAGCCCGTAGCCCACCACCAGTGCACGCTCGCGTTCCGGGAGCCGCTCGGCGAACCGGAGCGCCGCCGCCGCGGCCACCCGCGCCGCCTGGCTGCCGTAGCTGCCCATCCAGCCCAGGGTCACGGCCTCCCGGAGGTAGGCGAGGCTGAAGGTGGAGTCGACCTCGACCGCCCGGTGAAAGGCGGCCTGGGCGTCCGTCCAGCGGGAGCGGCGGAAGGCGCGCTCGCCCTCGAGATAGGCGCGCATCGCCTCGAGGGAGTTGGTGGTGATGCCGCTCACCCGGAGGGTCGGGACCGGCTCCTTCGACTTCCAGATCGCCCGCACCAGGCCGGCGCTCAGGTCGTCGACCAGGTCGAGCACGCTGTCCTGGGCGCCGTCGACCTGGGCGTTGGCGAGGACCGAGCCGTCGGGGCCGTGGAGAGCGGCGCTGATCCGGACCCGCGAGCCGGTGCCCACGATGCTGCCCAGCACCACCGAGTTGGCGCTGACCGAGCGAGCCAGGCCGAGCGCCCCGGCAACGTCGAGCGCCCGACCCTCGACCTTGCGCCACCTGGCGAGCACCAGGCGTGGCTCCACGGCGCGGATCCCGCCCACGCTGTTGAGGTTGGTCGAGAGCAGGTCGACCATGCCCTCGCCCATCAGGTCGACCCCGGCCCCTGACGCGGAAAACGGGAGCACCGCGATGCTCTCCGCCTCCTTGATCACCGGGCTCCCGCCGGCCCCGCGGCCGAACACCGCCCAGCCCGTCACCGCCAGGATCAGCGCGGCCGCCAGGGCCCCGACCGCCACCCGGAGCCGGCGCCGCTCGCTGAGCGCTTCCGTCCCGCCGCCGGCCGAGCGGGAGAGCGCCTCGGCAAACTGGTCGACCGACTCGAAGCGCCTCGACGGATCGCTGTCCATCGCCTTGGCGAGCACCTGATCGGCTTCGGCCGGCGCGTCGCGGACCAGCTTCGTCACCCGGGGTCGGGGACCCGTGAGCGACTGGGCGAGCACGGCGTGGACGGTCGGGCCGGAGAACGGCTGCACGCCGGTCACCATCTCGTAGGTGACGCAGCCCAGCGCGTACTGGTCGGTGCGGGCGTCGACGCCGCTCGCGGTGGCTTGCTCGGGGCTCATGTAGGCCGGCGTGCCGACCACGAACCCGATCGCCGTGAGCCCCGAGCCCACCGGCTGCTCTCCCGTCCGCCGCGCCGCGTCGACCGCCCGCGCGATCCCGAAGTCGGCCACCACCGCGTGGCCGCCCGAAAGCAACACGTTCTCGGGCTTGATGTCGCGAAGGATGATTCCCTGCTGGTGCGCGTGCTGGAGCGCGCAC
>JBFXAS010000366.1:0-3347 GCA_050184075.1 Gemmatimonadales bacterium
GGAGCAGCTGGTTGACCATGTAGAGGGCCAGGAGCCCGGTCATCCCGTAGTAGGAGAACCGCTCCCATCCCTCGGTGAAGGCGAGGTAGAAGAGTCCGCGCGGGTGGCCCATGAAGCCGCGGTCGGTTGGGGTCGCTCGGGTCACGGGCGATCGGATCCGTTCGGGTTGGTGGCGGGGGGAGCGACCCGCGAAGGTACGGGTCCGGTCGGAGGCCGTCCAGGCGGCGCTTGCCTGGCGAGCGGGCGGGCTCGGCAGGAGATCGTGGCGAGTCGTTCGGTCGACCCCCATATTCGACCAGGGCGGCACCACCCGCCATAGTGCGACAAGACCCACCGCGCGCGAGGCTTCCGATGTCCGCGACGAGACTCCGCCAGGCCTTCGTGCTGTTTCACGCGTGCTCGGCGGGGTGCTGCTCGTCATGAGCCACAACGCCCTGTTCCACGCGCTCCATCAGCATGGGTTCGGCCACCTGGCGATGGTCGCCGCGCTCGAGATGTTGGGCGCGATCCTGCTGCTGATCCCGCGCACCCTCAAGATCGGCGGGGTGGCGCTGCTGGTGGTGCTGGTGCCGGGGTTCATCGTCCACCTGACCCGCGGCGAGTGGGAGCTTCAGCTGCTGATCTACGCGACGGGCGTCTGGCTGGTGATGATGCACGGCCCGACCTGGGGGCGGAGACCTGGGCTCTCGGGCGAGCCCGCATGAGCGCGTGCAGATGATCGCGTGGGCGGTGCGGCAGGCGAGGCTCGGCGGGCTGGTACTGCTGGCTGTCGGACCGAGTGCGCTCGCGGCGCAGGACGAAGGAAGGCCGGCGGGCCGGTCGGACGCGGTCTCGGGAACGCCGGAAGAGGCCGAACGGGCGGGACGCGCGCATCCGACGCCGACCGCGACGGATCGAGATCAGCCCGCTCGCCGAGTTCGAGCTCGCGGCGCTCGCGCCGGCTACGGAAGACGCGTCGAAGTCTGGTTCGAACGAGGTCGGGCCGAGCTGGTCCGCTGAGCCGGATCCGGGGCGACGCCCGGCCACGATCCGACCGGCGCCCGCCCTGCTACCCGCAGCAGGCGGGCGCTCCCCTGCTTGAGCCGCGGACGTTCTGCGCGCATTCTCCTGCTTCCAGCCCCGCACCGGCGGATCGCCGGGCGCCCGGCTGGTCGTCCCAAGCTCACAGACCAACTCGGGGCCGATTCCCTCTGGAGACCGCGCCATGCACGCCACCCGTCTGACCGTCCTCGCCCTGCTGGGTCTGGCCTGCGCCAGCCCTGCCCCGTCACCCGCCCCGGGAGCCGTCGCGATCGAGTTTTTGAACTCGGGCAAGGTGCTGCCGGCCAACCTCCCGTTTTCCGAGGCGGTGCGGGTCGGCAACCTGCTGCTGCTGTCGGGTCAGGTGGGGGTGCTGCCGGGGACCCTGACGCTGGCGTCCGGGGGTCTCGAGGGAGAGACGCGGCAGACGATGGAGAACATCAAGACGGCGCTCGAGGCGCACGGCTACACGATGCGCGACGTGGTGAAATGCACGGTGATGATGGCGGACATCTCGGAGTGGGCCGCGTTCAACCAGATCTATCAGACGTACTTCGCGGCGCCGTATCCGGCGCGGAGCGCCTTCGGCACCAGCGGGCTCGCAATCGGCGCCCGGGTCGAAGTGGAGTGCATCGCGGCGCGCTCATAGCGGCGCTCAGGCCGAGCCGTCGGTGGCGGGCGGCTCGTCGTCGAGCGGGGCGGCCGCCCAGCGGAGCAGCTCCCGGCGGCCCTTCGGGGTGAGGGTGTAGTAGCCGACCCTCACCCGATCGAACCAGCCGTAGTGGTTGTCGCGGAGAATCTGGCCGGCCCGCGACACGCCGGTGCGCTCGCGGATCATCCTGGGAGCGAGCGGGTCGGCGGGCTCGAGCTCACGCGCGCAGCGGAGCGCGTCCTGCCGGTAGGCGGTGAGTCGCTCCCGCGAGGCCGAGCCGCCCGCCTCCGGATCGCCGACCCGCTCGCGGAACTCCTTGAGCAGTCTCGACCGACGCGCGGCGTTCTGCCTGGGGCGATAGGGCGACGGGTCGAGCACCGCCGTGACGGCGCCGCGGGCGGAGACGGTGAGGAGGCCGAGGCCGAGCCGCCGGAGCAGGGCTTTCACCTGCCTGGCCCGGGAGCGCCAGGACCCGCTGCCGCCCGCCCCGATCCGAAACGCGACGTAGACCGCGTCCGACACCGCCAGCCGATCGACCGCCTGCAACACGAGGGCGAGGGTGAGCCGCTCCTTGAGCTCGACCACGACGGGCCCGTCGCCGTCGCGCACCGCCACGATGTCGCACGCGCCGATCTCGCCCTTGACGCGGTAGCCCTGACGCTCGAGGAAGCGTTTGATGGGGCCGTAGAGCTCGACCTCCGCCATAGGCCCCGATTCTACCCGCGACGGCGTCGCCAAAGCCAGGCCGCCGCTTGACGGCGGGGCGTGGAAATTGTACTAATGTATTAATACAATTACCCGGACCCAGGGGCCGACCGCCGCATGTTCCAGATCCAGCCCAGCTCGGGCGAGCCGATCTACCTCCAGCTGATCCGCCGGATCAAGCACGGCGTCGCCACCGGGACGCTGGCCCGGGGCGAGCGGCTGCCAACGGTCCGGGAGCTGGCGGCGACGCTGCTGATCAATCCGAACACGGCGGCGCGCGCCTATCGCGAGCTGGAGCGCGACGGGGTGGTGGAGACGGTTCGCGGGCGGGGCACGTTCGTGAGCGCCGGGGCGCCGCCGATGGGGCGGGTGGAGCGGCGGCGGCGACTCAAGCCGGTGCTCGAGCAGGCGGTGGCCGAGGCCCGGGCGCTCGGCTTCGAGGACCAGGAGCTCCTCGAGGAGCTGGGCCGGCTCCTCCGGGCGAATCCGGCCAACCAGGAGGTGGAGAGGTGATTCGGACGGAGGGCCTGACCAAGCGGTATGGCGGCGTCACGGCGGTCGACGGGCTCTGCCTGGACCTCCCGGCCGGGAGCGTGGTCGGGGTGGTGGGCCCGAACGGCGCCGGCAAGACGACGCTGCTCCGGCTGCTGCTCGGGATCACGCGGCCGAGCGCCGGCCGCGGCAGCGTGCTCGGCCACCCGCTCGCGGACTCGCTCGCGATTCGGAGGGCGGTCGCGCTGGTGCCCGACTCGAAGGCGCTCTACCAGCACACGACCGTCGCCGGCTTCCTCCGGTTCTACGCCGCGTTTCATCCGAGCGTCGACGGAGGCGCCGCGCGCGAGCTGCTCGGACGTTGGGACGTCGACCTCGACCGCCCGACGGCCAAGCTGTCGCGCGGCGAGCGGAGCAAGGTCCTGCTCGCGGCCGTGGTGGCCCGCGGGGCGCCGCTCACGCTGCTGGACGAGCCGTC
>JBFXAS010000367.1:0-3337 GCA_050184075.1 Gemmatimonadales bacterium
CGCGATGGTCGCCGGACGCCCGCTGCGAGGCGCCGGAGCCGGCGGAGGCTCGGGAGGCGGGGGCACCGCCACTTCCTCGGAGGTGGGGTCCACCGGGTAGGCGTGGTAGCCTAGGTCCGAGAGCCCGACGGGCTCGGGGAGCCCGGGCCCGTCGAATCGGGCCGCCACCACGGTGATGTTGTCGGGGCCGCCCCGGCTGTTGGCCAGGTCGATCAGGCGGTCGCAGAGCCGGTCCAGATCCGACTCCGTCGCCACCAGATTCCCGATCTCCTCCCGCTTCACCTGCCCCGTTAGGCCGTCGGAGCAGAGCAAGAGTGTATCACCCCGCGCAAGGTCCTGATAGGTCACGTCGGCCCGGATCTTCGGATCCGGCCCTAACGCCTGGAGGATGATGTTGCGCCGCTCGCTCTGGGCGGCCTGCTCTTCGGTCAACTCACCCGCGTCGATGAGCCGCTGCATGAGCGACTGGTCCTTGGTGAGCTGTACGGCCTCCTGGCCCCGGGTGAGATAGGCCCGGCTGTCCCCCACTTGGAGGAGATAGAGCCGGGTGCCGAGCACGCCGACCACCGTGGCCGTGGTCCCCATGCCGCGGGACTCCGGGTGCTCCCGGGCGTAGTCGTAGATCTTCGCGTTCGCGAGCTCGACGGCATGCTTCATCTGGCGGATGAACTCATCGCCCGACTGATCGTCGGCGGTCCGCCACTGGGTCGTCAGGTGCTCGAAGACGGTCTGCGCCGCCATCGCGCTCGCCAGCTCGCCGGCCGCGGCGCCACCCATCCCGTCCGCCACCATGAACAAGGTGCCCCGGGGGCCGATTCGGGCGATCCCGTCCCGGAGGAAGTCCGTGGTGCCGGCGCTCAGGTCGGCGACCAGGAAGGTGTCTTCATTGTGATCCCGCGTGCGACCCAGATCCGACTTGGCGCAGGCGGTGAATTGGATGAACGGATCGCCGGTCATCGGGCCCCCGCTGGCCGAACGGGAAGACCGCCTGGCTGGCGGAGATGACCAGTGGCGGTCTGAAAGCTCACGTCCGTCCTTCCAGAAAGGGCAGGTGTTTCAGTCGGAGACGGCACAAGTCGGGCGGAATCTAGAGACTGGCTCGGTGGAGCGTCAACCACGACGATCCGGTCTAAGTCTCGGCGAGTCCGCACCTTGGCGCGATGGCGCCCAGCGGCGGGCCGGCTCCGGTCGGAAACCGGCCCGGGCGCGCCACCGGCGAGCGTATCATGTGGCGGGAGACCGAGATCCGGCCGTTTCGATGTGCGTCGGGCCCGCTCTCCGACGTCCCCTTGAGCGAGAGATGATCAACACGCGCGGGTACCTCATCGCGATACGGGCGACGGCGTTGGCCGTGGGCCTCGGCGTCGTCTCCGCCGGCCGCCAAGCGGTCGGCCAGGGGACGGATACGATCCCCGACCCGGTCGCCCTGTTTCGTGACTCGGTCGCCACGATCGCCGACACGGTCGAGCTGCGCGCGCTGGAATCGCGGCTGATGGCCGCCGCGCGACGCGACCGCAGCAACGCGATGCTCCATGTCCGGCTCGGCGTCGTCGCCGATCGTCTGGGCGCGAGCCGCGACGCGGCCGCGGAGTACAAGTGGGCGACCGAGCTCCAGCCCTCCTGGCCGGTGCCCTGGTTTCGCTGGGCGATGGCCGAGCTCCGGCTCGGCGACGAGGTCGAGACGGCCGCGAGCAACCGCCGGCTGGTCTCGGCCCGAGGCGCCTGGGCCCGCGCGACCCGCGCGGTGGCTCGGGCGGTGGAGATCGACTCGAGCTACGCCCCGATCGCCGCGGAGCAGGTGGCCCTGGCCGTCGAGCGGGGTCGGGCCGACTGGGCCCGGGTGATTCGCGACGGACTCCGGCAGGGCGCCGTGCGAGCCGCGGCCCAGCCGGGGGTCTGGCTCAGCCTGGGTCGGGCCGAGCGCACTCTCGGCGATTCGGTGGCGGCGGCGGAGGCGTTCGAACAGGCCAGCCGCTTCCCGACCACCCGAGGCATCGCGCGGCTGGAGCGGGCCCGGACCCTGCTCACCGCCGGCGACGACCGCGGCATCGAAGCCTACTTCGATGGGAGCACCACCTCCGATCCGGAGGCCGTCGCCCAGTATCGACTCGATCTCGCGCTGATGGCGGCGCCGGAGGAGCTCCGCCGCTTCGACGCGTCGTCGGGCGTCGACCGCGCCCGGACGCTCTGGGAGGTCTGGACCGATCGCGACCGGACCGAGCTCCGCCAGCTGGGCGAGCGTCTCAAGGAGCACTACCGACGGATCGCAGCGGCGCGCTCGCTCTATGGCAACCTGGACGACCTCCGCGCCAAGGTGCTGATTCGCCAGGGCGACCCCGACGGCCGCGCCACCCTCGCCGAGCCGGGGCTCCCCTTCAACGAATCGTGGTGGTATCGGCGGAGCGACGGCGACCTGGCCGTCCACTTCGTCGGTCCGGCGGCGGGTGGCCCGGCCAAGCTGGTGGAGAGCGTCTTTGAGCTGGGCGCCGGCGACCCCGAGGCCCGAGGCCCAGCCGCCGACGAGCCGGCCCCCTCCGGCTCGGTCTCGCCGGTCGCGGTGCTCCGCTCGCGGGCCCGGCTCTCTCCATTCTATCAGGCGGCCGCCGACGCCGACCCGAGCCAGCTCCCCGCGATTCGGGAGCGCGAGCGAGCCTTCGGGCGCCGGGCGATGGAGCGGGCACTCTCCACGGACCGCTTTCCCCTCCGATTCGCCCGCGAGCTCGCCGGTAGGGTCCAGATCGCCGCGTCGGTCTCCGAGGGGGGGGCGCGAGCGATCACTCTCGCCTTCGCGGTCCCGGGGTTCGCGGCGAGCCCGCGCGGAGGGGCCGGCCTGGCCCTCTATCCGGTGAGAGTGAGAGCGGTCATTCGCGACTCGGCGCTGGCCGTCGTCCGAGCGGTGGACACGGTGGTCGTGTTGGAACGTGACATTCCGGTGTCGGCCGAGGAGCGACTGGTCGGCCGGGTCGACGTGGCGCTGGAGTCGGGCCGCTACGCGGTCAGCTCGGCGGTCGAATACGACTCGGCCGGGATGGTGGCGAGTCGGGACTCCGTCCTGGTTCCGAGCGGCGGAGGCTCGCCGCTCGTGCTGACCGATCTGCTGGCGGTCGCCGAGCCGTCGGGGTCCGAGGACCTGTGGGCGATCGACCCGGCGCCGGTTCTCGAGCGAACGGACACCCTCACGCTTTCGGCGATGGTGGTCGGCGGGACTCCGGGGCGGGCTCGGCTCCGGGTCCTGGACCGCACCGCCCCGGTCGAGGGCTCGGACGAGCGCTGGCGCCCGTTGCCGGGCGCCTCGGATTGGATTCCCACCGAGTTTTTTTAGATAGGCGGTACGCCG
>JBFXAS010000368.1:0-3250 GCA_050184075.1 Gemmatimonadales bacterium
CCTGGGGATGCCGGCGGTCCGGGCCGAGCGGCTCTTGCTCGAGGGCGTGGCGTTGGCGCGGCGGGCCTGGGGTCGTCGTTTGGAGCGTCTGGCGGCGGCGGCTGAGCGCGCTCGATCGGAGGGCGTTGCGGTGGTCGAAGCCCCGGCGCCGCCGCTGGTGGCCGCGTCGATGGGGTCGTACGGCGCCTACCGGCACGACGGCGGCGAGTACATGGGCCGCTACGGACGGACCGACCGAGAGTTGCGCGCCTTTCATCGCGACCGGGTCGCGGTGCTCGCGTCGAGCGACGCGGACCTGCTCGCCATCGAGACGATCCCCTCCCGACAGGAGGCGGAGGTCCTGGTCGACCTGCTCGAGGAGCACGGGAGGGCCTCGGCGTGGATCTCTTTCTCAGGGGGCGACGAGCGCACGATCGCCGACGGGACGCCGTTCGCCGAGTGCGTCGCCGCGCTCCAGGCCTCGGCGCGGGTGCTGGCGATCGGGATCAACTGCACCGGCCCGGAGCTCACCGCCCGGCTGCTCGAGTCCGCCGCCGACCTGGCCCGAAAGCCCTTCGTGGCCTACCCCAACACGGGCGAGCGCTTCGACGCGCGCTCGAGCACCTGGTCGGGAGAAGCCAACGGAGACTGGGCCGGGTCGCACTTCGGCCGCTTCCGGGCGGCCGGCGCCCGGATCGTGGGTGGCTGCTGTCGGACTACGCCGGGGACGATCCGGGAGCTGCGGCGACTCGCCGACGCCGACGCCTAACGGGAGCGGCCCCCAGGTCTCTGCCTGCGGAGTCGTTCCTCGGTCGAGGGTTCGGGTGCCGTGGCCGGCGGGGGGCAGAAACCGAACGCCGCCCCAACGCGGTTGGCGTCGGGGCGGCGCGGCTCTCGGGATCGGTGGCCGCTCAGTCGAGCTCTTCGACCTGGGGCGCCACGTAGGATCGGAGCCAGACCACAACCAGGCCGCACTCCGCCCGCCGGTTCCAGGTGTACTCGATCGGCAGATTCGCGCCTTCACGATACACCTCGAGGGCCTCGACCTCTTCGGGACGAATGTCGTTGACCGCCATGCCGACGGCGATCGGCCCGCCGTTCAGGGCCACGCCGGGCGGGCAATCACGCCAGTAACGGGTCCGCCGAGTCAGCCGCTCGGTCGTGAAGGCCGAGAACATCTCGTAATTCGGGTAGCCCCCGGGCTGGTCCATCGTGAAGCTCGACTTGTACGGCAGGTGTCGGAGCACGATCGAGCCCAGGGTGCCGGGGTGCTCGCCGTAGCGGGTCAAGTCGTCCCGGGTGAGGAAGCGGCCGCCCCAGGTCGAGCGCGAGCGCCAGAGAAACTGGCTCATCATCCGCTCGTAGCGCTCGTTCTCCGCCTCGACGATCACCTCCGGCAGCTCGAAGGGCAGCCGCTCCATGGTGAGCTCGAGCTCGCGTGGAACGTCCTTCTTGAGCGTGAGGCTGAGCCGAAGGGGGAGAAACCCGACCCGGCGGACGGAAAGCCAATAGCGGGCCGGGTTGAGATCGCGGAACTGAAAGCGGCCGTCGGCGCCGGTGGTGGTGGATTGCCTGGCGCCCACCAGCTCGATCTCGGCCCCTTCAATGGGCGCCCCGGCCGAGTCGACGATCCGGCCGCGGAGGAGGGGGTCCTGCGCCCACGCCGGGCTCGGGGCAGCCAGCACAGCCATAACCGCCAGCCCGCCCGGCCAGAGGAGCCGGCGGCTGATTCCCACGATACTCACCTGCATGTGTCCCCCCTTACGGTGGGGCGTCTCCGACCCCTCTACGGTAGGGCCCGCGGGTCCGGGGGGCAAGACGGGCCGATCTGTCGCCCTTCTTAACGGAGGGCCCGGTCGAGGTAGACGGCCTTTCCGTCGAGGAGGGTGAGCAGCACCCTCGTCTTGCCGATCTCGGTGGCGGGGAGCTCGTACAGGTTCTTGTCGAGCACGACCAGGTCGGCGCGCTTGCCGACCTCCAGGGTTCCGGTCACCCGCTCGTCGAGGGCAGCCCAGGCGCCATTCACCGTGTAGGCCTTCAACATGGTCTCCAGGTCCACCGTCTCTTCGGGGATCCAGGGCTCGCCGGGCTCGGCGTCGGGCCCCCTCCGGGTCACGGCCACCTGGATCGCCTCGAGCGGGTTCATCGACGACACGGTCCAGTCGCTTCCAGCGGCCACAACCGCCCCGCTCTCCACCACCGACCGGATCGGGTAGAGCCAGCGCGATCGCGCCGGTCCGAGCACCGGCTCGGTGAGATCGGTGATGTAGGAATCGGCAAACGCCCACAGGGGCTGGAAGCTCGCGACCACGCCCAGCGCCTCGAAGCGGGGGATGTCGGCCGGGTCGAAGAGTTGGAGGTGAGCGATGATCGGTCGCCGGTCGCTCGGGCCGTTCTCCGCTCGAGCCTGCTGGATCGCGTCGAGCGCCATCCGGATGGCGCGATCGCCGATCGCGTGGATGTGGATCCGAATGCCCGCCGCGTCGATCGCGGTCACCAGCGAATCCAGCTGACCCGGCCGGAAGTTGGCCGTCCCTCGCGAGTCGCCGCCGACGTAGGGTTCGACCAGGGCCGCCGTCCCGGCTTCGATCACGCCGTCGGCGAAGAGCTTGGCCGCGTCGGGCCGGAAGTACGTCGTGCGCGGGTACCGCCGCCGCCAGGCGACCAGCGAGTCCACCTGATCGAGTCCCCGGTCCGGGCTCACGTACTGGGCCGCGATCACCCGGGCGGTGAGCCGGCCATCCCGGTCGAGGGCCGACCAGGCCGCCAGCATCTGTTGGCTGGTGGACGCGTCGTGAACCGTGGTGATCCCGCAGGAGTTGGCGAGGGCGAGCGCGCGGAGCAGGCCGTCCTGGCGCTCCTGGTCGGTGTAGGGCGGCAGGTGCTGCTCCACCAGGCCCGCCGCGCTCTCGCGCAGCGTGCCGCTCGGCCGGCCGTCCGGGTCGCGCTCGATCCGACCGTTAGGCGGATCCGGCGTCTCCCTGGTGACGCCAGCGAGCTCGAGCGCCTTCGAGCTGACCCACGCGGAATGGCCGTCGGCCGCCTCGAGCCAGACCGGGCGATCGGGCACCAGGCTGTCCAGCCACTCCCGGCGCGGGTTGCCCGCCGGGAAGACCGGCAATTCCCAGCCGCGGCCGCGGATCCAGGGCGCCGTCGGGGCGGTGCGCGCGCACGAGACGATGGAGTCCATGATCGCCTGGCGGGCCAAGCCGTCGAGGTTGCACTCGCCCATCCCGATGCCGCCGGAGGGATGGACGTGGGTGTCATGGAA
>JBFXAS010000369.1:0-3158 GCA_050184075.1 Gemmatimonadales bacterium
CGGCACGGGGTACGACGGCGGCGCGATCGAGGTCAAAACGCGTTAGGCACGGCGGTCGGGCGCTGACGCCCGACCCGCCGGCTCCTCCCGGCGTGAGCGGCCGGAGCCGGCCAACGGGCGGAAGGCGCTCGCCAGGAGCGCGGCCCCGAACGCCATGAGCATGGCGAACGCGATCGTCGCCAGGTAGAGCACAGGGGCTCGCACCGACAACAGCAGCTCGAGCCGGTCCACCAACGTGGCAAACCCCTTGGCCTCCGCCGAGCGCCAGAGCAGCAGCAGCCAAGCCACCCCGGCCGCCGCCGGAACCACGAGCAGCGGCCGAAGCGACGGCGGCATCGCGAGCGTGCCGACGATCGCGACGAGCGGAACCGACCACCAGCCGAGCAGACCGGTGGCGACCGCGAAGCCGACCGTGAGACCGACCAGCCACCCGACCGTGCGCCCCTTCATCGTTCCGCGGTGAAGCGAATCCGGGCCTCGACCTGGTCCGGCGCGAGGTCGCCGGCCGCTCGAGGGATCGGGAGACTGTCGAGTCGACCGTCGAGCCACGCCGGCAGAAAGTCGAGATAGTGCGGGCTCGCCGGATTGCCGGACTGGCCGCCCGGATAGATCGCCCAGGCGCGCAGCTCCGGACCGAGCTCGACCACCATCCGCCAGCTTCCTCCAGCCGTGCCCGACCCGCTCGACGGATTGAGCGTGGACGGCCCCGCGTCGACCGGGAGGTCGAGCGCCGAAAACGCCGGCAACCGCAGCAGGTGGTAGATGTTCTTGCGGTGCGAGCGGTCCCACCGCCACCCATCGCCGGCCGGGTCGCCGTGCTCGGCGCGGGTTCGGCTCAACGCCGCCTCGAGCGCCGCATGGACGACTGCGTCCCGACCCTCGCGGCGATCGCTCGTCTCCAAGACGTCCCACCAGGGGCTTCCCGGATCGTTGAGCAGGGTGAGCAGCGCCAGATCGTCGGGGCGCACGGCGCGGGTCGGCCGGCTCCCCGCCCCTCCCCCGACGTCGAGCTCGTCCCAGACCCGGCGGGCCAGCTCCACCATCACCGCCTCGAAGAGCACGGCGCGGCGGTCGTCGCGGTCGTAGCCGCGGCCCCACTCGGCGAGCAGCGCCCGTGCCTCGCGGACCTCCGCCGGCGCGGAATCGCGGACCTCAGCGGACTCCCCGTCACCGAGCAGGAAAGGCAAGAAGGCCTCGCCCCTGGCGCTGGTCCGATCGGTCTGGTAGCGGCGCATCGCGTCGACCGTCACGGCGGAGTCGGCCCGGAGCAGCTGGTTGATGCGGAGGGCGCGCCACGGCGCCGGCCAGTCGGCGCCGAGGTAGTGCCGGTTCACCGCCGGGTCGACCGGTTGCTGGTTGGCCGACGAGAGAAACCCGCGCTCGGGGTTGAGCGCGAAGGGATAGAACTCGAGCGGGAGCCAGCCGCGCCAATCACGATCGGAGCGGGAGCCGTCCTGGATCACGTCGCCACGACCGTCGCCCGGTCGGACCGGATACCGGCCCGTCGAGCGGATCGCGATGGTGCCCCGCCGGTCGGCCACCAACATGTTCTGCGCGGGCGCCACGTAGCCGCCCATGGCCTCGAGGAACTCGCCGGCCGAGCGGGCCCGGTTGGCGGCGAGGAACTGCTCGCCGCTGGTGGCCGCCTGGTAGGCGGTCCACGCCATCGACATCCAGCTCGAGTCGACCCGGGTGAGCGGCCCCCGGTGCGTGAATCGCATGGTGTCGACCGCGATGGTGTCGCCGTTCGGCCCGAGGTAGCGCTCGATCCGGCGCTCGATGGGCCGCCAGTCAGCGTCAACCCGGTAGCGGGCCGGCGCGTCGGCCGAGTCCACGATCTCGCGGTAGTAGTCGTTCACGTCCGAACCGGTGTTGGTGAACGACCAGGCGATGTCCCGATTGAAGCCGATCACGATCCAGGGGGCGCCCGGCAAGGTCACGCCCTGGACGTCGAGTCGATTCGGCACCACCAGGTGGGCCTGATACCAGATCGAGGGCAGCGTCAGCGAGAGGTGCGGGTCGCCGGCCAGCAGCGCGTGCCCGCTCGCGGATCGCGCGCCGCTCACCGCCCAGTTGTTGCTCCCGACCACCACGTCCGCGGGGTCGCGCTCCGCGAGGCCGAACGCCTGGCCGACGGCGTCGAGCGTCGCGACAACGGCGCTCGCGTCCGCCGAGGGGCGGCCCGGAGGCGGAAGCGGGGCGAGCGCGATCCGGGCCCGGTCGACGCGATTGGGCTGGATCGGCTCCTGGATCGGCTCGTCGACCGGAAAGAGCGCGTCGGCGGCCGGCCAGCCGACCAGGGCCGCGGCGCGGGCCTTGGCGAGCGAGGGGTCGTTCAGCGCCAGGGTGATCGCCATGCGGCCGAGCAGGTAGAAAGTGTTCTCCGGCCGCCAGGGCGTGGGCGTCGCCCGAAGCAGGCGGTACTCGATCGGCAGCTCGGCAGGCCCCATCCGCTCGATCCACGCGTTGATCCCCTGGCCGTAGGCCACCAGGGCCTGATATCCGGCGGACGCGGTGTCGATCTCCGCCATGACCCGCTCGACCATCCGGGTGAATCCGAGCCGCCGAGCGAGCCGGTCGGCGTCGAGTCCCTGCTCGCCGATCCACTCGGTGAGCCGTCCGGCACCCGCCCGGGTCTGCAGCTCGAGTTGAAAGAGCCGGTCTCTGGCCGTCACCCAACCGAGCACCCGATAGGCGTCCAGCTCGTCGCTCGCGAAGACGTGCGGGACTCCGCGCCGGTCGACCACCAGCTCGACTGGCCCGCTCAAGCCGCGGATTCGCGCCGAGCCGGGCAGCCGCTCGGCGGCGGCGAGGCCCCAGACCCCGTTGCTGGGATCGAGCAACGGCCCGGCCGCGGGCAGCCGCGAGGAGGCCACCCCGGTGCCGAGCGCGAGGGCGGTGCCCAGGATCAGGACCCCGGGGACGAAGCGGATCAGGAAGTGATTCATGTGAGCGGTCGTTTCGAGCGTTCGAAGCTTCCCGAGCGCGCTCGGGGTTGTCAACCCGACGGCTCCGCTTGCCGGGGCCGGCGGGCGACCGTAGGTTTTTGTATACAAAACTGTCCATACCTTGCCGGCCCGTCTCCCACCCCGGGATCGCGATGACCACCACCAGAACCGCGCTCGCTGCTTTGGTCGTCGGCTCGCTCGCTGCGTGCC
>JBFXAS010000370.1:0-3117 GCA_050184075.1 Gemmatimonadales bacterium
TCTGGATTCGCCGGAGGCGGCTCTCAACCACGCGGTCCGCTGGGCACTGGGTCGGATCGGGGGGCACCTTCGGGTCGATCCGGTAGGCGTGAGCGGGCCCTTCGACGCCGATGCGGTCGACGAGCTGCTGGACGACGCCCGTCGCTGGGAGCGGGTCCGCGACCCGCGCCTGCTCGACCCCCACGAGCTGCTGGAGCGGGTCGTAGGCGGGCTTTTCGGCGCCCGGATCGACGGCGCCGGCTATCGACTCGAGCTTCGCCCGACCGTACCCGAAGGCTGGCGCCGGTTCGGCCTTCGCCGGCTCCGGGCCCATCGGACCCTGATCGACCTCGAGGTGCGACCCCGTGCGGAGTGGATCACGGTTCGCCTGGGCGTCACCTTCGGCCCGTCGGTGGCGGTGGAGCTCACCCTCCCCGATCCGTGGGAGGTGATCCGGGCCACGGTGGACGAGGTGCCCTTGGAAGGCGCGCGAGCGCTCTTCACGGCCGCCGCCGAGCACGAGGTCGTCCTGTTCACCCGGGGCCCGTCGTCGCGCTAGCTTAGGGGCATGCAGACGCCCATCCTGGCGGCCAACCCGCGTCCATGACAGCGCCCCTGACGGCGGATGCCCTGGAGCTGGTCGGCACGGTGGCCCGGGTGCTCAATGCCGGGTTGCCGGCCGAGGACACGCTCGCCTCGGTGGCCGACGCGATTCGTCGCGGGCTCGCGGTGCCGGCGGTAGCGATCTGGCGCCGTGACGCGAGCGCCGGGACCTTCTCGGTGGTCGCGAGCCCCCCCCGGTTCGCCAGCGTGCGGACGCTCGAGGAGATCGAGCCCGGTCCCGAGCGGCTGCTCGTGCCGCTGGTGCACGGCGGGGTCCGGCTCGGGCTGTTCGAGATCGCGACCGGCCCGGCGAGCCCGCCGAGCGAGGTCGTCACCATCCTCCAGCATCTGGTCTCGCCCTTTCTGGACGCGCTCACGCTGGCCGAGGACCTGGCCCTCGAGGTGGCGAGCCGCTCCCGGGAGATCCTCGAGCAGCGGCGCTTCACCGCGCTGGTGATCGACAGCTTGCCGGTGGGGATCTACGTCATCGACCGCGACTACCGGATCCAGTTCTGGAACCGGAAGCGGGAGACCGGCACCCAGGGCCTTCGTCGCGAGCAGGTGGTGGGTCGT
Source organism: Gemmatimonadales bacterium (assembly GCA_050184075.1). Classification (GTDB taxonomy): domain Bacteria; phylum Gemmatimonadota; class Gemmatimonadetes; order Gemmatimonadales; family GWC2-71-9; genus SHZU01. The sequence continues at coordinate 1,156 of JBFXAS010000370.1, forward strand.
CCGGTGTTCGAGGTCCTGACCCGACAGGCGCCGGAGCAGCTCAAGGCCGACTTCGACCTGGTCTTCGACTCGGGGGAGGTCCAGATCCGCGACACCGTGGTCGAGCTGGGGAGCAGCCGGCGGGTGTTCCGGCTGAGCCGGATTCCGATGCGTCTCGAGGGCGGCGGGACGATCACCCACGTGGTCACGGTCGGCGAGGACGTCACCGAGGCGCGCGACACCCAGGCGCATGTGATCCGGAGCGAGAAGCTCGCGGCGGTCGGCCAGTTGGCGGCCGGCGTGATGCACGAGATCAATAATCCGCTCGCCACCATCGCGGCCTGCAGTGCCGCGATCGAGGACCGCCTCGAGGAGACGGTCGACCCGACGGTGCGCGAGTACCTCGAGATCATCGACAAGGAGGTCCAGCGCTGCACCCGGATCGTCGATGGCCTGCTCGAGTTCAGCCGGCCCCATTCGGTGGGCGGGCCGCGGGCGGCGATCGGGCTCACGGTGCTGATCGAGCGGACCCTCTTCCTGCTCAAGCACCACAAGCGCTTCAAGAAGCTCGAGGTGACCACCGAGCTCGCGCCCCGCGAGCTCAAGGTGAAGGCGACGGCGGAGCAGTTGATCCAGGTGCTGATGGCGATCATGCTGAACGCGGTCGACGCGATGCGGGAGGGCGGCGCGCTCCGGGTGCGGAGCCGGTTCGACGAGGATCGCGGCGACGCCGTGATCGAGATCATGGACTCGGGCCACGGCATTCCGCCCACCGAGCTCGGCAAGATCTTCGATCCGTTCTACACCACCAAGCCGGCGGGGCAGGGCACCGGTTTGGGCCTCGCGATCGCCTTCGGGATCATGCAGGAGCACGAGGGCCGGATCGAGGTCGAGAGCGAAGTCGGCCGGGGCAGCACCTTCCGGGTGATCCTGCCCGGCACCATGAGCGAGGGCCGATGAAGATCCTGGTGGTGGAGGACGATCGGATCGTCGGGCAGTACGTCAAGCGCGGCCTCGAGGAGCAGCAGAACCACGTGGACCTGGTCGACGACGGGCTCGAGGCGCTGCGGCTGGCCTCCGGGGGCAGCTACGATCTGGTGGTGCTCGATCTCCGGCTGCCGGGGATGTCCGGCCTGGAGGTGCTCCGCACGGTGCGCGACCGGGGGATCACCACCCCGATCCTGGTGCTCACCGCCCAGGACGCGGTCGACCACAAGGTGGACGCGCTCCGCTCCGGGGCCGACGATTACGTGACCAAGCCCTTCGCCTTCGAGGAGCTCCTGGCGCGGGTGGAGGCCATCGGCCGCCGGCCCCGCCAGCTCAAGACCACGGTGCTCGCGGTCGGTGACCTGAGCCTCGACACGGCCACCAGGGAGGTCCGCCGGGGCGGGCGGCAACTCGAGCTCACGCCCAAGGAGTACACGGTCCTCGAGTACCTGATGCGGCATCCCGGACGAGTCATGTCGCGGACCCTGATCACCGAGTACGCCTGGGACTATCACTTCGACCCGGGGACCAACATCGTCGACGTGGTCATCAACCGGCTCCGCAAGAAGGTGGACGTCGGCAAGGACAAGAAGCTGCTCCACACGGTCCGGGGCGTCGGCTACGTGATCAAGGCCTGATGCTCTCGATCCGCCGCCGGCTCACGGTCGGGTACATCGGCGCGCTGGCGCTCACGATGCTGCTCTTCGGCGCGATCCTCTACGTGGACCGCCGCTCGGCCGGCATCACGGATCTCGATCAACGCCTCGAGGTCGAAGCGGACCTCTCCCTCCGCTACCTCCAGGACCTCTATCGCTCCTTTGGGCGCCTGCCCGCGGTGCTCGAGGGCACCCTCGAGTACTTCAAGAACTTCCGGCACGTCCTGATCCTGGTGTCGCAGAACGGGCAGGTCGTGCTCTCCAACGACCCGACGGCGCAGATCGACAGCGCGGGCTTCGAGCGGCTCCGGGAGCGGGAATCCTGAGGCTTCGACGACCG
>JBFXAS010000371.1:0-3100 GCA_050184075.1 Gemmatimonadales bacterium
TCAGCTCCAGTGACAGGTCGCGGGGGTCGGAGGTGGCGATCCGGATCGAGCGGACGTCGGCGCCGAGGGCGACGATCCTGTATTATCGGGCCACGGATTCCGGCAGCAGCGTGACGACCCGCGGATCGACGGTCGCCAAATCGGCTGTCGGCACCTTGAAACGCCGGCTGAGGGTCTCCAGGATCTGCTGGTCGGTCAGGACCTCTAGCTCGACGAGCGCCTCCCAGATGCTCGGCGCGTCCGAGCCGGCCAGTTGGCCCATCTGGGACACCGAGACCAGACCGGCATCGGCGACGGCCTGAGCGAGCCAGAGGTCCCGAGGGGCCGTGGCGGGCTGGGCTGGGGCGGCGTCGGACCGGTCTAACGAACCCTTCACTCAATTCCCCCGGCAGTGGGAGTCAAGGCAAATAGTTGCAGATAAAAGATATGGAAGCTCCCGGCCGGGGCGAGGCCGGCCCTGGCCCCCGTGCCGCATGAGAGTCACCGGAGAGAGTATCGTCCCCGGAGACAAGAGTATTACCCATCGGGCGCTGCTCCTCGCCGGGTTGATACCGTCGACGAGCCGCCTTCGTCGTCCGTTGACCTCCCTGGACGCGGCGGCCACGGCCCGGTTCGTCCGCGCGGTCGGTGGGCGGGTGTCGCCCCTTCGCGGCGGGGCGGTGGTATCGGTTTCCGGACCGGAGCGCTGGCGGTCGCCGGGGGCCACGATCCGCTGCGGCAACTCTGGCACGACGGCCCGCCTGGGGCTCGGGCTCCTCGCGGGCCACCCCGTCACCGCGACCCTCACGGGCGATCGCTCGCTCCGTCGGCGGCCCATGCAGCGGCTGATCGCCCCGCTCGCGGCGATGGGGGCCCGCTTCGCCCCGCCCGACACCGATCGGCTCCCGGTGACGATCGAGGGCGGCCCGCTCCGCTCGATCCGCTGGGAGCTGCCGGTCTCCAGCGCGCAGCTCAAGAGCGCCGTACTGCTCGCCGGGCTGGTCGGTGGCGTGCCGGTGGCGGTGCGAGAGCCGCACGGCCTCTCGCGAGACCACACCGAGCGCTTCCTGCGGCTGCTGGGCCAGCGGGTCGCTTCCGAGGAGGGCTGGATCACCTTCGAGCCGGGCGCGCCGCTCGCCGCCTTCGAGCTGACGATTCCCGGCGATCCGAGCTCGGCCGCGTTCCTGGTCGGCGCCGCGCTGCTCGCCGAATCCGGCGAGCTGGTGCTGCGAGACGTGGGGCTCAATCCAACCCGAACGGCCTTCCTCTCGGTGGTCGAGCGGATGGGTGGCTCCCTGCGAGCCGAGCTCCGCTCCGACGGGCCCGGCGAGCCGATCGGCGACTTGGTGGTGCGGCCCTCGACGCTGCGCGGCACCGTCGTGGGCGGGTCGGAGATTCCGGGCCTGATCGACGAGGTACCCCTCCTCGCGGTGCTGGCAGCCCGATCCGAGGGCGAGACCCGCTTCGACCAGGTGGGCGAGCTTCGGGTCAAGGAGAGCGACCGGCTGGCCCTGATCGCCGAGAACCTCCGCGCCCTCGGCTACCGGGCGGAGACCGGCGAGAACCAGCTCTTCGTCGTGGGGAACGACCGCCCTCCAGTCGGGCGGGTCCGCACCGAAGGCGATCACCGCCTGGCGATGGCCTTCGGCGTCCTGGGAACGGTGCCGGGGGCGCGAGTCGAGATCGACGACCGGGCCTGCGCCGAGGTCAGCTTTCCGGGCTTCTTCGAGACGCTGGAGCGAATCGGCCGATGACGCCTCGCGCCCTGGTGATCGCGATCGACGGGCCGGCGGCGTCCGGGAAGACCTCGACGGCTGCCGAGGTGGCCCGGCGGCTGGGCGCGACTCACCTCGACTCGGGCGCGCTCTATCGCGGGCTGACTCGGGTGGCGCTCGACGCCGAGAGCCGGGCGCCCGACCGGATCGCCGCCGAGGCGGAGCGCCGCGGGCTCGAGCTCCGGCGCGACGCGGACGAGATCGTGCCCTATCTCGACGGCCGGCCGGCGGAGCCGGTGATCCGCGGTCGCGACGTCACCGCCACGGTGTCGGAGGTCGCGGCGATGCCCCTGATCCGCGAGTGGGTCAACCGGCGGCTGCGGGAGGCCGCCGCCTGGGGACGGCTCGCCGTGCTCGACGGTCGCGACATTGGCACCGACGTCTTTCCGGACGCGGCGGTCAAGGTGTTCCTCACCGCCACGCCCCCGGCCCGCGCCGAGCGCCGGATCCGGCAGCGGGGGCAGGACCCCAGCGGCGACGCGGTCGAGCGGGAGGCCCGGGCCCTCGCCGCCCGCGATGCGATCGACTCGAGCCGTGCGGTCGCGCCGCTCCGGCGCGCCGAGGACGCCGTGCTGATCGACACCACGGCGCTCGGCTTCGACGAGCAGGTCGAGCGGATCGTCGCGCTGGTGCGCGAGCGGCTGCCGCAGTAGCTCAGCCGCCGTCGCCCGAGGTGATCTTGCGGCCGGCGCTCTGGCTGCCCCACTTGTCGAACCACTTCCGCAGGTAGAGCTGGGTCCGCATGAAGTTCGAGGGCTTCGAGCTGGTCCCGTGCCACTCTTCCTGGAAGCGCATCAGCACCGTGGGAATGCCCCGATACTGGAGCGCCTGGTAGTACTGCTCCGCCTGTCCCATCGGGGTCCGTAGGTCGAGCTCGCCGGTCATCAGCATCGTGGGCGTCTGGACGTTGCCGACGTAGAAGAGCGACGACCGGTCGATCCACTCCGCCGGGTCCTCCCAGAAGGGCTTGGCGAAGGTCCGCATGTAAGAGGTCGCGTCGCTGGTCCCGAGCGCCGAGATCCAATCCACGATCGCGCAGTTGGCCGAGGCCGCTCGGAAGCGGTTGGTGTTGCCCACGATGTAAGTGGTGAGGATGCCGCCGCCCGAACAGCCGTAGACGAAGAGGTTGTCGGGGTCGACGTAGCCCTTGGCGATCACCTCGTCGATGCCCTTCATCAGGTCGGGCATGTCGGCGCCGGGGTAGTCGTGGTTGATCGCGTTGGCGAACGCCGTGCCGTAGCCGGTCGAGCCGCGCGGATTGGTGTAGAGCACCACGAAGTCGTTCGCCGCGTGGTCCTGGAACTCGAAGCTGAAGCCGCCGGTGTACATCGCGTGCGGCCCGCCGT
>JBFXAS010000372.1:0-3060 GCA_050184075.1 Gemmatimonadales bacterium
GCTGGCGAGGAAGTCGGCCGAGACCGTGCCCACCGGCAGGCCCATGGCGATGATCCCGCCGCGGGCATCGACCCTGGGCAGCGCCCCCGGGAAGCGGCGAACCGCCGCGACCGTGTCCGTGGCGCCGTCGTAGGCAGTGGCCGGGAGACCGGTGCGGGCCAGGCTGCCTCGCAAGGTGATCGACACCTGGCCGAAGCCGCTCGATCCGCCGGCGGTGCCGAGACTCGGGTTGCCGCCGCTCGCTGCGAGCGCGCTCAAGGGCAGCATCCAGGTGACGGCATCGAACCCCGCCCGGCAGACCCGGGCGACCGGACCCTCGTGTTGTTCGCAGTAATGCGGCGCGGCCGGCTCGGCGACCGGATCGGTCTGGGCCCGGACCGGTCCGGTCAGGACGACGCCTCCGATCGATGCCAGCATCGCAACGCGTCGTCGCACTCCGGGCCTCGCTCCTCGTTAGGTGAACCTCACGCCATGGGGGCCGGGGCGAACCTCGCCGGCGACCCACGCGGTCACGCCGGCTCGGGTGGCACGGGCGATCAGGTCGCCCGCGGGGGCCGGCGGGACGACCGCCAGCATCCCGACTCCCAGGTTGAACACTTCCCGCATCTCGTCGATCCCGACCTGTCCGGCCCGGGCGAGATAGCGGAAGAGCGGTGGCCATTCCCACGAGCCGCTGTCGACCACCGCCTCGAGGTGGGGGGGCAATACTCGGACCAGGTTCCCGGGGATCCCGCCGCCTGTGATATGGGCCAGTCCGTGGACCGATTCGAGGTGGGGAGCGAGCAGGTGGAAGTAGCTGCGGTGGACCGCGAGGAGGGCGTCTCCCACGGTCTGCCCGAGCTCGCTAACCATGCTTCCTACATCGAGTTGGAGCCTGTCGAATAGAATCTTTCGAGCCAGGGTGTAACCGTTGGTGTGAAGCCCGGTGGACTCCAGCGCCACCAGCAGGTCGCCCGCCTCGATTCGGTCGCCGTGGAGGGCGGAAGATTCCTCCACCACTCCGACGATCGTGCCGGCCAGGTCGTAGTCGCCCGGGCTGTAGATGTCCGGCAGCGCGGCCGTCTCGCCGCCGGTGAGGGCCATCTCGTGGGCCCGGCAGCCCCGGGCCACGCCCTCGACCAGGCCGGCAAGCTGGTCCTCGGTGAGGCCGTTCGAGCCCACGTAGTCCTGGAACCCGATCCCCCGGGCGCCGTGCACCAGGATGTCGTTGACGCTGTGGTTGACGAGATCTTCGCCCACCGTGTCCCAGACCCCGGCCATCCGGGCCACCAGCACCTTGGTGCCGACCCCGTCGGTGCTCATCACCAGGATGGGGCTCCGCATCCCGGCCGGGATCCGGAGCATGCCGCCGAAGCCGCCCACCGCCCCGACCGAGAGGGCGGTCCGGGCCCCGGCGACGGCCCGGGCGATGCGGACCTTCGCGGAGTCGAGCTGGCGGAGATCGACGCCGGCGCCCGCGTACTGGCGATCGCTCACGGCAGCGGCTCCGCCGCCGGGACATGGGTCAAGTCGACGAAGGCCTGAACCCTGCCCTCGACCCGGTTCCCGTCCACGCCCTCGAATCCCTTGATGCCGAAGCCCTCGACGGCGAAGGAGCCCATGGTCGACCCGTAGACCATCGCCCGCCGCATCTGCTCCGGCGCCGTAGAGCCGGCCCGCGCGAGGTAGCCCATGAACCCCCCCGCGAAGGCGTCGCCCGCGCCGGTCGGGTCGAAGACCTCTTCCAGCGGATAGGCCGGCACGTAGAAGGTGCGCCCCGACTCCATCAACAGGGCGCCGTACTCGCCTTGCTTGATCACCACCCGCTTCGGACCCTGTTTGAGGATCCAGCGCCCGGCCTTGTGGATGTTCCACTGGCCGGAGAGCTCGCGGGCCTCCCCGTCGTTGACCAGCAGCACGTCGACCCGCTTCAGCAGCTCGAGCAGCTCCGGCCGCTTGCCCTGGATCCAGTAGTTCATCGTGTCGCACACCACCAGCTCGGGCGCCTCGATCTGCTCCAGCACGTCGAGCTGGAGCACCGGATCGATGTTGCCGAGAAAGAGCAGCCTGGCCGAGCGCCATTCGTCGGGCAGCTTCGGCTTGAAGGCGGCGAAGACGCCGAGCCGGGTCTCCAGGGTCTCGCGGCTCTGGAGGTCGTAGCTATACTTGCCCTTCCAGCGGAAGCTCTCGCCATCTGCTCGCTCGACGCCCGACCAGTCGATCCCGCGATCGGTGAGACGCTCGAGCTGCTCGACCGGGTAATCGCTCCCGATCACGCCGACCACGTGCACCGGATGGAGCAGCGACGCCGCCACGCTGAAGTGGACGGCCGAGCCGCCGAGCGCGTCGGCGGTCTCGCCGAAGGGCGTGTAGACGGAATCCAGGGCGACGCTTCCCACGACGACGAGACTCATCGGTTCACATCCGGTCCGGAGCGGAGAGGCCGAGCAATCGAAGCCCGTTGGCGACCACGACGCGGGCCGCCCGAGCCGCCACGAGCCGCGCGGCTTCCACCGCGGGCGGCTCGCCGAGCACGCGGCAATGGTGGTACCACGAATGTACCAGGCGGGCGAGATCTTCCAGATAGGCCGTGATCCGATGCGGCTCGCGGTCCCGCGCGGCGCGCTCCACCGTGACCGGAAAGGCGGTGAGCGCCTTCAGCAGCTCGGCATCCTCCGGCGCGGTGAGCGCCGAGAGGTCGGGCCGGTTGCCGACCCCGGCCGGATCCCGCTCGGCCACCCGGAAGATGCCGGAGAGCCGGGCGTGTGCCATCTGGACGTAGAAGACCGGGTTCTCGTCGGTCTGGCGGGTGGCCAGGTCGACGTCGAACACGAACGGCGTATCGCCGCGCCGCATCAGGAAGAAATAGCGCGCCGCGTCAGTGCCCACCTCGTCGAGCAGGTCCCGCAGGGTGACGAAGGTGCCGGCCCGCTTCGACATCTTCACCTCTTCCCCGCCCTTCACGACCTTGACCAGCTGAACGAGGGGAACCTCGAACGATTCGGCCGGATGCCCGAGGGCGACCAGCACCGCGCGCATCCGGGGAATGTAGCCGTGATGGTCGGCGCCCCAGACGTCGAT
>JBFXAS010000373.1:0-3029 GCA_050184075.1 Gemmatimonadales bacterium
CCCCATGGGGTTCCGGGCGTGAAAAAGCCTCACAGTCTTTGTCTCTGTGAGGCTTCTGGTTCCACTCATCGGGACGGCGGGATTTGAACCCGCGACCCCCTGAACCCCATTCAGGTGCGCTACCGGGCTGCGCCACGTCCCGTCACTACGGGCCCCAAGTCTACCCCCACCCTCCCCCATTGGGAATACTCGCAAAGGAATGCCCCAATCCACCCACCGTTAACCCTCGATTCACTCGCCCCAGCCCCACCCCCTCCTCCGGCACCCGAAAACGCCCGATCCCGGGCCGTCCGGGACTTGGTTTGCCGGTGATCCCGGCGCACGGTAGCTTGCCCTGGAATCCCCTCCTCTACTCCGCCCACGGAACCACAATGACCCGTCGGTACCTTCGTCTCTGCGCCGTACTGGCCCTCCTCCTCCTGCCCCGATCCGCGGCCACCGCGCAAGCGGGACGATTCGACCTCGAAAAGACCAAGACGGTGCTGACCACCCTCATCGAGCGGACCCTCGCCGACAACGGGATCCCGTCGATGTCGATCGCGCTGGTTCGGGGCGACTCGATCGTCTGGAAGGCGGCGTTCGGCTACGCCAACCTGCGGACCAAGACGCCCGCCACGACCGAGACGATCTACAGCACCGGATCGTCGTTCAAATCGGTCACTGCCACCGCCGTGATGCAGCTGGTCGAGCAGGGCAAGATCCGGCTGGACGACCCGATCAACCGCTATCTGGGCGACGACCGGGTGCAGGACCGGCTCCAGAGCGAGAAGCCGGTCACCTTCACCCACATCCTCTCCCACTGGTCCGGGCTCTTGAGCGGCGCGGAGACCGAGCCGATCTGGAGCCGGAAGCTGCCGAAGACGATGGAGGAGTTCACCGCGAAGCTCTATTCGATCCGGGCGCCCGAGACCAAGTGGGAGTACAACAACTTCGCCTACGGGACGGCGGGTCTCCTGGTCCAGAAGATCTCAGGGGTGGAGTACGAGCAGTACATGGTGGAGAACGTGCTCAAACCGCTCGGGGTGACCACGCCGCATCCGGTCTATCCCTCGCCCGAGATGGTCGAGGTGATGTCCCTGCCCTACGCGGCCGGCGGCTCCCTCGGCCAGCCCCGGCCGGTGGCCCAGGTGCACTTCGACGTCTATCCCGCCGGCGACATCTGGCTCCGGGCCGAGGACATGGCCAGGTACCTCGGCGCGCAGTTGAACGGCGGGGTCTTCAACGGCAAACGGATCCTCTCCGAGGAGTCGGTCAAGGCGATGCACGAGCCCCGCTTCGGCGGCGACTACGGGTTCGGGTTCTGGATGATCAAGGACAGCGCCAGCGGTCACACCCTGATCCACCACGGCGGCGCCATCGCCGGCCAGCGGGCCTTCCTGATCGGCGATCTCGACGCGAAGGTCGGGGTCTACTACATGACCAACTCCGACTTCCTGCCCGACGCGACCCCGCCCTCGGAGCTCTCGGGGGCGGCGCTCAAGCTGTTGCGCGGGGAGGACTACGTCCTCCCGCCCGAGCGCAAGGGCATCGCGGTGGACGACAAGGTGCTCGACAGCTACGTCGGCACCTACGAGCTGGGTCGGGGGAGCATCGTCATCAGCCGGGTCGGTCGCGCGCTCGCGATCCAGCAGACCGGCCAGGCGGCGGTGAACGAGCTGCTCGCGGAAACGCCGACCCGCTTCGTCCCGCGGGGGGGCGGCACGACGGTCACCTTCGAGGGGGAGGGTGGGCGGATCGATCGCCTGGTGCTGGAGGCCGGCACCCGGCGGATGACGGCGACCCGCCGGAAGTAGCGCGGGCGGGAGCGGCGGCGGGATAGCGTCGTCCGGACACGACCGCGCGAGCTTTCGGTACCGGTCGCGCCGAGCGTACCTTGTATGATGTCGGCGGACCAACCCACCGGAGTCCGTCGATGCCCGTCACGGCCAAGCTTTCGCAGCTGTTCTACGACCGTCTCGGGGAGCAGGTGGCAAACGAGCTGGTGGACTGGTTCAATGCCGTGGACGCGACCTATCGCAGCGACTTGCGGGAGCTCAACGAAGTCAACTTTGCGCGGTTCGACGCGAAGATGGAACAGCGGTTGGCCTCCCTCGAGGCCCGCTTCGACGCCCGATTCGCCTCGTTCGAGGCCAGCGTCGAAGCACGGTTCGCCAGCTTCGAAGCCAGGATAGAGCGACGGTTTGGCGAACAGACCCGATGGCTCGCCGCCGGGTGGGCGACGCTGCTCGTCGCTATCATCGGACTGTGGATTCGGCGCTAGGCCCTCTACCCAACCGCCGGTTGACCCTACCCCGCCGTGTGGCTTGGCGGATCCGTTCCATTTTCGCGACTCGCCCCCTCCAGCCGCCAATCACGACACCGAAACCGACGTTTCGCATCGAAAATGATCCGTGAGGACCGGGTTCCGCGCGTCTTCGATAGAGCCCTGACTCCTGGAGCCCCCATGACCGCCCGCAAGGCGCCGGCCCCCGGCGCCCTTCCCTTGATTGTCACTCTCAGCGCCATCCTGACCGCCTGCGGTGGGGGCGAGAACAGCGGACCCAACCCGCCGCCGCCTCCCCCGCCGGCCACGGTGGCCTCGGTGGCCGTGACACCCGCCGCGCCCCAGCTGGCGCCGGGCGAATCAGTGCAGCTGGCGGCACAGCCCCGCGATGCCTCGGGCAACCCGGTGACGGGGCGGACCGTCACCTGGAGCTCGAACAACACCTCGGCGGCCACCGTCTCGAGTGCCGGCCTGGTCTCGGCCCTGACGGCGGGCACCGCGACGATCACGGCCACCGCGGACAACAGAAGCGGGACGGCCACGGTTTCCGTGCTGGTTCCGATCGCCACGCTCACCCTGACCCCGACCTCGGTGACCCTGGTGCCGAGCCAGACGAGCACCCTCGCCGCGACGGCGCTGAGCGCGGCCGGCGACACCCTGACCGGCCGGACCATCGCCTGGTCCACCAGCAACCCGTCCGCCGCCACCGTCTCGGCCGCCGGCGTGGTGACCGCGGTCGGGGCCGGCTCGACCACCATCACCGCCG
>JBFXAS010000374.1:0-3027 GCA_050184075.1 Gemmatimonadales bacterium
TAGTTGGTCGACGCGCTGTAGATCGGCCCGCATTTGGCCAGCGCGATCGTCAGGCCCTTCCGATAGACGATGCCGAGCACGTGCTCGCCACGGGGATGCCCGGTGCCGCCCTCCTCGACGTACACGACCTTGGCCGTGCTGGCGTCGCCGCTCGCCAGCACGCTGAACGGTCGGCCGCCCAGGGTGACCGTCCCGGACACGGCCATCGGGTTCGGGTCGCCCTTCAGGACGGTGAGGTCCCACCGCTTGGGCCCCGCCGTGTCCCACTGCACCCCGGTCTTGAGCGCGGCGAGCGTCTTCCAGTCGTAGCCTTTCACGCCGGTCTCCGGCACGAAGGCGTAGAGCAGGTCGGCCAGGGCGTCCACCGGGTTGGCCGCGGTCGTCCGCTCGGCGCCCGGGGCGCACTGCTCGCTGTAGAGGCTCACCTGTTGCGGCTGCAGCTGGGGAAGCTGATCCCCGTGCGAGAGCGCGAAGCCCTCACAGGCTCGACCGTTGCAGCGGGTCTGGATCGAGAGCACCCCCGGGCTCAGGCCGCTTCCCGAGAGTCGATACCAGTTCGTCCCGCCGGCTCCGGTCCTCGCGGGGCAGCGGGCCAGCTCCACGGTGACCCCGGTACCCTCCAGCGCCTCGAGCACCGCCGCCTCCCCGAAGGGGGCCGAGCCGTTCCGCAGGTAGACGTAGGACACGATGGTGCGGGCGCCGGTCGCGATCGTCACCAGATTCCGCCCCTCGAGAGCGGCCGTGCCCTGGCGGGCATAGCAGCTGCCGTCGGGCAGACAATTCTCCAGGCTCCGAGGAGGGAGCGCCGCCCACTTCACCCCGGGGAGGGCCTCGACCGCGTCCCAGTCGGTGGAGAAGTCCGGAGCCAGAAAGGCTCTGACCAGCTCCACCAGCGAAGCGGCCGGGGCTTTGGCCTGCGACCAGCCGGGCGGAGCGAGGAGCAGCGAGCCGAGCAACACGCCAAACGCTGTGCCAAGCGACCGGGCTTTCATGTGGGGCCTCACGGGTTGGGCGTCCGAACCATGGCCGGGCGCGAATCCGGCCCCGGGCTCGTCTCGCATTGCGTGCAATCCGAGCGCCGGCTGTCATTGGCCCGCTCGGGGGGCGACCGAGACGGTAGCGCTCGCCGACCCGTCCCGGGAGGTGGCGCCGGCCTGCCGGGTCGCCGGCCAGCGCTCGTGGATCCAGGCCAACACCGGCGACGCGACGAAGACCGAGGAGAAGGTCCCCACGAAGATCCCGAAGAACATCACCATCGCGAAGGGCCGAATCACCGCTCCGCCGAAGACCGCCAGCGCGACCAGACAGGCGAGCGCGGTGCCGCCGGTCATTACGGTCCTGGGAAGGGTTTCGTTGACCGAGCGATCGAGCAGCGCCTCGGTGGGCCGCGGTCGCCGGCCATGGAGCGTCTCGCGAACCCGGTCGAAGATCACGATCGTGTCGTTGAGCGAATAGCCCACCACCGTGAGCAGCGCGGCCACCACCACCAGACTCACCTCGATGTCGAGGATCGCGATGAAGGCCAGGGTGGCGAGGATGTCGTGCGCGGTGGCGACCACCGCCGCGATTCCGAACCGCCACTCGAAGCGGAAGGCGAGATAGGCGAGCACCCCGGCAAAGGAGAGCAGGATCGCGGTGAGCGCCTTGGCCTGGAGCTCCTCGCCGACCTTGGGGCTGGTGCCTTCGGTGCGTAGCACGGTGTATTGCCCGGGCCCGGCCGCCTGGTCGAGCGTGGCCGCCACCGCGGCGCGCCGGCCGTCGAGGTCGGTGGTCGGGCCGGCCCGGACCACCAGGCCCCGATCGCCACCGAGGCGCTGGACCTCGGCGCCCTCGATCCCGTGCTCCAGCAGCCCGGCGCGCACTCGCGCCAGGTCGACCGGCTCGGCCGTTTCCACCTGGCTCGCGGTGCCACCGGTGAAGTCGACCCCGTACCGGATTCCGCGACCGGCCCCGACGGCGAGCCCGACCACCAGCAGCAGGGCGGTGGCCGCGTAGGCCCAGCGCCGGCGCTCGAAGAACCGGAAGCTCGATCCGTGGAAGAGCCGCCAGCGCCCGATCGAGAGCCTCCCTCCCTCGCCGGCCCGCTTGAGCCACAGCAGGTAGAGGGTCCGGGTCACGAACACCGCGGTGAACATCGACGCGACGATGCCCACGCTCAGGGTCACCGCGAAGCCCTGGACCGGCCCGGTGCCGAACCGGAAGAGGAAGAGCGCGGTGAGCAGCGTGGTGAGATTGGAGTCGATGATCGCCGGGAGCGCGTGGCGGAAGCCGTCGCCGATCGCCGCGCGGAGCCCGGTGCCTCGCTGCCGCTCTTCGCGGATCCGCTCGAAGATCAGCACGTTGGCGTCGACCGCCATCCCCACCGAGAGCACGAAACCGGCGAGCCCCGGCAGGGTGAGCGCCCCGCCGAAGAGCGCGATCGCGCCGAGGCAGAGCAGGGCGTAGATGGCGAGCGCCAGCACGGCGAGCACGCCACTCCAGCCGTAGTACCCGACCACGATCGCGACCACCGCGACGCTGCCCGCGATCCCCGCCTGGATCCCACCGCGAATCGAGTCCTCACCCAGGCTCGGCCCGATCTCGTATTGCTCGACCACCGTAAGCGGGGTCGGCAGGGCGCCTGCCCTCAGCACCAGGGCCAGATCGCTCGCCTCGGCGAGCGTTCGCCCGCCGAGCTGAATCCGGCCGTGACGGTCGATCCGGCTCTCGATCACCGGGGGACGGCCCTGCACCCGCCCGTCGAGCATGATGGCGAGGTAGTCGCCCACGTGGCGGCCGGTCACGTCGCCGAACCGTCGCCCGCCGGCCCGATCGAGCTCGAAGGCCACCTCCGCGCCGCCGGTGAGCGGATCCAGCTGGGCCCGCGCACTCTCCAGGCTGGTCCCGGTGATGATCGGGCGCCCCTCGAGGGCGTAGAGCAGGGCGGAGCCGCCTTCGGTGGCGGTGGACCAGCGGAGATCGCTGCCCCGAGGCCAGTACCGGCGTACCTCGGGCAGGCGGAGCAGGCTGTCGACCCACGCCATCCGG
>JBFXAS010000375.1:0-2947 GCA_050184075.1 Gemmatimonadales bacterium
GACGGGGCGTCGGTCGTCTCGGTGGTCGGCGTCTCTGGTCCGGTCATTTAGAACTCCAATCCAACTTCGCGGGCGCCGTCAGCGACGGCCTTGACCCGCCCGTGATACCGAAAGCCGCCCCGGTCGAAGACCACCCGGCCGATGCCGGCCGCCTTGGCCTTGGCGCCGATCAGCTTCCCGACCGCCCGGCTCCTGGCCACCTTGCCCGTGCCCTCGAGCTCGAGCCCCTCGCTCCGGTCGCTCACGCCCATCAGCACCACGCCGCGGTCGTCGTTGACCAGCTGGGCGTAGATGTGCTTGCTGGAGCGGAACACCACCAGCCGGGGGCGCTCCTCGGTGCCGGTGACCTTCTTCCGGACCCGGAGGTGGCGGCGGTACCGCCGCTCGTCACGGGTACGCGGTGAATGAATCGCGCGCATCGGTTACTTGGCTCCTGTCTTGCCGGCCTTCCGCCGGACCCGCTCGCCCCGATAGCGGACGCCCTTGCCCTTGTAGGGCTCGGGCGGCCGCACCTGGCGGAGCTCGGCGGCCACCTGGCCCACCAGCTCCTTGTTGGCGCCGGCCACCTTCACGACCGTGTTGTTCTCTACCGTGAACCCGATCCCCGCGGGCGCCGGATAGGTGACCGTGTGGGAGAGCCCCACGGTGAGCACCAGGTCCGTGCCCTTGAGCTCGGCCTTGTATCCGACGCCCTGGATCTCGAGCACCTTCTCGTAGCCCTGGTGGACCCCTTCGACCAGGTTCGCGACCAGGGTGCGGGACAGGCCGTGCAGCGCCTTGTTCCGCTCCTCGTCGTTGGGCCGGGTCACGGTGATCACGTTGTTCTCGAGCGTGGCCTCGATCCCGCCCGGGAGCACCCGGGAGAGCTCGCCCTTTGGCCCCTTGGCCTTGACCAGGCGGTCCTTGATCTCGACCGAGACCCCGCTCGGCACCGGGATCGGACGCTTTCCAATCCGAGACACTGGCGCCCTCCTACCAGACGACGGCGAGCAGCTCGCCGCCCAGATTCTGCGCCCGGGCCTCGCGGTCGCTCATCAACCCCTTCGGGGTCGAGACGATCGCCATCCCGAGTCCGTTCTTGACGCGCGGCAGCTCGCGGCACTTCACGTACCGCCGCAGACCCGGCGTCGAGACCCGCTTGAGCTCCCGAATCACCGGCTTCTCGTTGTGGTAGCGGAGGGTGAGCCGCAGCACCCCGCGCGCCCCGTCCGTGAGCTCGCGATAGTCGGCGAGGAAGTGGTGCTCCCGGAGAATCCGCGCCAGCTCCGCCTTCAGGCGGGACTTGGGCACGTCCACCCGACGGTGGCCGGCCGCGTACGCGTTCCGGATGCGGGTCAGCATATCCGCCACGGGATCCGTCATGCTCATTTCGCCCGTCTCCTTACCAGCTGGCCTTACGAACGCCCGGGACGTGCCCCTTGAGCGCCAGTTCTCTGAAGCAGATCCGACAGAGACCGAACTTCCGGAGCACCGCGCGCGACCGTCCGCACCGCTGACACCGGCGCACCACACGCGACTTGAACTTCGGGGCGCGCTTGGCGCGCTCGATCCAACAGGTCTTGGCCATCCTCTATCCTCTCGCCCGCCTTAAGCCGCGTTGCCGTTCGTGGAGAACTCGACCGGCTTCGGGGTCTCGCCCCGGAACGGCCAGCCGAACTCCCTGAGCAGCGCCAGCGCCAGATCGTCACGGCCCGCCGTCGTCACGATGGCGATGTCCATGCCGTGGATCTTGTCCACCTTGTCGTAGTCGATCTCCGGAAACACCAGCTGCTCCTTGAGACCGAAGCTGTAGTTCCCCCGCCCGTCGAAGCTCCGGCCCGGGAGCCCGCGGAAATCCCGGATCCGCGGCACCGCGAGGCTGATGAACCGATCGAGGAACTCGTACATCCGAGCACCACGCAGGGTCACCATCGCGCCCACCGGCACGCCCGCCCGCAGGTTGAAGTTCGAGATCGCCTTCTTGGCGCGGGTCACCACCGGCCGCTGGCCGGTGATCGCCGAGAGCTCCTCGACGGCCGCGTCGAGCGCCTTGGGGTTCTTGCTGGCCTCGCCGACCCCGACGTTCAGAACGACCTTGACCAGCCGTGGAATCTGGTTCGGGTTGGTGAGCCCGAACGCCTTGGCCAGCCGGGGCCGGATCGTGTCCTGGTAGTACTGCTGGAGCCGGGGCGTGCCCTCGCTCACCTTGGGCGCCGGATCCCCTCCGGTGGCCTTCTTCTCGCCCTTCTTGCCGCCCTTGATCGGCGGGCCCGCCCCCTTCTTGGGGGCCTTCGTCTTGGTCTCGGCCATACCCTATCGATTCCTCGGGATCGACTGCCCCGACTTCACGGCGATCCGCTCCACCGTGCCATCCTTGTCCTTCCGGCGCTTGACCCGAGTCGGCTCGTCCGACTTCGGGTCGATCAGCATCACGTTCGAGTGATGGATCGGCGCCGGCTTGGTGATGATCCCCGATTCGCCACCGGCCTGCTGGGCGCGGAGATGCTTCTTCACCAGGTTGACGCCCTCGAGCGTCACCCGGCCGGTCTTGGGATGCACCCGGAGCACCCGGGCGCGCTTGTCCTTGTGGGCCCCTGAGATCACGACCACCATGTCACCCTTGGTGATCGGCATCCGAACCCGGACCACCGGCTTCTGCCGAACCCGCTTGGCCTTGCGATGCACCAACCGCCGCATGTCAGATCACCTCCGGCGCGAGCGACACGATCTTCATGTACTTCTTCTCGCGCAGCTCTCGGGCGACGGGCCCGAAGATGCGGGTGGCCCGCGGCTCACCCGTGTCGTTGATCAGCACCGCCGCGTTCTCGTCGAACCGGATGTAGGAGCCGTCCCGTCGACGGGTCTCCTTCGCGGTCCGGACGATCACCGCGCGGGCGACGTCGCCCTTCTTCACCTGGCCGCTCGGGATGGCGTCCTTCACGGTGACGATCACCACGTCACCGAGCCC
>JBFXAS010000376.1:0-2869 GCA_050184075.1 Gemmatimonadales bacterium
CTACCGACCTCACGCTTATCAGGCGTGCGCTCTAACCACCTGAGCTACAGGCCCCAACACCACTTGTGGCGGGGCGTCCCGCTGCGGCCAGGCGCCCGGCCGACCCCGAAGATACTGAACGGGTGGCCCCGATCAAGGTCTGCAGAGGACAGGGCAGTGAGGTCGAACACTCGTTGGGCGCGCGAGCCGCCCGCTCGGGGGGCCCGTCGCGCAGCGCTCAGCGATGGCTGCCGGGAGGAGGCGGGCCGGTGTTGATCTCGATCCTGGTCACCTCGGTCACGAACTCGAACCCCTTGTCGCCGGTGAGCATCTCCATCTGGGCCTTGGCGCGGGCCATCTGGCGGTCGACCATGCCCCTCGCGGCGGCCGGGATCTTGTCCCGCTGCGCCTCGAATTCGGCGAGCTGCTTCTGCATCTCTTCCATCTTCTTCTTGTCCTTCGGATCCATCTCGCCCATCAAGCCCGTCATCCGCATCACCTGGCGGAACGACTCGTAGAGGGGACCGACCTGGCGGTAGTCCTGGAAGTGCTGCTCGAAGGTCACCTCGCGCTTCTGCCCCTCGGCCTCCAGCTCCCCGGCCATCGTGGTCCGCAGTGTGACGTACTGTTCCGCGTCGACCCAGAGGTGGACCGAGCGAATGGTGAAGCGGTGCTCTTCACCCGGCTCGCTCACCACTCGATCGAGGCCCTCCGCCCTCAGGTGGTAGGCGTGGCGGTCGTCCACTCGCTCTCGACCGACGAGCTCGAGCCGCTCGGCCATCTCGGCCATCGCGACCAGATTGGCGGCGGCGTTCGCCCGCCCGAAGTCGCCGGCCTCCGCCTCTCGGACCGCCTGGCCGCTGGCATCCATGAACACGGCGTTGTCTCGCATCATCTGACCGGGATAGTTCATGCCGGGGAGCTTGGGCATGCCCGAGCGCGCCAGCTCGGCGTCGAACGCGTCGGCCGTCATCCGTTGCGCATCGGCGCCTCGCTCGAAGAACTCCGGGGTGACGTACTCGCCATGCTCGCTGGCCTGCGCCACCGCCACCTGGTACTCGTTGCCCGGAACCAAGCCGAAGGCGGGTTGGCCTTCGATGTCGTGCTTCTGATAATGCATCGGGATCTCGAGCTCACGCCCCTCGCCCAGCCCCGGTAGCTCGACTGCGGTGGGTTTCTGGAAGACGGTGTAGTTGGCGACGGTATCCCAACGGGCGAGCTGCCGGGCGCGCATGGTCTCCAGTATCTCTCGAGCGCTCTGCTGCCCTCCCGCCGCGCCCAGGGCGAAGGCCCCGAGCAGGATCACGGTCACGCGGTACAGCATGGTCGGCCTCCCCGGTTGATCAGGTCCCCCCCCTCGAAACACGTTCGGGCGGGTCGTCTCTGCTCCCTTGAATGAACGCATTCGCGAGAGAAAACCCGCCACCCGAGCACGGCAAGGCGAGTTGCGCCTGGCCCCAGGGAATGGGTTGCGGCCAGGGACGTCGTACGACGCCGCCAGTCGCGGCTTCGAGAACCGGGCCGCGCGGCGGTCCCGAATTGGCGGGGCCGGGCCCGGAGTTCCGTTCAGGAAGGTGACCGCGCGACCGCGCGTCGGCCGGGACTCGGACACCGGAGACCGCATGAAGACAGCTCGCACGATCCGATGCCTGATGGCCCTCGCCGCGATCCTGGGCCTGACCCGACCCGCGGCCGGCCAAGTCGTCTCGGGGCACACCCTCACGGGCGACTGGGTCCGGATCGACAGCAACAACGACCCGAACGACCTGATGCGGATCACGATCGGCGGCGCCAAGGGGGTGCTCACCTATGTGCCGGTGCCGGCGAGGCCCCATTGGAAGGTCGGCGAGGCGCTCTGGCAGAAGATCCAGAGCAGCGGATCGCTCGAGGTGAAAGGGAGCGACGGCAACTACTACCCCGCCACGATGAAGCTCACCGGCCCCGACGAGATCCAGCTGGCGGTGCACTATCCAGGGGGCACGGCAGGCGACGATCAGCTCTGGCGGCGGGCCGGCGCGGACCTGAGCGGCGACTGGGTTCGGGTGGCCCCACCCGGCACCCCTGGCGACGGCACCAAGATCAGGGTCCAAGGCATCGACGCCACGGTGCGCTATCTCACCGCGACGGCGCCTCGACAGCTCCGAGTCGGCACGGTCCTCTGGCAAGCCATCGGCGCCAGCGGCGGCCTCCAGGCGCTCGGGACCGACCGCAGCTTCCACCCGGCGACCTGGACCCTGCTGGCGCCGGATCGCCTGCAGGTGAACGCGCCGGCCATCGCTGGGGGCGGTGGGCAGCTCTGGGTCCGCCCCGGCTCGGTGGCCGCCGCGCGAGTGGCGGTCCAACCGCCGCCAGCCAACCCGAACGAGCCGGGCGGGAATCTCACCCCAAAGCAGCCCCTGCCGACCCCCCCGACCACGCCCACGACCCCGCCCCGGCCACCAGCGACATCCGTGGCGTGCCTGGGCACCTCGCTGCCGCACGACGCGACCGACGTCCAGTGGGGCTTCTCGATCTACAAGGCGGGCACCAACGTCGCGGTCGAGGAGGCGATGGGGATCAGACCATTCCTCACCGGGGGGCTCGGAAGCAGCGGCGCCGGCGGCAACGCGCCAGCCGACCTCTAGCGGATCCTGCTGCCGGGTCTCCATGACGGGTACGTCGACCTGTGGGAAAAGCGCCCCTCTCGCCGCTCGACCTGGCGGCGCCAAACGGGCCTGACCAGCGCCCTGCTCGACCAGGAGATCCAGAACGTCAGGACCAACTCCGAGCGACCGACCGACATCGAGGGCTTCCTCCAAGGGTCGACCAACTTCTACAGCGCGGTCTGGGAGGCCAACCGCGAGGGGATCGACTGGAAGCTCGAGTACGATCTCACCAGTCAGAGCTTCGG
>JBFXAS010000377.1:0-2863 GCA_050184075.1 Gemmatimonadales bacterium
GACAAGCTGCTGCGCTTCGTCGATCTCGCGGAGACCTTCCATCTGCCGGTGGTGCATCTGGTCGACAACCCGGGCTTTCTGGTGGGCAGTCGGGCGGAGAGCGAAGGGACGATCCGCCACGGGGTCCGGGCGCTCGCGGCGATCTACCAGGCCACGGTGCCGTGGTGCACGGTGGTGATCCGAAAGGCCTTCGGCGTGGCCGGGGCCGGTCACGGGAATCACACCCGGTATCGGTATCGCTTCGCGTGGCCGTCCGCGGATTGGGGCTCGCTGCCGCTCGAGGGCGGGATCCAGGCCGCCTACAAGGCCGAGCTCGAGGCCTCGCCCGATCCGGAGGCACGGGTCGCCGAGATCATGGCCGAGCTCGACCGGATCCGCTCGCCCTTCCGGACGGCCGAGCGGTTTCTGGTGGAGGAGATCATCGATCCCCGTGATACCCGGCGGATGCTCACGGAGTTCGCCAACCTCGCCGCGCCACTCCGGCAGGTCGGCCCGCCGAGCTTCGGAACGCGTCCGTGAGCCGGCGCGGACTCTCGTCGCTCGTCGTGATCGGCGCGCTGGCGGCCTGCGGCGACGGCGGGGTCGAGCCGGCCCCGACGGTCGCGTCGGTGAGCGTGATGCCCGCGAGCGTCTCCCTCGCGCCAGGCGGCACGGCCCAACTCACCGCAACCGCCAGCGACAACCGGGGGAATCCGGTCTCGGCTTCAGTGACCTGGTCGAGCAACGCCGCCGACGTCGCCACGGTGTCGACGGGCGGCCTGGTGACCGCGGTTGGGGTCGGGACCGCGCGCATCACTGCGGCCGTCGGAAGCGTCGAGGGATTCGCGAACGTGACCGTCGCCGGCGCGCAGACCATCCAGCTCGCCGTCCAGCTGACCCAGGCCATCCAGAACGCGACCGGCACCCTCCCGCTGGTGGAGGGGCGGGCAGCGGCGGCCAATCTCCTGGTCTCGGCGACGCCCGCGATCCCGGGCGGCGTCCGGGTCGCCTTTCACCTGTTCGTGGCCGGCGGTGTGGTCTTCGCCGACACGGTCCAGACGGGTCCATTGGCTGCCGCGGTCTCCCTGGAGTCCCCGTCGGCCCAGGTTCTCATTCCCGCCAACCTGGTCATGGGCGGGGCCAGCTGGGAGGCGACGGTGCTCGATGCCGCCGCCCGCGCCGGCGTCGCCCCGACCATCCGGGCCCCCGCGCTGGCCCCGGCGCCGCTCTCGATCGCGTCGCTGCCGACCCTCCCGATCCGCTTCGTGCCCGTGATGATCTCGGACCCGTCGAGCTCGATCGGCAACGTCGACCAGGGCAACTTGGAACAGTATCTGACCGCCGTCCGCGCGGTGCTTCCCACCGGGCCGATCTCGGCCACCGTGGCGTCGCCGATCGCGACGAGCGCTTCGTTTGGGACCCCGCCGAGCGGCGGAGACCCGGGATTCTGGGTTCAGCTGGTGCAGGAGCTCGACCTCGCGCGCACCCTCGATCCGAGCTACTCGGCGCACTACTGGTACGGCGTGATCCGACCGCCCTCCGGGTTCAACCAGGTCACCAACGGAGGCTGGTCGGCCATTCCCTCAGACCCCAACGACGTCGGTCCGGGCGGCCGCACCTCGTCCGGCGTGGCGGTCGGCTGGTTCAACAACCAGGGCCTGTCGGCGGAGCTGGTCTCGCACGAGCTGGCGCACGCGCTCGGACGCCGCCACGCGCCCTCGTGCGGTGCCGGCAGTCCGCTCGACCCGTCGTTTCCCTATCCAGGTGGCGCGATCGGTCGGGTCGGGCACGACGTCGCGTCCTGGGCGCGCGGTGTCGCCATCAGGGCCACCCCGATTCCCTCCACGATCGGCGACGTGATGGGCTATTGCTCCCCGCAGTGGGTGAGCGACTACACCTGGGACGCGATCCGCCAGTGGCGCGAGGCGAGCGGGCCGATCACCGGGCCGCCGTCCGGGCGGGTGGTGGTCGTGACGGGCCGGATCGGCGGCGACGGGGTTCCCACGATCGATCCGGGGTTCGTCACGGAGGGTCCGCTGCTGCCGGAAGGGCGGGGCGCCACGGTCCGGGTGCGGCTGCTCGACGGCGGCGGCCGGACCGTGGCCGAGCGGTGGGAGCGACCGGTGCGGCAGGAGCTCGGCGAGCTCAGGACCTTCACCGCGCTGGTGCCGATCTCGCGCTCGACTGAAGCCGAGATCGTCTCGGTGGTGGTCGAATCCTCCGGCCGCTCGGCGGTGACGCCGTTAGGCGGCGACGATCCGGTCGTTGCGCTCCGGACCCGGCGCCTGGCGGTGGGGCGGACCGAGCTCCGCTGGGATCCGGATCGGGCCGCGCGGGTGTTGATCCGCGACGCGGCGACGGGCAGGGTGCTCGGCGTCGGGACGGGCGGCCTGGCGATCGTGCCGAGCGACCGCCTGCTCCGGGTCGTGCCGAGCGGAGCGCGCGCCCGGCGATGAGGAGGACCTCCGAGGCGGCGAGGGCCGCCCTGATCGGGAAGTGCGGTCCTGGCGGCGAGGCGGGCTCTCTGATCGGCGAGGATGGCTGTCCGGTTGGTCCGGGGCGCTCCGGCAGGGCGAGAGACATCTAACCAGCCCGTGGACCTTCTCCTCGGCGATCTCGAGCGTCACCCGGCCATGGAGGCGGTCAGGGGGGCGCTCTCGGGCGGCGCTCCCTAGCAGGCTGCTGAAAAAGTGATCGGTGTCATCGTCCGATGGACCGGTGTGCCATAGATTGGTCCATCCCTAACGCTGAGTCCAGCCGATGCGGGGTCCCGAGCCGAAACCGGTCGCGATGTTCAGCTACGTCGCCTTGGAGACCCGGATTCCGGCCGACCACCCCCTGCGCGCCCTGCGCGCGTTGGTGGAGCCGATCCTGGCGGAGCTCT
>JBFXAS010000378.1:0-2811 GCA_050184075.1 Gemmatimonadales bacterium
CGCGACCCCGACCTGGCCAGAGTGCTCGAGCGGCACGGCTCCCCTCCGGTTTGGGGCCGCCGGCCCGGCTTCTCGACGCTGGTGAAGATCATCCTCGAGCAACAGGTGTCCCTGGCCGCCGCCCGCACGATGTACGGGAGGCTCGTGACCCGGGTCGGGGCGGTCACACCCGCGGCGGTCGTCGAGCTTGGCGTGGACGGACTCCGAGGGCTCGGGTTCACCGGCCAGAAGTCGCGCTACTGCCTCGGGCTGGCCGAGCGGGTGGGGTCGGGGACGCTCGATCTCGGCCAGGTGGCGCGGGCGTCGGATCGGGAAGGCGAGGCGTTGCTGCTCGCGGTGCCCGGCCTCGGTCCGTGGAGCGTGGCGGTCTACTTCCTGATGGCGCTCCGGCGGCCTGACATCTGGCCGAGCGGCGACCTGGCGCTCGCCAAGGGGCTTCAGGCCGTGAAGCGGATGCGAAGAGTGCCGGACCAGGAGCGGCAGGCTCGGATCGCGGCCCGGTGGGCGCCGTGGCGCTCGGTCGCCGCGCGGCTCATCTGGCAGCACTATCTGGCGGAGCGGGCGGCGCCATCGGGCTCGCCCTGATCGCTTCGGGGCCGGGGCGTCGGACCTGCCCCGCTCCGGCGGCCGGACAGCGGCGGTCAGCACCTGTCGGTCCCGGTCGCCGGGTGAGTCTTGCAGGTCGATCACCAGCTCAGATGAGGCGGGAACGCGAACAACACCCGCCAGGCCACCAGCGCCACCACGATCGAGAGCCCGCTCAACGCCATCACCACGCCGTGCAGCCGGCCGAGCCAGCCGACCAGCTTGAGACGGTGACGGGAGGAGCGGAGGGCCGCCCAGACCAGGGCCAGCGCGCCGAGATGGAGGGCGAGCCGCCGGAGGGCGGGCCAGAGCAGCGAGCCCCGAACGATCGAGCACCCCGGGTCGGGGTCAGGGCGGGCTACTGGTCGATGCTCACCTCGACCTGCGGCCCGCCGACCTGGTCGAGCCTCACCAGGAGGTGCCAGGGCCGGCAGCAGACGGCGCAGTCTTCGACGTACTCCTGCTCGTCGCCGCCGCCCAGGTCGATCGCGATCAGGGTCTCGGCGCCGCACCAGGGGCAGACCACCGGCGCCTCGGTGGCGTAACCGGAGTCAGGGTCGTCGGTCTCTTCGTCGAACGACCTCATCGCATCGCCTGAGCGAGATCGTCGATCAGGTCCTCGGGCTCCTCGATGCCGCACGAGAGCCGGACCAGGCTGTCGGTGAGTCCCATCTCGTCGCGCATCGCCTTCGGAACCGAGGCGTGGGTCTGGGAGGCCGGATGGCCGATCAGGCTCTCGACCCCGCCCAGCGACTCGGCCAGGGCGAAGATCCTGGTGCCGCCGAGGATCCGCCTGGCGACGGCGACGTCGCCGACGTCGAAGGAGATCATCCCGCCGAAGCCGCACATCTGCCGCTTGGCCAGCTCGTGCTGCGGATGGCTCGGCAAGCCCGGGTAGTAGACCTTCTTCACCGCGGGCTGCTCGCTGAGCCAGGCCGCGATCCGGCGGCCATTCGCGTCGTGCTGCTTCATCCGGAGCGGGAGGGTCTTCACGCCCCGGAGCGCCAACCAGCAGTCCATCGGGCCCGGCACGGCCCCAGACGCGTTCTGGAGGAAGCCGATCCGCTCGGCGAGGTCGTCGCGGCTGGTCAGCACGATCCCGCCCACCATGTCGCTGTGCCCGTTGAGGTACTTGGTGGTCGAGTGCATCACCAGGTCGGCGCCGAATCGGAGGGGTTGCTGGAGGATCGGGCTGGCGAAGGTGTTGTCGACCACGAACAAGAGGCCCCGGGCCTGACAGATGTCGCCCACCGCCTGCAGGTCGGTGAGGAACATCATCGGATTGGTCGGCGTCTCGCAGTAGACCATCCGGGTGGCCGGGGTCACCGCCCGGGCGATGTTCTCCGGGTCCCGGGCATCGACGAAGGTGAAGCTCTGCCCCAGCGACTGATACACCTGCGTCATCAGCCGGTGACTTCCGCCGTAGAGATTCGCCGCGCTCACCACGTGGTCGCCGGCTTTCAGCAGCTTGAGGATGGCGTCCAGGGTAGCGAGCCCGGAGCCGAAGGCGAATCCGTGCTCGGCCCCTTCGAGGCTGGCCACGTTGCGCTCGAGGGCCTCGCGGGTGGGGTTCTGGGTCCGGCCGTACTCGTAGCCCTTGTGCTGGCCGAGGCCGGCTTGCTTGTAGGTCGAGGTCTGGTAGATGGGCGGCATGATCGCCCCGGCGAGGGGGTCGTCGATCTGGCCGGCGTGCACGGCCCGGGTCCCGGGGCGGGCGAGGCGGTCGTGCGGTCCGATGCGGGTCATGGCGGGCCCATTTTGTTGATGAAGTGATTGGACCCTAATAACTTACGCGCCATGAGCCAGGCACCGCCAGCCCCGGTCGTGGCCCCTCCAGGGGCATTGGTGGTCGACGATGACGCCGCCGTTCGCCGATCCCTCGTCCGGGTCCTGGAGGCGATCGGCGTGGCGGCGGTGGAGGCGCCTGACGGGCGGAGCGGGCTCGCGCTGCTGGAGGCCACCGGCGAGGTACCCCTGGTGGTGAGCGACCTCTACATGCCCGAGATGGACGGTCTGGCCCTGCTCCGGGCGATCCGGCGCCGTTATCCGGACACCGCCGTGATCGTGCTGACGGGCGTGGCGGAGGTCACCACCGCCGTCGAGGCGCTGCAGCAGGGAGCCGTCGACTACCTGGCCAAGCCCGTGGAGATCTCGGAGTTCCGCGCGCGTGTTGAAAACGCCCTCGAGAAGCGTCGTCTTATTCTGGAGAACCGCTTTCTCCAACAC
>JBFXAS010000379.1:0-2639 GCA_050184075.1 Gemmatimonadales bacterium
GTCCGCAGCCAGGCCTGGCTCGCGGCTATGCCGGTCGCCGTCATCGCCCTGATCCCGCTCTTCGGAAATCGCACCACCGCCAGCCGGGCACACGTAGTGGCGGCCCGCGACTTCGCCCGCGACCTGCTCGAGAGCGTCGAGCCGTACGGCATCGTGGTCACCGCCGGCGACAACGACACCTTCCCGCTCTGGTACGCCCAGGAGGTCGAGGGGATCCGGCCCGACGTGACCGTGGCGAACATGTCGCTGATGAACACCGAGTGGCACCTCAAGCAGCTCCATCGCCGCGAGGCGCCGCCCTTCGACCCGTCCCGGTCGATCGATCTCTGGAAGCCGACCGGCGACACCACCGCGGGCCGTCCGCTCACCGACACCACCGCGCTTGCCCGGAACCCGGTGGCGTGGCCCCACCCGACCGGCCCGGTGTTCACGGTCCCGGTCGACGAGATTGACAGCCTGCCGGAGATCATGCGCCGGCCCGCGGAGCGGCTCGCCTTCGGCAACATCCAGATCGAGTTCGGCGACGAGGTGATCGACCGGAAGGACCTCGCCACCCTGCTCATCATCAGAGACAACCTCGGCAAGCGGCCGATCTACTTCAGCTGGAGCGTGGGCACCTATCCCGACGAGACCTTCGGGCTGACGCCCTACCTGGTGTCGCAGGGCTTCGTCCGGAAGCTCTACCCGAACCCGGTCCAGCCGAGCGACTCGGTCGTGATGAGCGCCGGGATGGGCTGGATGGACATGGAGCGGACCCGCCGGCTGCTCGACGCCTACCGGGCCGGACCGGTGGCAAGGCCGCGCCCGCGCGGCTGGGTCGATCCGCCGTCGCGCTCGATCCTCGAGCTCTACGCGGTGGTGTTCTACGGCGTCGGGGCCACCCTCCGGCAGCAGGGTGACACCGTGGCCGGCGCCCGGGCGGACTCGATCGCCGAGGCCGTGGCGCGGAGCTTGATCTCCCCGGACTCCGCGGCGGCTCTCTTCGACGGGAGGTAGCCGTTTAGCTTGAAAGCACGGCGTGGTGGCAGAGTGGTTGAATGCACCGGTCTTGAAAACCGGCGTACCCCAAAGGGTACCGTGGGTTCGAATCCCACCCGCGCCGCTCGCTCCAGGACCCTGGCACCGCGCCGAGGGGCAGCCTCGCCCCGGTCGAATCTTGCGGGCCGCTCCGTCCGTACCTATATCAAGATAGCCTTAGATCAAGAACGTTCATGGGTCGAGCGCCCCCGGGCGTGGCGGAGCAGATGACCGACATTCGGATGACCTACCCCACCGCCATGGTGCTCCAGGCGCTCGCCGCCGGACACCGGTACGGCTTCGACATCGCGACCGCCGTGGGCCTCCGCCCCGGCGCGGTCTACCAGATCCTCCATCGACTGGAGGAAGCCAAGCTCGCCTCCGGCGCCTGGGAGGACCCCAGAGCCGCTCGGGTCGAGGGCCGCCCCAGCCGACGCTACTACAAGCTGAGCCGCGCGGCGGAGCCGGTGCTCGCCGAGGCGCGGCGGCGCTTCCCCGACCTTGCCGCGGCCCCCGGCCGCGAGGCCTTCGGCGCCCCATGACCGAGACGTCCTATCCCCGGTGGCTCGCCGCGGTGGCGCGCCTGGTCCCGCCCGAGCGACGGGCGGATTGGCTTCGGGAATGGCACGCCGAGCTGGTCCGGATCGCCCACGAAGGGGCGCGCTCCGGTGCCGCCCTGCCCAGTCGGACTCGGGCGGGTCTGGCCGCCGCCCTCGGGGCCTGCGAGGACGCGCTCGGAATCCGCCGTCGCGCGCGGGCGAGCCCCACCTGGCGCCGGGATCTCCGGCTCGCCGGGCGCAGCCTCTGGCGCAGCCCGACCTTCACCCTCGTCTCGGTGCTGACGCTCGCCCTCGGCATCGGCGCGAACGCGGCCATCTACTCGGTCGCTCGAAGCGCGCTGCTCCGACCGCTGCCCTTTCGAGCACCCGCCGAGCTGGTCGACGTCCGACTCAGCTTCGTCCACGAGCACTCGGGCGCGACCCAACCGATCCCCGCGTCGGAGCCGGAGTTCCTCGAGCTCCGCGAAGCGGGCGTCGGACTCACCCTCGCGGGATACTGGATCGGTGACGTCAACCTGGGAGGCGCCGACCAGCCGCTGCGGGCCTCGGCCGGCTACGTCTCCGCCAACTTCCTCGACCTGCTCGGCGTGGCCCCGGCCCTCGGTCGGGGCTTCCGCACGGACGAGGACCGACCTGGCAACGCCAGCGTGGTGATCCTCTCGCACGCCCTCTGGGTGGGCGCCTTCGCCGCCGACCCGCGAGCGGTCGGACGGGACGTGACCCTGAACGGTCGCCCGGTCACGGTGGTGGGTGTGCTGCCCGAGGATTTCGTCTTTCCCGAGCGCCCGGTCGACCTGCTCCGGCCCAACGAGGTCGATCCGCTCGCCCCGGGCGGGCGGTCCTCGCATTACCTGACGATGATCGGCCGGACCGAGCCCGGCGCGACCCTGGAGGCCACCCAGGCAAAGGTGACCGACCTCGCCGTCCGATGGAGCCAGGAGTTTCCGGGGCGCCACGGGGTGAGCCCGGAACACCCGGTCACCCTGGTCGGGCTCCGCGAGTCGAGGTTCGGTGAGAGCAGGTCGTCGCTGCTGGTGCTGCTCGGCGGCGTGGGCCTGGTGT